>NZ_JADCKU010000004.1:0-351271 GCF_014982165.1 Enterobacter cloacae complex sp. P24RS
CAGAGTGTGCTCCGGATAGACTAAAAGTGTTACCTATGTTCCCGGTCTGATCTGTCACCTATGTATCCGGTCATACAGTAGCGCCACCGGGCTTAAACTCAGAAGTCGTAGCTCGCGCTCACCGAAACGTTCAGCGGTGCGCCATACACCACATACGATCCGACGTAGTCGTAATACTCTTTGTCTAAGAGGTTGTTGACGTTAGCCTGAACGGCAAAGTCTTTGGTGACCTGATAGCGGCTGAACAGGTTCACCAGCCCATAGCTGCCTTGCTCCGCGCGGGAACGTCCTGCCGGACCGCCTTCCACGTCCGTCCATACCTTGTTCTGCCAGTTTACACCACCGCCCACGGTCAGCTCCGGCAGCATGGGCAACTGATAACGGGTGAACAGCTTCATGGTCGTGCGCGGCTGATCGGAACTGACGGCGTTGCCATTTTTATCTTCAGCAATGTAACGCGTCGCGCCGAAGGTCAGCTGCCAGTTATCGGTCAGGGCACCGTTGAGCTCGAACTCAACGCCTTTGCTGACCACGCCGTCCAGCGATTCATAAATCGACTCACCGCTCGGCATGTAGGTATAGGTGTTGCTTGCGACGTTATCCTGCTCAATGCGGAAAATCGCCAGCGAGGTGGTGAGGCGGGTATTAAACCAGTCGGCCTTCACGCCCGCTTCATAGCTTTTGCCCGTGGTAGGGTCGAGATAACGTCCGCTGGCGTCGCGCTTATCCTGCGGCTGGAAGATGGAGGTATAGCTGACGTAGGTCGACCAGTCCTCATTGATGTCATACACCAGGCCCGCGTACGGCGTTACGTCATCTTCGGTACTTTCCAGACGGGTGTTCGGGGAACCTGCCGGATTATAGCGAATGTTATAGCTGGTGTAGCGCGCGCCCAGAATCAGGTGCAGCGGGTCGGCCAGCGAGAAACGCGCGGAGGAATAGGCTGAAGACTGACGAATATCATCTTTGCTGTAGAGCTTCCACGGGGTCCACTGCGGATCGGCAATGTTCCCGTTCCAGTTCTTAAAGTTGCCGACGTCAACCATGCCGTATACCGCATCCGGCATGGTATTGTCGTAATGGTTACGCTGACGGCTGAAGCTGCCGCCGAACATCATTTCATGCTGACGACCAAAGAGATCGAAGCCGCCGCGCAGGAAGGCGTCGACCGCATCCTGTTTACGTTCCCCGCGGTTCCAGCCGCCGTAACCCACCAGGCCCGCGCCGGTCTCTTTATCAGGATAACCGGACATATACATCAGCTTAGAGTCAAAGTTGGTTTCAGCATGCATGCCGTTGATGTGCGCTTCCCAGCCATTATCGAAACGCTGGGTCAGGTTAGCGAAGATGCGGGTGCTGTCTTTATCCGAATAGGCCCAGTCAGGCGCGACGGTCTGGCTGCGATTGTAGTTGGTCTTACTTCCGTCGCTGTACCAGGTCGGCAGGCCACCCCAGGTTGGGTCGGCGGTATGGCTTTCCTGATACTCATACCCTACCGAGAGGGTCGTGCTGTCGGTGACATCCGCGTCCATCACGCCGTAGAGGAATTTCTTCCGGTAGTGGTAGTTATCCACGAAGCTGTCGTTATCCTGATAACCGGTGATAAGACGGCCCCGCACCTTACCTGACTCCACCAGCGGCGCCTGGAGATCCAGCACGTAGCGCTGCTTGTCCCAGCTGCCGTAGCTGGCGGAGACGTTGCCTTTAAATTCCGGGCTGTCCGCATGCTTGCGCACCATATTTACGTACGCCGCCGGGTTGCCCGTACCGGACATCAGGCCGGTGGCGCCACGGACCACTTCAATGCGGTCATAAATTGCGGTGTCGGCGGCGGTATCACCAAAGTTCCACACTTCACTGATGGACGTCGGAAGATCGTCATAGGCGTAGTTGCTGACGAAAAATCCGCGTGAGTAAAACACGGTACGGTCGCTATCCTGCACCTGTGCCGTAATGCCCGTGGTGTTCGTCAGCACCTGGCCGATAGATTGCAGATTCTGATCAGCCATACGCTGCTGGCTAATGACGCTGACGGACTGTGGGATATCACGAGGGACCAGCAACAGTTTGGTGCCGGTAGTGGTGGTTTTTACGCTGTAATCCTGATCCTGGCTGGCAGACAGATCCTGTGTGTTGTCAAAACCTCCGTCAACGACGACGGTATCTTCGGTTGAAGCAGCGAAAGCGGCGGTTGGCGTCAATGCCATAGCAATGCAGGCTGCCAGCAACGAAGGTGTTGCGACAGGCTGGCGTTGCCCATCCCTGGTGTGATTAATGAAAGACATCATCAAACCCTTAGTGAATGGTGAAGGTGGTGCGCGACAGCTCCGCTAGCACGGGCTGACGTCGTTTTCTATGTTAAAAATGCGCATGAAAATGCAAATGCGAAATATACGCATTGTGATTAACGCTGTAAACAGATGTTTCGGGATGAACTGAAATCAGGTTTCAGAATAGAAATGTCCTAAAGCGATGCCTCTTCAGCCAGATGGCGGACAATCAGGAAAGAAATCACGGGAGAAGGTTGAAAGGACAGGAGAAAGTCGCTCATACTCTTGTGTTGTGTCATGCAGTAAAACAGACAATGTGTGTTAACAACGGACGCACGACGCCAGATTAAATTTAAAAGGAAAAGGTCATGGCTGAAGAAACGATTTTCAGTAAAATTATCCGCCGCGAAATTCCGTCGGATATTGTCTATCAGGATGAACTGGTCACGGCTTTCCGCGACATTTCTCCCCAGGCGCCGACGCACATCCTTATTATTCCCAATATTCTCATCCCGACCGTTAATGACGTTAAAACCGAGCACGAAGTGGCGCTAGGCCGTATGCTTACGGTGGCCGCGAAAATCGCTGAGCAGGAAGGGATTGCTGAAGACGGATACCGTTTGATCATGAACTGCAATCGCCATGGCGGGCAGGAAGTCTATCATATTCATATGCATCTGCTGGGTGGACGTCCACTGGGACCGATGCTGGCACATAAAGGTCTTTAATATGTTAATTGGGCGTATTGCAGCGCTGATCGTGACGCTGGTAATGGTAGGGTGCAGCGCGCGTCCTGCCATCCCGGTCAGTGAAGAACAGACGCTGGTGATGGAGTCTTCAGTGCTTGCTGCGGGCATCACGGCCGAGCAGCCTTCACTGACCATTAGCGAAATCCAGTCTTCTGCCTCCTCTACGCTCTATAACGAAAGGCAAGAGCCAGTGACGGTGCATTATCGCTTCTACTGGTATGACGTGAGAGGTCTTGAGATGCATCCGCTTGAGGCGCCGCGCAGCGTGACCATTCCGGCAAGATCGTCGGTCACGCTTTACGGCAGCGCCAGCTATCTGGGTGCACATAAGGTGAGACTTTATCTTTATTTGTAAGGGGTGAACCTTGATTAAAACGATGAGCCGTTATGCGCTCCTGAGTGCCTTCGCACTCTTTCTGGCAGGCTGTGTGACGCGAACTGAAGAACCTGCACCGGTGGATCAGGCGAAGCCGGGGACGGAACAGCCCACAACGCCGGCGGAACCTGTGCCAACCGTGCCGTCTGTACCGACCATTCCGGCGCAGCCTGGCCCGATCGAGCATCAGGACGATACCGCACAGCCTGCGCCGCGCGTGCGCCACTATGACTGGAACGGCGCGATGCAGCCGATGGTCGGCAAAATGTTGCAGGCACAGGGCGTTACGCCCGGCAGCGTGCTGCTGGTGGACAGCGTGAACAACCGTACGAATGGTTCCCTGAATGCGGGCGAAGCAACGGAAACGCTGCGCAATGCGCTGGCGAACAACGGTAAATTTACGCTGGTCTCAGCCCAGCAGCTCGCGGTCGCTAAGCAACAGCTTGGTCTGTCGCCTCAGGACAGCCTGGGTTCGCGCAGTAAAGCCATTGGTATTGCCCGCAACGTTGGCGCGCAGTATGTCCTTTATTCTAACGCGACGGGTAACGTGAACACGCCGTCGTTGCAGATGCAGTTAATGCTGGTTCAGACCGGCGAAATTATCTGGTCAGGTAAAGGTGCCGTTACGCAACAATAAGCGCACGCGTCATGATGTCCTGACGCGCTATTTCCCAAAGTACCGTGTTATCGCGCCGCAAGCCCCCGTCGGGCTTGGCGGCGCGAGTTGCATTATTGAGCATGGTGATCATCGGCTGGTTTTACGCCAGCATCACGATGCCGCCGCGCCTGCCTCCCATTTTCGTCGTCAGTTCCGCGCCCTGAAGCGCCTGCCCGCCGACCTTGCGCCGCAGCCCCATCTCTTTATCAGGGACTGGATGGCGGTGACGTTTATTGCGGGTGAGATCAAACGCGAGCTACCCGATCCCCCGACGCTGGCAGCCATGCTGTATCATCTGCATCGCCAGCCGCGTCTGGGCTGGCGGGTAACGTTGCTCCCCTTGCTGGAACGCTACTGGCAGCAGGCCGCGCCGGGACGACGCACGCCATACTGGCTGGCGCAGCTGAAGCGGCTGCGTAAAGCAGGAGAGCCGCAGGCGTTACGCCTGGCACCGCTGCATATGGACGTCCACGCGGGGAATATCGTTCATACGGCGGCAGGCGAGAAACTTATCGACTGGGAATATGCCGGGGACGGTGACGTGGCGCTCGAACTTGCCGCGGTCTGGATGCCCGACGAAGCCTCGCGCGGACAGCTGATAGCCGCTTATGCCCGAAACGCCAACATGAATGCGCACACCCTTGCGCGGCAGGTTGCGCGCTGGCGACCATGGGTAATCATGCTCATGGCGGGCTGGTTTGAAATGCGCTTTCAGCAAACAGATGACGAACAATTTATTGCGCTGGCAGATGATGCCTGGCGCCAGTTACAAACGAAAGGATAAGAGAGGTTGGTGTGGGTCCAGTAATGTTGGATGTTGAAGGGTTTGAGCTGGATGCGGAAGAGCGCGAAATCCTGGCGCACCCGCTGGTAGGGGGGCTGATTCTTTTCACCCGCAATTATCACGATCCGGCGCAGCTGCGTGAGCTGGTTCGTCAGATCCGCGCGGCTTCGCGCAATCACCTGGTGGTCGCGGTAGATCAGGAAGGTGGCCGCGTACAGCGTTTCCGGGAAGGGTTTACCCGTTTACCTGCCGCGCAATCTTTCGCAGCGCTGCTGGGAACCGAAGAGGGCGGTCAACTGGCGCAGGACGCTGGCTGGCTGATGGCCAGCGAGATGATCGCCATGGATATCGACATCAGCTTCGCTCCGGTGCTGGACGTGGGCCACATTAGCGCGGCAATTGGTGAGCGTTCGTATCATGACGATCCGCGTATCGCGCTGGCAATGGCGACGCGCTTCATTGACGGAATGCATGACGCGGGCATGAAAACCACCGGCAAACACTTTCCGGGCCACGGGGCGGTGACGGCGGATTCCCATAAGGAAACGCCGCGCGATCCGCGCCCGGAAGCAGAAATTCGCGCTAAAGATATGTCTGTTTTCCGCTCGCTGATTACCGATAACAAGCTGGACGCGATCATGCCTGCGCACGTCATTTACAGTGATGTCGATCCTCGCCCGGCCAGCGGCTCTCCGCACTGGCTGAAAACCGTGCTGCGTCAGGAGTTAGGCTTCAACGGCGTGATTTTCTCCGACGATTTATCCATGGAAGGAGCGGCGATCATGGGCAGCTATGCTGAACGTGGACAGGCTTCTCTGGATGCGGGTTGCGATATGATCCTCGTCTGCAATAATCGTAAAGGTGCGGTGAGTGTGCTGGATAACCTGTCGCCGATCAATGCTGAGCGTGTTACACAATTGTATCATAAAGGTTCATTTAGTCGTCAGGAGCTGATGGACTCGGCGCGCTGGAAAGCGGTAAACGCCCGGCTCGAAGCCCTGAACGAGCGCTGGCAGGCACATAAAGCAGCCCTTTAATTCATCCCGGAAGGCGTAGCGTGGTGAGACGATGATCATCTATTTACACGGTTTTGACTCAAACAGTCCTGGTAATCATGAGAAAGTGCTGCAATTGCAGTTTATCGATCCGGATGTTCGGCTGATTAGCTACAGCACGCGTCATCCGAAGCATGACATGCAGCATCTGCTGAAAGAAGTGGATAAAATGTTGCAGCTTAATATCGACGATCGCCCGCTGATTTGCGGCGTAGGGTTGGGGGGATACTGGGCAGAACGCATCGGTTTTTTGTGCGATATGCGCCAGGTCATTTTCAATCCTAACCTGTTCCCGAACGAGAACATGGAAGGCAAGATTGACCGTCCGGAAGAGTACGCCGATATCGCAACCAAATGCGTGAGCAATTTCCGTGAAAAGAACCGCGATCGCTGTCTGGTTATCCTTTCTCGCAATGATGAAGCGCTGAACAGCTCCCGCGCCGCCGAGCTTCTGCATCATTACTACGAAATTGTCTGGGACGAAGAGCAGACCCATAAGTTCAAAAACATCTCGCCGCATTTGCAGCGTATTAAAGCCTTCAAAACGCTGGGCTGATTTCCCTGAACCTGATAGAGGCCCGGTACGCGAAAGCGTGCCGGGCCTCTTTTTTGTCGGAATTGTCTACTTTTAAACCATCAAAACTTGATACATATCAATTTTGGTATGACCAATGCGCCTGACGTGCTATTCTCAATGAATCTGAATGGTTTCAGCGCAGTAACCTGTTGTTAATTAAGTGTTATTTCTATAACTTTTAATTAACAATTGGTTAATAATTTGAGGGGGTCACGTTGACTACACCATTGAAAAAGATAGTGATTGTCGGCGGTGGTGCTGGCGGACTGGAGCTGGCGACACAGCTGGGTAAGAAGCTGGGTCGCGGTAAGAAAGCCAAGATTACGCTGGTGGATCGTAACCACAGCCACCTGTGGAAGCCGCTCCTGCACGAAGTGGCGACCGGGTCGCTGGATGAGGGCGTGGATGCGCTGAGCTATCTGGCGCATGCGCGTAACCACCATTTCCAGTTCCAGCTGGGCTCCGTGGTGGATATCAACCGTGAAAATAAAACCATCACGCTGGCCGAGCTGCGGGATGACAAAGGCGAGCTGCTGGTCCCTGAGCGCAAGCTGGCCTATGACACGCTGGTGATGGCGCTGGGCAGTACGTCCAATGACTTCAACACGCCAGGCGTGAAAGAGCACTGCATCTTCCTGGATAACCCGCATCAGGCGCGTCGTTTCCATCAGGAAATGCTTAACCTATTCCTGAAGTACACCAATAACATGGGTGCCAACGGCAAGGTTAACATTGCTATCGTGGGCGGCGGGGCAACGGGCGTGGAGTTATCGGCGGAGTTGCACAATGCGGTTAAGCAGCTGCACAGCTACGGCTACAAAGGTCTGACTAACGAAGCGCTGAACGTGACGCTGGTGGAAGCAGGTGAACGCATTCTGCCGGCGCTGCCGCCGCGTATCTCCGGCGCTGCCCATAACGAGCTGACCAAGCTGGGCGTGCGCGTGCTGACCCAGACCAT
Organism: Enterobacter cloacae complex sp. P24RS; assembly: GCF_014982165.1. Classification (NCBI taxonomy): domain Bacteria; kingdom Pseudomonadati; phylum Pseudomonadota; class Gammaproteobacteria; order Enterobacterales; family Enterobacteriaceae; genus Enterobacter; species Enterobacter cloacae complex sp. P24RS. The sequence continues at coordinate 7,428 of NZ_JADCKU010000004.1, forward strand.
GGTGACCAGCGCGGATGAGGGCGGTCTGCATACCAAAGACGGCGAGTACATCCAGGCCGACCTGATGGTCTGGGCCGCTGGTATCAAAGCGCCTGATTTCATGAAGGATATCGGTGGGCTGGAGACGAACCGCATTAACCAGCTGGTGACCGAGCCGACGCTGCAAACCACGCGCGATCCGGACATCTTCGCCATCGGTGACTGTGCCTCCTGCGCGCGTCCGGAAGGCGGGTTTGTGCCTCCTCGCGCTCAGGCAGCGCACCAGATGGCAAGCCTCGTGCTGCACAACATCCTGGCGCAGGCGAAAGGCAAACCGATGAAAGCCTATGTCTACAAAGACCATGGCTCTCTGGTGTCGCTCTCCAACTTTTCCACCGTAGGCAGCCTGATGGGTAACCTGATGCGCGGCTCCATGATGGTTGAAGGGCGTATCGCCCGCTTCGTGTACATCTCTCTGTACCGTATGCACCAGATTGCGCTGCACGGCTACTTCAAAACCGGCTTAATGATGCTGGTCGGCCGTATCAACCGCGTGATCCGCCCACGCCTGAAGCTGCACTAATTTCTCTCTCCCTCCGGGCCCGCCGGAGGGAATTTTTAGCACATCATGCTGTTCATCCCGCTCCTGACGCTTAAGAGTTCTCCTAAACGCGCGTAATCCCAGGTCATTGCCCCATTTTTTGATCCTTTGTCTTATTGGCGAAGCGCCTAGCGCGCTGCAAAATTGCTACCAATTGCAACAAAGGAGGAAGTCCCGTGAATAAATCAATGTTGGCGGGTATAGGGATTGGCGTCGCAGCTGCGCTGGGTGTGGCTGCCGTTGCCAGTCTGAACGTACTTGATCGTGGCCCGCAGTATGCGCAGGTGGTTTCCGCTACACCGATTAAAGAGACGGTCAAGACGCCTCGTCAGGAGTGCCGTAATGTTTCTGTCACCCATCGTCGTCCGGTTCAGGACGAAAACCGTATCGCGGGCTCCGTGCTGGGTGCGGTTGCCGGTGGGGTGATTGGTCATCAGTTTGGTGGTGGCCGTGGTAAGGATGTCGCGACGGTTGTCGGTGCGCTGGGTGGCGGTTATGCCGGTAACCAGGTGCAGGGCGCGATGCAGGAAAACGACACCTACACCACAACGCAGCAGCGCTGTAAAACCGTGTATGACAAGTCTGAAAAAATGTTGGGTTACGACGTAACCTACAAAATCGGCGACCAGCAGGGGAAAATCCGTATGGATAAAGATCCTGGCACGCAAATCCCGCTCGACGGTAATGGTCAGCTGATACTGAATAACAAAGCGTAAAAAAGATGTTCTCTGAACTTAGCTCCTCATGCGCTCAGGCTGAGGAGCTTTTTTTTGCTTCAGAGCTTAAGCAGTTCCGGCCACAGGCGCAGCGTTGTTTGCGTAATACCCTGCAACTTTTCCAGCGTCGCGCCTTCACGGGCGCTGATCGACATCCCCTGCAAAATACAGCTCAGATACTGGGCCAGCTCCTGCGGACGGCAGTGCGCCGGAATTTCGCCGCGCTGCTGGCGCTGAGCCAGAAACGTACTGAGCGTCTCCTCCTGCATCGCATGACGTGATTTAACCGTGTTGGCTATCTCCTTAGACGATGCGGCGAGGGTGGCGGAGGTGTTGATCATAAAACAGCCCGCGGGCGTGTCTTTACTGGTGAAGCAGGTTGCAACCGCGCAGAAATAATCCCGCAATGCCTGCTCAACGGTTTTATCTTCACAGAACAGCTGCGCTTCATGTTTTGCTGCGAAGCGCGAGATGTATCTGTCCAGAACGGCCCGGAATAAGCCTTCTTTGTTGGTGAACTCTGCATAGAGGGTAGGGGCTTTCGCGCCGGTTGCTTCCACCAGATCGGAAAGCGACGTGGCTTCATACCCATGCTGCCAGAAGAGCGTCATGGCCTTATCGAGCGCCGCATCCCTGTCGAACACTTTTGGTCGGCCACGGCTTTTCTTTGCGCAACTCGTGACGTCGGTTGTCATATGCCGTTGGTCCTCTGTTGATTTGTTGAATAATCATTATAAAAATAAATGCCTGCTACGACCAGCAGTGATTTCTGAAAAATAATTTTAATTTATCTTTATGAAATATAAGGCAAAACAAATTAATTTAATGGTCATTATAAAAATGGGTTGACGTGTGACCTGGATCACATCTATCATTTACCTATCGATCGTTAATTAAATAACTAACGACCACACCATCATCTGCTAAAGGTAAAAAATTATGAAAAACGTTAAAACCCTCATCGCTGCCGCCGTTCTGAGTTCACTCTCTTTCGCAAGCTTCGCTGCTGTTGAGGTTCAGTCTACTCCAGCAGACCAGCAGAAAGTCGGTACCATCTCTGCCACCGCCGGGACTAACCTGGGCTCTCTGGAAGATCAGCTGGCGCAAAAAGCTGACGAAATGGGTGCGAAATCATTCCGCATCACCTCTGTGACCGGTCCTAACACTCTGCACGGTACCGCAGTTATCTACAAATAAGCGTAACGCAACCCTCCGTTATGCCACTGCAATAAAAAACGCCCTGCTCATGCAGGGCGTTTGTCGTTATGACTGATTTACATCGACTGTTGCGCAACCTCATGATGCCGCGTGACGTTGGTCGGCATTCCCGAGCGCACTTCCATCGCCCGCTCCATCACCGCGCCGTCGGTGTTGGCGTTCGTTTTAAAGCTCACCATAGCCGCATTCAGATTAATAGGCAGCGTCTGCGGATCGTCATTGATGTTTTTCGACAGCGGCTGGTGGATCTCAACCAGACGGACGCCACCCGGCTCTTCAGACACCTTAATCGGCGTGTTGATGATATTCACTTTCGTGCCAGGGGTAATCACGTTGTACAGCGTCTTGATGTCGTCATCGCGCAGGCGAATACAGCCAGAGCTGACGCGCATCCCGATCCCGAAATCCGCATTCGTGCCGTGCAGAAGATAAACCCCACCGTAGGCCGCCAGGCGGATCGCGTGGTGCCCCATCGGGTTGTCCGGGCCAGCGGGAACCACAGCGGGCAGATCGATACCTTGTGCTTTATAGCGGGCGCGAATGTTTGCCGTCGGAGTCCAGGTAGGATTGGCGCGCTTATCAGAGACGGTGGTGACCATGGTCGGGGTAAGCGTATCGCCCCCCAGCTGGCCGATACCGATAGGGTAGACGGTGACTTCATTCTTGCCCGGCGGGTAGTAATACAGACGCAGCTCGGCGAGATTAATCACAATGCCCTGACGCGGCGCGTCCGGGAGAAGGGTTTGCAGTGGAATCGTCAGCACGCTGCCGGCCCGGGGCACATAGGGGTCAACGCCCGGGTTGGCCTGCAACAGCGCCAGGAACCCGACATTATATTTTTTGGCAATTGCTTCCAGCGAGCCGCCATCATTTTCAACGACATGGAAGCGGTTCTGGCCCACGACGTTGCTGCCAGCAGGCGGAAGAGGCCAGGTATTAGCGCGCGCGGGCAGCGCAACGGCAACCGCTGCGGCCAGCGCAAACAGCGTGATCCAGCGGGTAAAACGCGAAGAGGTCATCATTATCATAATCCATACAAATGATAAGGTTATTGTTTTATAAGGCGTTAATGATAAGTATGGCGAATGTATAGTCGGGAAGATTGGGCGAAGTGCAAAGAGTTTGTAAATTGTCCCCCACCAGCCGAACGCTGGCGAGGGCAATCATTTAAGCGATAGCGTTCTCTTCCAGCTGGCGCATAAAGTTACGCACCCAGTCCATGCGTGTTTTACGCTCCGTCAGATCCTGGGTGAATTTCAGACGCGTCGGGCCATCAAGACGGAAATGCTGCGGCTGTTTTTGCAGCAGGCCAATCAGCCACATCGGGTCGACGTGGTTCTTCTCGGCAAATTCAATCATGCCGCCTTTCTCGTTGCCTTCGAGCTTGCGGATCCCCAGCTTCTGCGCCTGCTGACGCAGCCGGGCGATATCCAGCAGGTTGCGCGCCGCGTCCGGCAGAATGCCGAAACGGTCAATCAGCTCGACCTTGATCTCCTCGAGCTCGCCTTCGCTTTTCGCGCTGGCAATGCGTTTGTAGAACGACAGTCGCGTGTTGACGTCAGGGATAAAGTCGTCCGGCAGCAGGGAAGGCATGCGCAGCTCCACTTCGGTCTGCTGGCTGGTGAGATCTTCAAGAGACGGTTCACGTCCGGCTTTAAGCGCGTCGACGGCATTTTCCAGAAGCTCCATATACAGCGAGAAACCGATGGTTTCCATGGAGCCGCTCTGGTCTTCACCCAGCAGCTCACCGGCGCCGCGGATCTCCAGGTCGTGCGTCGCCAGCGCAAAGCCCGCGCCCAGATCTTCCAGCGAGGCGATGGCTTCCAGACGCTTTTGCGCGTCGGTGGTCATCGCCTTCGGATGCGGCGTCAGCAGCCACGCGTAGGCCTGATGGTGCGAACGCCCGACGCGGCCGCGCAGCTGGTGCAGCTGGGCCAGACCGAAGTGATCCGCGCGCTCGATGATGATCGTGTTTGCCGTCGGAATGTCGATCCCGGTTTCAATGATGGTGGTACACACCAGCACGTTGAAGCGCTGGTGGTGGAAGTCGTTCATCACCCGCTCCAGCTCGCGCTCGCGCATCTGGCCGTGACCGATGGCAACACGCGCCTCCGGCACCAGCTCTGCCAGCCTGTCGGCGGCTTTCTGGATATTTTCGACGTCATTGTAGAGATAGTAAACCTGGCCGCCGCGCAGCACTTCGCGCAGGATCGCCTCGCGCACCACCAGATTGTCATACTCGCGCACGAAGGTTTTCACCGCCAGACGGCGCGCCGGTGGGGTGGCGATAATCGACAGATCGCGCATGCCGCTCATCGCCATGTTCAGGGTGCGCGGGATCGGCGTTGCGGTGAGGGTCAGGATGTCTACGTCGGCGCGCATCGCTTTGATGCGCTCTTTATGGCGCACCCCAAAGCGGTGCTCTTCGTCGACAATCAACAGGCCCAGATCTTTCCACTTCACGTCGCTTTGCAGCAGCTTGTGGGTACCGATCAGGATATCAATTTTGCCTTCGGTTGCCTGCTCCAGGATCTGCGTCTGCTCTTTGGCGCTGCGGAAGCGGGACAACATTTCGATACGCACCGGCCAGTTGGCGAAGCGGTCGCGGAAGTTGTCAAAGTGCTGCTGGGCGAGAAGGGTGGTCGGCACCAGCACCGCCACCTGCTTGTTGTTCTCAACCGCCAGGAAAGCGGCGCGCATCGCCACCTCGGTTTTACCGAAGCCCACGTCGCCGCAAACTAAACGGTCCATCGCCAGCGGCTGGCACATGTCGCTCAGCACCGCGTTGATAGCCTGAGCCTGATCCGGCGTAGTTTCAAACGGGAAGCTGTCGCAGAACAGCTGGTATTGCTCTTTATCATGCTTAAACGCATAACCCTCTTTGGCCGCACGCTGGGCGTAAATGTCCAGCAGCTCGGCGGCCACGTCGCGTACTTTTTCCGCCGCTTTCTGCCGCGCGCGTGACCAGGCGTCGCCACCCAGCTTATGCAGCGGCGCGTTATCTTCGGCACCGCCCGCGTAGCGGCTGATCAGGTGCAGAGACGACACCGGCACGTACAGTTTGGCGTCGTTGGCGTAGGTCAGCATCAGGTATTCACCTTTGATGCCACCGGCTTCGAGGGTGGTCATACCCTGATAGCGACCCACACCGTGTTCCAGGTGCACGATCGGCTGACCGGGATGCAGCTCGGCCAGGTTACGGATCAGGGTGTCCGGATTGATGGTGCGACGGCTGTCCTGACGACGGCGCGCCACGCGTTCGCCCAGCAAATCGCTTTCACAAATCAACGCCAGGTTATTGAGCGTATCAATGAATCCGTGCTCGGCGGCGCCGATCATCAGATAACGACCGTTACCGGTCGCCTCGCTCAGCCGCAGAATGCGTTTTGGTGCGACCTTAATCCGTCCCAGCAGTTCACCCAGCGCTTCACGGCGACCTTCGCTCTCAACGGAAAACACCACCGGTCCGGTAAAGGACTCAAGAAACTTGCGCAGATTATCCAGCGGGGATTTCTGCTGCGCCTGGACGGCCAGATCGGGCAGCGTACGGAACGCGAGATTGGTGTTCGCCGCCTTATCGGCAAGCGAGTCGGTTTTGAGCTGCATGCGCGGCCAGCGTTTCAGCTCGGCGTTGAGCTCATCGGTACGCAGCCACAGCATTTCCGGCGGCAGCAGCGGACGCATCGGGTCCACGCCCCGGTTTTCAAAGCGGGCGCGCGTCTCGCTTTCAAAGCGGCTGGCGCTGGCGTCGATATCGCCGGTATTCACAATCAGCGTGTTTGCCGGGAAGTAGCTGAACAGCGCCGGCAGCGGCTCGTTAAAGAACAGCGGCTGCCAGTATTCGATCCCGGCCGGCAGGGTGCCCTTGCTGACCTGCTGATAGATATGTTCAGCATCACGCTTCACGTCGAACCTGTCGCGCCACTGGCTGCGGAACAGTTCGATGGCGGTTTTATCCGTTGGGAACTCATGGGCGGGCAGCAGGTTAATGGATTCCACCTCTTCCAGCGTGCGCTGGGTGTCGGCGTCGAACACGCGAAGGCTGTCGATCTCGTCGTCAAAGAAATCCAGACGATACGGCTGATCGCTGCCCATCGGATAGAGATCCAGCAGCGCGCCGCGCGTCGCGTACTCACCGTGCTCCATCACCTGGTCGACATGACGATAGCCAGCGCCGTCCAGCTGCACGCGCAGGGCATCGCGCGACAGGCGCTGGCCTTTTTTCATCACCAGCGCGTGGCCGTGCAGATAGCTGTGCGGGCAAACGCGCTGCATCAGGGTATTCACCGGCACAATCAGTACGCCGCGCTGCATGGTGGGAAGCTGGTACAGCGTCGACAGGCGCGAGGAGATAATCTCCTGATGCGGAGAGAAACTGTCGTAGGGAAGCGTTTCCCAGTCGGCCAGGCTGAAGACCAGGCTGTCGGTGAACTGGCGGATCTCATCGTGCAGGCGCAGGGCGTTTTGCATGTCCGGGGCAACCAGCACCACCGGCCCAGGATGCCGCTCGGCAATTTCCGCCACCAGCGTCGCGCAGGCCGCGCCCGTGAGTTCGCCGAGCTGGCGTTGATCGCCTGGTTTAACAGGCAGGGAATAACGATAGTGTTCAGGCATGGCTATGTCAGAGTCTCTTGGGGATATACCAACAGTATTGGGGCATATCACTGATACGCAATGTCTTTATTATCCTCGATCGTTTTGCATTAGCAAATCGTAACCGCACAAGAGGAAAAGAGCCCCCGGATGGGGGCGGGGCAGGTTAGCGGGTAGCGGGCACGGATGAAACACGCGCGGGTGGGGAGAAGAAAAAATCGCCAAAGAGAGCGGTTGAGAGCTTACGGGCCCCCAGCCCGACCAGCGTGCAGACGAGCAGGCTGATAAACGGATAGACCAGAATCAGCGCAAGTTCAGCCCAGACCGGCCAGTACGCCGCATTCATTTCACCGATCAGGATCAGGCTAAACGCCTCAATTAAAATGCGGTGGGTGGTGTAAATCGCGATAGTGTTCGACCCGATGACGTTCAGCAGATTATTAGGGTGAACGGCATAACGCTGCTCAATGCTGTAGAAAAGTTTCATGATGACCACGATCGACAGCAGAGAGAGCGGCAGAGGGACGTTAGCGAACCACAGCACCACGGACAGCGCGGCAGAGGCAACGAGTGCCAGCCAGCTACGGCGCAGATTCAACCCTTTCATCCACGCCATCAGCTGCGCGCCGTACCATGCGCCGAGGCTGTAGTAGATCATATTGCGCACGACGCTGTTCATTCCCCACCACGGCAGCGGCAGGAAATTAATGGCGACGCTTGCCAGCGCCAGAACCCCCAGCATCGGCAGTTTCCAGCGGCTCAGCAGTTTACAGAGCGTGAAGTAGACCACTAACGCGTACAGATACCACAGGCTGGTGCTGGCCGTGAGCATTCCCAGCACAAACCCTGAAACGGAATCGGCGTAGGCGGCATTGGATGATGTTGCCAGTTCACGCTCGGGGGCGAGCCAGGCGTTCAGATGGGTCAGCGCCTGCCATTGCAGTACGCCCCACAGCGCCAGCACCCAGACGATGCTCCAGATGCGCTTGTCGAGACTGGTACGCCAGCTCACCTCGTCAATGTATCGGCGGATCAAGTAGCCGGAGATGAAGAAAAATACCGGCATACGGAACGGGGCGAGGTAAAGGTTAAAGTAGACCCAGCATTTGGCGAGAAGGCCTGATAGCGGATGCTGTAGCCCGTCCAGGTGAGGATAAAAGGTGATCACCGAGTGGTAAATTACCACCAGGCAAATGCACAGGCCTTTTATCTGGTTAATCCATAATGCTTTTTGTTTCATGGTGCGTGACGACCTTGTTGCCATAAACGAAACGCCGATTGTTGTAAAATGAAGCCCTGATGTAACGGGTAACAGTCTGTATCAGGACGATTTTCGGAAAAGGTGGAGGCTGTCTGGCGGAAGTTCGGTCAGTAGCATGATGATTTATCTGAATTTTTCGGAAAAATGATTACCGAATCTTACGGTTTCAGTCATTTACGCTTAACGGATTCGCTTATATACTCGTGGGTCTGCTATCAGCAAACAGACGGATTTCATGTATCAACCTGTCGCACTCTTCATAGGCTTACGTTACATGCGTGGGCGCGCCGCGGACCGCTTCGGTCGCTTTGTCTCCTGGCTTTCGACTATTGGCATTACGCTTGGCGTGATGGCACTGGTGACGGTGCTTTCCGTCATGAATGGCTTCGAGCGCGAGCTGCAAAACAATATCCTGGGGCTGATGCCGCAGGCCGTTCTCTCTTCCACTCAGGGTTCCGTTAACCCGCAACAGCTGCCGGAAAGCGCGGTGAAGTTACAGGGTGTCACCCGCGTTGCGCCCCTTACAACGGGCGATGTGGTGCTGCAAAGCGCCCGCAGCGTGGCGGTCGGGGTGATGCTCGGTATCGATCCGGCGCAAAAAGATCCGCTGACGCCGTTCCTGGTTAACGTGAAGCAAACCGACCTCGAGCCGGGTAAATATAACGTCATCCTCGGCGAGCAGCTGGCCGGGCAGCTTGGCGTTAACCGTGGCGATCGGCTGCGCGTTATGGTGCCCTCAGCCAGCCAGTTTACGCCGATGGGGCGTCTGCCAAGCCAGCGCCTGTTCAACGTGATTGGCACGTTTGCGGCGAACAGCGAAGTCGATGGTTACCAGATGCTGGTGAACATTCAGGACGCCTCGCGTCTGATGCGCTACCCGGCGGGCAATATTACCGGCTGGCGTCTGTGGCTTGACGCGCCGCTGAAGGTAGACACCCTCAGCCAGCAGGCGTTACCGGAAGGGACGAAATGGCAGGACTGGCGCGACCGTAAAGGCGAGCTGTTCCAGGCCGTGCGCATGGAGAAAAACATGATGGGGCTGCTGTTAAGCCTGATCGTGGCCGTTGCCGCGTTTAACATCATCACCTCGCTGGGGCTGATGGTGATGGAGAAGCAGGGCGAAGTCGCCATTCTGCAAACCCAGGGCCTGACCCCGCGCCAGATCATGGCGGTATTTATGGTTCAGGGCGCCAGCGCCGGCATTATCGGTGCGCTGCTCGGGGCGGCGCTGGGCGCGCTGCTCGCCAGCCAGCTCAACAATCTGATGCCGATCATCGGCGCGCTGCTCGATGGCGCGGCGCTGCCGGTGGCTATCGAGCCGCTACAGGTGGTCGGTATTGCGCTGGCCGCGATGGCCATTGCGCTGCTTTCTACGCTTTATCCTTCCTGGCGGGCTGCCGCCACACAACCCGCTGAGGCTTTACGTTATGAATAAGATCCTGTTGCAGTGCGTCAACCTGTCCAAACGCTATCAGGAAGGCGCTGTGCAGACCGACGTGCTGCACAATGTGAGCTTTAGCGTGGGTGAAGGCGAGATGATGGCGATTGTCGGCAGCTCCGGCTCCGGCAAAAGTACGCTGCTGCACCTGCTGGGCGGGCTGGACACTCCAACCGAAGGCGATGTGATCTTCTCCGGACAGCCGCTGAGTAAAATGTCGTCAACGGCGAAAGCCGAGCTGCGTAACCGCGAACTGGGCTTTATCTATCAGTTCCACCATCTGCTGCCGGACTTCACGGCGCTGGAAAACGTGGCGATGCCGCTGCTGATTGGTAAAAAGAAACCGGCGGAAATTAATGCCCGCGCCAGCGACATGCTAAACGCGGTAGGGCTGGGACATCGCGGGAATCACCGTCCGTCCGAGCTTTCCGGCGGTGAGCGTCAGCGTGTGGCGATCGCCCGCGCGCTGGTCAACAACCCGCGTCTGGTGCTGGCGGATGAACCGACAGGTAACCTCGATGCGCGTAACGCAGACAGCATTTTCCAGCTTCTCGGCGAACTGAACGCCGCGCAGGGTACCGCGTTTCTGGTGGTGACCCACGATTTGCAGCTGGCTAAGCGGATGGGCCGTCAGCTGGAAATGCGCGACGGTCGTCTGAACGCAGAACTGACGCTGATGGGAGCGGAGTAATGGCTTCACCGTTATCGTTACTCATCGGGTTACGCTTTAGCCGCGGTCGTCGCCGGAGTGGGATGGTATCCCTTATCTCCGTGATCTCCACCATCGGTATTGCCCTGGGCGTGGCGGTGCTGATCGTCGGCTTAAGCGCCATGAATGGCTTTGAGCGTGAACTGAATAACCGCATTCTGGCCGTTGTTCCTCACGGTGAAATCGAGCCGGTTAACCAGCCGTGGTCCAACTGGCAGGATGCCCTGAACAAAGTGGAAAAAGTGCCGGGCATCGCGGCGGCTGCACCTTATATCAACTTTACCGGGCTGGTGGAGAGCGGGGTAAACCTGCGCGCCATTCAGGTGAAAGGGGTAAATCCTCGTCAGGAAGCGCGTCTGAGCGCACTGCCGCGCTACGTGCAAAATGGCGCATGGGCAAACTTTAAGGCCGGCGAGCAGCAGATCATCATGGGTAAAGGCGTTGCCGATGCCCTGAAGGTGAAGCAGGGCGACTGGGTATCGATCATGATCCCGAACGCCAGCGCCGACCACAAATTGCAGCAGCCTAAACGCGTGCGTCTGCACGTCACCGGTATTTTGCAGTTAAGCGGCCAGCTCGACCATAGCTTCGCCATGGTGCCGCTGGAAGATGCCCGTCAGTACCTGGACATGAGCGACAGCGTGACGGGGATAGCCATTAAGGTTAACGACGTTTTCAACGCCAATAAGCTGGTGCGTGATGCCGGCAGCGTGACCAATAGCTACGTCTACATCAAAAGCTGGATCGGTACTTACGGCTACATGTACCGCGATATCCAGATGATCCGCGCGATTATGTATCTGGCGATGGTGCTGGTGATTGGGGTGGCGTGCTTTAATATCGTCTCGACGCTGGTCATGGCCGTTAAGGATAAGAGCGGCGACATCGCCGTGCTGCGTACCTTAGGGGCAAAAGACGGTCTTATTCGCGCCATTTTCGTCTGGTACGGTTTGCTGGCGGGGCTGTTTGGCAGCCTCTGCGGCGTGGTCATCGGCGTGGTGGTGTCCCTTCAGCTGACGCCGATTATCAACGGGATTGAAACGCTTATCGGCCATCAGTTCCTGTCCGGCGATATCTATTTTATTGACTTCCTGCCGTCTGAACTGCACTGGCTGGACGTTATTTATGTGCTGGTTACAGCACTTTTACTGAGTCTGCTGGCAAGCTGGTATCCGGCGCGTCGCGCAAGCCGTATCGATCCGGCGAGGGTATTAAGTGGCCAGTAATTTCGTCATGGTTTAGCGGTCTTTGGGCCGCTGAATCAAGCAGAGGAATGCATCATGTATTACGGATTTGATATTGGCGGCACCAAGATTGCGCTCGGCGTGTTTGATACCGATCTCACACTCCAGTGGGAAACGCGCGTGCCCACGCCGCGTGAAAGCTACGATGAATTTTTAACCGCTATCGCCGCGCTGGTAGCGCAGGCGGATGAGCGGTTTGGCGTCAAGGGCAGCGTCGGCATTGGAATTCCGGGTATGCCCGAAACCGACGACGGCACGCTGTATGCCGCCAACGTTCCCGCTGCCAGCGGCAAGCCGCTGCGCGCCAATCTCTCAGCCCTCCTTGAACGCGACGTGCGTTTAGACAACGATGCCAACTGCTTTGCCCTTTCCGAAGCCTGGGACGACGAGTTTCGTCGCTATCCGCTGGTGATGGGGCTGATCCTCGGGACGGGCGTCGGCGGCGGGATTGTCATTAACGGCAAGTCTATTACCGGACGCAGCTACATCACTGGCGAATTTGGCCACATTCGTCTGCCGGTGGACGCGCTGGACGTGGTCGGGCGCGATTTCCCGCTTACCCGCTGCGGCTGCGGTCAGCACGGCTGCATTGAAAACTATCTGTCGGGACGGGGGTTTGCATGGCTGTATGAACACTTCTATCATCAGAAACTTGAGGCCCCCCAAATCATTACCTTGTGGGAACAAGGGGATGCGCAGGCGCGAGAGCACGTTGAACGCTATCTCGACCTGCTGGCGGTGTGTCTGGGCAACATCCTGACCATCGTCGACCCGGATCTGCTGGTGATTGGGGGTGGGCTGTCAAACTTCACTGCGATTACGGAACAGTTGTCCGGGCGTCTGCCCCGACATTTATTGCCGGTCGCCCGCGTGCCGTGCATTGAGCGTGCGCGACACGGGGACGCAGGAGGCATGCGCGGAGCCGCATTCCTTCATCTCACCGATTAGTTTACGAGGTTACTATGCTGTCGCGTCGCCAGGGTCGACTCAGCCGTTTTCGCAAAAATAAACGCCGCTTACGTGAACGCCTGCGTCAGCGGATCTTTTTCAGAGACAGGATGATGCCAGAAGCGATGGATAAACCCAGAGTGGTGGTGTTGACCGGGGCGGGGATCTCCGCCGAGTCCGGTATTCAGACCTTCCGCGCGGCGGACGGGCTGTGGGAAGAACACCGAGTTGAAGATGTGGCGACGCCGGAAGGTTTCGCCCGCGATCCGGCGCTGGTCCAGGCGTTCTACAACGCCCGCCGTCGTCAGCTTCAGCAGCCGGAGATTGCGCCAAACGCGGCGCACCTGGCGTTGGCAAAGCTGGAGGAGGCGCTGGGGGATCGTTTTCTGCTGGTGACGCAAAACATCGACAATCTTCATGAAAGAGCCGGTAACCGCAACGTCATTCACATGCACGGCGAACTGCTCAAGGTGCGGTGCGCATGGAGTGGTCAGGTGCTGGACTGGAAAGAGGACGTGCTGGACGAAGACCGCTGCCACTGCTGCCAGTTTCCTTCGCGTCTGCGTCCGCACGTGGTCTGGTTTGGCGAAATGCCGCTGGGAATGGATGAGATCTACAGTGCCCTGGCCATGGCGGACGTCTTTATCGCCATTGGTACCTCAGGCCATGTCTATCCGGCGGCGGGATTTGTGCACGAAGCGCGGCTGCAAGGTGCCCATACGGTGGAGCTCAATCTGGAGCCAAGCCAGGTCGGCAGCGAGTTTGAAGAGAAGCATTACGGTCTGGCAAGCGAGGTGGTGCCGGCCTTTGTGGATAAACTCCTGAAGGGGCTGTAAGGGTAACGGGCGACCTTGTGTCGCCCGTTATGCATTAACGACCGGCTTTCAGCTTCTGATAATACTCTTCATAAAGGCGGCTCGCGTCACCGACGTCGTTCTGCCATTCCCCTTTGCTGATGGTTTCAGCGTCCGGATAAAGCGATTTATCATTTGCCACTTCAGGGCTTAGCAGCTTCCGCGCGGCCAGGTTCGGCGTCGGATAGCCGATGGTTTCCGCCACCTGTTTCGCCACGTCCGGGCGCAGCAGGAAGTTAATCAGCTTCAGGGCGCCATCCACGTTTTTCGCATTAGCCGGAATTGAGAGGCTGTCCATCCAGAAGATCCCGCCTTCTTTCGGCCAGACCACCTCCAGCGGTGTCCCGGCCTGACGCGCAACGAACGCCGAGCCGTTCCAGACCATCCCCAGGTTCACTTCACCTTCCATATACGGGTTAGCCGGGTTATCGGAGTTGAACGCCGCCACGTTTGGCATCAGCTTTTTCAGTTCGTTATACGCCGCTTCGATCTCTTTCGGATCGGTGGTGTTGCCGGAATAGCCGAGTTTACGCAGCGCAATCTGGAACACTTCACGCGCATCGTCGGTTAACAGCAGGCTGCTTTTGTATTCCGGCTTCCACAGGTCGGCCCACGAGGAAACCGTTTTTGGATCGACGGCGTCGCTGTTGACGCCAATTGCCGTCGCGCCCCAGATGTAGGGAATGGAGTAGTCGTTGTTGGGATCGAACGGTTTGTTCAGCATCTCAGGATCGAGGTTTGAAAAATGGGTTAGCTTCGTTTTGTCGATCTTCTGGATCATGCCCTCTTTGCGCATTTTGTCGACGAAATAGGTCGACGGCACCACCAGGTCATACGCGCCATCTTTGTAGGTTTTAAGCTTGGCATACATAGTCTCATTCGACTCATAGGTGGAATAGATCACCTTGATGCCCGTCTCTTTGGTGAACTGCTCCAGCAGGCCCGGCGGCACATACTCGGTCCAGTTGTAGAAATAGAGCGTTTTACTGTCATCAGCGTGCGCGGCACCCATACCAAGCACCAGCGCCGCAGCGGCAAGCATTTTTTTCATTTCTGTGTCCCCTGAGATTTTGTTTTATCACGAGCAATAACCTGGCTGGCAATGACCAGAACCAGCGATAACACCAACAGAATAGTCGCCAGCGCGTTCACTTCGGGTGAAACACCGACTTTAACCATTGAGTAGATCTTCAACGGCAGAATTTCATAGCTCGGCCCGGTGACGAAGGAGGATACGACCACATCGTCCATCGACAGGGTAAAGCTGAGCAACCACCCGGCTGCAACGGCAGGCATCGCCAGCGGCAGGATGATTTTGCGTAGAATAGTCATCTCGCTGGCACCCAGATCTTTCGCCGCTTCCAGCATGCGCACGTCGAACCCTTTCAGACGCGCGTAGACGGTCACCACCACAAACGGCAGGCAGAAGGTGATGTGCGAGAACAGCAGCGACCAGAAACCGAGCTGGACGCCCAGCAGCATAAACAGCACCAGCAGTGAAATGGCCATCACGATGTCCGGGGACATCATCACCACAAACAGCATGCCGCTGACGAACGGCTTACCGCGAAAACGGTAGCGGTACAGCGCCACGGCGGTCAGCGAGCCAATCAGCGTCGCGAAGGTGGCAGAGAACACCGCCATCGTCAGCGAGTGCTGCGCGGCCTGGAGCAGGCTGTCATTGTTCATCAGCAGGCCATACCATTTGGTGGTAAAACCTTGCCAGTTGATCCCGAAGCGTGAACTGTTAAATGAGTTCACGATCAAAATGATTATCGGAATATAGAGATACGCATAAATGGCGGTCATAAAACCGCCGCGAAGCAGTCGACCGATCATTCCAGCTCCACCTTCTTGTTCAGCAAGCTCGAGGCACGCCAGTAGACCAGCAGCATCAGCCCCATCACCACCGTCAGCGTAATGCTGGTGGCCGAGCCGAACGGCCAGTCGCGGATGTTCAGGAACTGGCTCTTGATCACGTTGCCGATCAGCAGGTTTTTCGCCCCGCCCATCAGGTCCGACACGTAGAACAGGCCCATCGCCGGCAGCATGACCAGCAGACAGCCGGCGATAATGCCCGGCATGGTCAGCGGAATAATGATGCGGATAAAGGTTTGCAGCTTGCTGGCTCCCAGGTCTCTCGCGGCTTCCAACAGCGGTTTATCAAGCTTTTCAATGCTGGAGTAGAGCGGCATCACCATAAACGGCAGCAGGATATAGACCAGGCCGACGATCACCGCGCTCGGGGTGAACATAATGCGGATCGGCGTATCGATAATCCCCAGCCACAGCAGAAACTCGTTCAGATAACCTTTGGTGCTGAGGAAGATCTTCAGCCCGTAGATGCGGATTAACGAGTTGGTCCAGAAGGGCACAATCAGTAAAAACAGCAGCAGCGGACGCACTTTTTGCGGCAGGCGAGCCAGGAACCACGCGAACGGATACCCCAGCACCAGGCAGGCAACGGTGGCAATCAGCGCCATGTTGAGCGAGTGCAGCAGCACGTCAAAGTAGAGCGGATCGAGCAGGCGCGCGTAGTTGTCCAGCGTAAAGACCATCGCGACGAAGTTCGCGTCGTCGCGGGTCAGGAAGCTGGTTACGATGATCATCAGGTTGGGTAGAAAGACAAACAACACAAGCCAACCGACGATCGTGGCAATCACCACATTCTGGAACTTACTTGTGTTCTTCATCAGCCAGCACAACCTCCCAGCTTTCTACCCAGTTGATGACCATCTTCTGATCCAGCGAGTGGTCGAAGTCCGGATCGTCCTCGTTGAAGAACTCGCTGACCATCACCATTTTGCCGTTTTCCAGTTCGACCACGGATTCGAGGGTCATGCCTTTATAGTTGCGTTCGCGAACGTAACCGATCAGACCTTCGGCGTCAGCCGTGTCGTGGATCTCATCGACGCGGAGATCTTCCGGGCGCAGCAGGACGTTGAGCCTTTGCCCCTTTTCCACGGCAAAGTTCACCGTGATGTTGCATTCGCGGCCTTCCACGTTGGCGCGCACGCGCTGCTCGTCCAGACGCTCAATCACCGTGGCGTTGAAAATATTGATTTCACCAATGAAGCTGGCGACGAACAGGTTTTTCGGCTCTTCGTAAATTTCACGCGGCGTGCCGTCCTGCTCGATCTTGCCGTCGCGCATCACCACGATACGGTCCGACATGGTCAGGGCTTCTTCCTGATCGTGAGTAACAAACACGAACGTGATGCCGAGCTTACGCTGAAGTGCTTTCAGCTCGTTCTGCATCTGCTTGCGCAGCTTGTAGTCCAGCGCAGAGAGGGATTCATCCAGCAGGAGCAGGCGCGGTTTGTTGACCACGGCGCGGGCAATGGCCACGCGCTGCTGCTGTCCGCCGGATAGCTGATGCGGCTTTCGCTGGGCAAACTCTTCCAGCTGCACCATGCGCAGGGCTTCGGTGACGCGGGGCGGGATCTCGCTGGCCGCTGTTTTTTGCATCCGCAGGCCAAACGCCACGTTCTCAAACACGGTCATGTGCGGGAACAGGGCATAGCTCTGAAAGACGGTATTGACGTGGCGATCTTCGGCAGGAACCTGGGTAATGTCCTGGTTCTCAAGATGGATGTGGCCGTTATCGACGCTTTCCAGCCCGGCGATAAGGCGCAGAACGGTGGTTTTGCCGCAGCCGGAGGGGCCAAGCAGCGTGAGAAACTCACCGTCATTGATGGTCAGATTCAGGTCGGAAATGACGTCTTTGCCATCAAAACTTTTACGAATTCGTTCCAGTTGCACCAGCGGTGAAAGGGAACGGGGTTGTGTATTCAATTTTCGCGCTGTCCCATATAGACGCCTCAGGCAGCAGACTGAAGCGGGGTTTGTGTGTAACCACCTTGGTGACTCGTAATGAGGGCGGACATTCTACGGCAAACCCATTGAATCGCCAATCCTTCTCACTTATTCATAAGCTACATTTATTAACGCAGAACGATATAAACGTAAAAAGTTCTCGTTTGCGGGATAAAAGTGACCTGACGCAATATTTGCGTTTTGCTGCTTATTGATAATGTTGTCACAAAAAGTGAGGGTGACTGCATGGATAAACTACTTGAGCGTTTTTTACATTACGTTTCGCTGGATACCCAATCTAAGCCGGGTGTCCGACAGGTGCCAAGCACCGAAGGCCAGTGGAAGCTGCTCAACCTGCTGAAAGAGCAGCTTGAGGCCATGGGGCTGGTCAACGTCACGCTGAGCGAAAAAGGTACCGTGATGGGAACGCTGCCGGCCAACGTTGAGGGGGATATCCCGGCGATTGGCTTTATTTCTCATGTCGATACCTCACCTGATTTTAGCGGTAAACACGTTAATCCGCAGATTGTTGAAAACTACCGCGGCGGTGATATCGCGCTGGGGATTGGTGACGAAGTGCTGTCGCCGGTGATGTTCCCGGTGCTGCACCAACTGCTGGGGCAGACGTTAATTACCACCGATGGCAAGACCCTGCTGGGCGCCGATGACAAAGCGGGTATCGCCGAAATCATGACGGCGCTGGCGGTGCTGAAGGGACAAAATATCCCGCACGGCGATATCCGCGTCGCCTTCACGCCGGATGAAGAGGTGGGTAAGGGCGCGAAACACTTTGACGTTGAGGCGTTTAACGCTCAGTGGGCGTACACGGTCGACGGCGGCGGCGTGGGCGAACTGGAATATGAAAACTTTAACGCAGCATCGGTGACGATCAAAATCGTCGGGAATAACGTCCACCCGGGCTCTGCGAAAGGGGTGATGGTGAACGCGCTGTCGCTGGCCGCGCGTATTCATGCGGAAGTTCCCGCCGAAGAGAGCCCGGAGATGACGGAAGGGTATGAGGGTTTTTATCATCTGACCAGCATCAAGGGGACCGTGGACAGCGCGCAGATGCACTATATTGTCCGCGATTTTGACCGCAAAGCCTTTGAGGCGCGCAAGCGTAAGATGATGGAGATCGCGAAAAAGGTCGGCAAGGGGCTGCATCCGGATTGCTATATTGAGCTCATCATTGAAGACAGCTATTACAATATGCGCGAGAAGGTGGTGGAGCATCCGCACATTCTGGATATCGCCCGGCAGGCGATGCGCGATTGTGACATCGAGCCGGTGATGAAGCCGATCCGGGGTGGAACCGATGGTTCGCAGCTGTCGTTTATGGGCCTGCCGTGCCCGAATCTGTTTACCGGCGGGTATAACTACCATGGCAAGCATGAGTTCGTGACGCTGGAAGGGATGGAGAAAGCGGTACAGGTGATTGTGCGCATAGCCGAGTTAACCGCGAAGCGGTAAAAAAAAGCCCGGTGGCGCTTCGCTTACCGGGCCTACGGGATCGTGGTGTTGTAGGCCGGGTAAGGCGTAGCCGCCACCCGGCAAACATTACACATCAGTCCTCAAAGAACCAGTACCCGCTGTTCACCAGCGCGGCCAGCATGGCGAGGAACGACGGATCGTCCAGCGCATCGCCAAAGGTATCCGCAGAGAGCACCATATGGCTGGCAATCGCTTCCAGCGCCGGACGGTGCGGGGAGTCCAGACGCTCGCCGTTGACGAATACCTCTTCGCCAATGCGCAGCACGCGTAATCCGCCCAGACGAACCAGCTTATCGCCCTGCTGGAGCGCATCATAAATTTCATCCGCCTGATACGGTGGCTCTGGCGGTGCGACGTCCAGTTCATGACGCGACTGGCTGATAAACTCGCCAAACCACTGTCTGAAGTGCTCCGGTTCGCCGATCAGATCCAGCATCATACCGCGCAGCTTATCCAGCTCCTCCGGCAGAATATCTGCCGGATGCTCACGCGCCGGAACGTCCGGATCGCTGTAACGGTAGCTGCCCAGCTCGCGCTGTAAAACATAATCAGCAAACCCGCTGATCATCTCGCGGCCGCTTGGCGCGCGGAAACCGACAGAATAGTTCAGCGAGTTTTCCAGCGAATAGCCTTCATGCGGGAAGCCTGGCGGGATATACAGAATGTCGCCCGGCTCCAGCTCTTCATCAATGATCCCTTCAAACGGATCGACCTGAAGCAGGTCAGGGTGCGGGCAGTGCTGCTTCATTGGCACCTTTTCGCCCACGCGCCAGCGACGGCGACCGGTACCCTGAATGATAAACACGTCGTACTGATCCAGATGCGGACCGACGCCGCCACCGGGAACGGAGAAGGAGATCATCAGATCGTCCATTCGCCAGTCCGGCAGGGCGCGGAAGGGGCGCATTAAGGCTGCGGTGGGTTCGTGCCAGTTGTTGACCGCCTGCACCAGTAAAGACCAGTTGCTTTCGCCCAGGTGATCGTAGCTTTCAAATGGACCGTGGCTGACCTGCCATTTTCCGTCCTGGTGGCTCACCAGACGGCTGTCCACCTCGTTTTCCATCGCCAGACCCGCGAGTTCGTCAGGGGAAATAGGGTCGATAAAATTGCTGAACCCGCGTTTCAGAACGACCGGGCGTTTTTGCCAGTAACGTTCGATGAAATCGGGCCAGTTAAGCGTTAATTGATAATCCATATTTTTGTTTTCCGCAGGCTCTTACTGAGACGGATTATAACGGAAGCAAAGAACCCTGGGGGCGAGATCCGCGTATTTTTCACATTCCGGGTTAACTATCATTCGATACGGGCTGTTGACGGCCAAAAATGACCTCCATATGGGCACCGCCCAGCAAACTTTCACCGGTTTCGATCTTGCCGTCGTACTGATCGACGATTTCCCGGGCGACGGCCAGCCCTACGCCCTGGCCCGGACGCAGCGTATCGGCGCGCTGGCCGCGGTCAAATACCACTTCGCGTTTATTACGGGGAATGCCGGGACCATCGTCCTCAACGATAATATGCAGTTCGTTATCCGTTACCCGCGCGGACACCTCGACAAACTCCAGACAATACTTACAGGCGTTATCGAGCAGGTTTCCCATCACTTCCATGAAGTCATTCTTCTCGCCGACAAAGCTAATTTCCGGTGAGATATCCAGGCTGATATTGACCCCTTTACGCTGGTATACCTTGTTCAGCGCAGAGGTGAGGTTATCCAGCAGCGGGGCTACCGGGTGCAGCTCACGGCTCAACAGGGCGCTTCCGGAACGCATGCTGGCGCGGTGCAGGTAATAACCAATCTGCTGTGAAATCCGGCTGATTTGCTCCAGCATCACCGGCTCGGCGTCATCCACGCTCATTTTCGAACTGCGCATGGAACGCAGGGTGCTTTGCATCACCGCCAGCGGGGTTTTCAGGCTGTGCGTAAGATCGGTGAGCGTCGTGCGATACTTGTCGTAGCGTTCACGTTCGCTTTTCAGCAGGCGGTTGAGGTTGCGCACCAGGCTGGTCAGCTCGCGCGTGGTCTCCGGGTTCAGCTTCTCGCGGTGATGCTCCTCCAGCTCGCGCACCTCTTTGGCCAGGGACTCAATCGGACGAAGGCTCCACCACGCAGCGACCCACAGGAGAGGGATCACCAGCAGCAGGTTTGCAGCCAGAACGTACACGAACCAGTTCCAGACCATATACGAGCGTTTTAGCTCAACCGGTATGGTATCGATCACCACAATGGTCAGCTGCGGCATGTTCAGGGTAGCGGGATACAGGTTGATGGCCACCGAGTGGGTCATCTCCGTGTCGTCATCTTCGGCGCGGATCTCATTGAGCTTGTTCTGTAACGCCCGATCGTCTCGCAGCAGGATGCTGGTCGAGTTGAGGTCGGCTTCTATTTCGTGAAATCCGTTGGTTTTCAGCCATTCCGGGCGGATGCGTTTTTTCAGCCAGGGAACATCACGCTGCGCCCACAGCAGTTTTCCTTTTTCATCGTAGATCAGCGCCAGCGTCGGGCTCTGCTGGTTCAGGTTTTCCGGCATTTCGACGGTGATTTGGTTGTTCTCCCATTTCGCCAGGGTATAAAACAGGTTACTTTCGCCGCGAAGCAGGCGGAAGGTGGTTTTATCGAAGCTTACGCTGTACCCGACCAACGCCACCATTCCGTAGGAGAGCGACAGCACCAGCACGACGGCGGCGGTTGCCAGCAGAAAGCGAACCCGCAGCGAAAGGGGTAAAATGTGGCGCAAAATTCCTTTCATTTAGCGTAATTCGAACAGGTAGCCCTGACCGCGCACGGTGGTGATCACGTCGTGCGGGTACTGTGCCTGAATTTTTTTGCGCAGGCGACCCATCAGCACGTCAATGGTGTGGCTTTCGCGCAGCTCGGCGTCCGGATAAAGCTGAAGCATCAGGGAGTCCTTGCTCACCACTTTACCGTTGTTACGGATCAGCGTTTCCATAATGGTGTATTCGAATGCGGTCAGCTTGATCACTTCATCGTTAATGGAAAATTCGCGGCGGGAGAGATCCACCTGGAACGGCGGCAGAAAGATCACCTGCGACGCCAGCCCGCTGTTACGGCGCAGCAGCGCCTGCATGCGCGCGGCAACCTCTTCAATATGGAAGGGTTTGGTAACGTAGTCGTCCGCGCCTGCGCTCAATACTTCAACCTTGTCCTGCCAGCCTTCGCGAGCGGTCAGCACCAGCACCGGCAGCGAAACGTCATGGCTACGCCAGCGGCGGATAAGGGACAATCCGTCTTCATCCGGCAGCCCTAAATCGACGATGGCGATGTCCGGCAGGTGTTCATTGAGATAATAATCGGCCTCTTTTGCGTCTTCGGCATCGTCCACCTGATGGCCCATCTCCTGAAGCTGAACTTTCAGGTGATGACGTAGCAATGCGTTATCCTCAACAACCAGTACGCGCATCATCACTTCTCCCTATATAAATGGTATGAATAGTTTAACGCTGATTATCCAGGTTGACACCAGCGTGATGAAATTAAATGGTTTTTTCATGCCCTAAAAAAGCGCGAGTAATATAAACCGACTTGTTTTCGCAAGCTTCCGCATTCCGGATAAAACAGCCATCTGTTTATTAACTGTTGAGGGCGCGCGGCATTTTTGCCAGAACGGGCATTGAGGGGGGTACAAATCCCGCGAGGTACTTAAGCTGCGGGCAAGTTTTGTAAATATTGCCCTTTTTTTTGTAAGGATGTTTTCGATCTTTCCATCTTTGTCTACGCTTATTTTATGGTGCGAAATTAGATCCGCATAATATGTACCAGTAAATCAGCATTTTTACACAACTAAACAGCAATTTATCGAGTAAAGAGGCATTTATGGAATGGAAGGTTGTTGAGACTATTGCGAGCCCCGAAAGCGGTACCCTCTTTTGCAAGGTTGAAACACATTACGGCCTGAATTACATCCTGTGGCTTAAAGGGGATTATTACGTTCGTGCAGGTGAAATCATCACCACCTCAAGCCAGGGGATCCTGATTAATGACCGACGCCGAAGAGTATGGATAGCGCAGGCAATGCCCTTTACATCAATAGGTTGGATGGGTTTCAAAAAGAAAAACGCGTGTCCAGGCAACCGGCAGGAGATGGATCGCCCGTGTACCATTGAGACGCCGTGCCAGTTCAGGCTGTGCCCGTTTGGCCTGAAACGCTATATTCCGGAAAGTTATTCCACGACAAAAAATAACAATCAGCCTGACAGCAGGCTTTAATCCCGGCAAAGCCTGTAACGGGGCGTGAAAACGTCGGCACGATGTTGAAAAGCAGCCCCCTTTCCGGATGGAAAGGGGGAGGGCGATTACTTCAGCTCGTCAACCATAGTAATGGCACGGCCAATATAGTTTGCCGGGGTCATCTCTTTAAGGCGCGCTTTTTCTTCTTCTGGCAGCGCCAGACCGTCGATAAACTGCTTCATACCTTCAGCATCAACGCGTTTACCGCGGGTCAGCTCCTTGAGTTTCTCATACGGTTTTTCAATGCCGTAACGACGCATCACGGTCTGAATCGGCTCCGCCAGTACTTCCCAGTTGTGATCCAGTTCGTCCAGCAGTCGGTCGCGGTTCACTTCCAGTTTGCTCACGCCTTTCAGGGTAGACTGATACGCGATCAGCGCATAGCCAATGCCCACGCCCAGGTTACGCAGCACCGTGGAGTCGGTCAGGTCGCGCTGCCAGCGGGATACCGGCAGCTTGCTCGCCATATGCTGCAACACGGCATTCGCCAGACCCAGGTTACCTTCGGAGTTTTCGAAGTCGATTGGGTTCACCTTGTGCGGCATGGTGGACGAACCGATTTCCCCGGCGATGGTCTTCTGCTTAAAGTGATTCAGGGCGATATAACCCCAGACGTCGCGATCGAAGTCGATCAGGATGGTGTTGAAGCGCGCGATGCAGTCAAACAGCTCGGCGATGTAGTCATGCGGCTCAATCTGGGTGGTGTACGGGTTCCACTGAATGCCCAGAGAGGTCACGAACGCTTCGCTGAACTGGTGCCAGTCCACTTCCGGGTACGCGGCGATGTGGGCGTTGTAGTTACCCACCGCGCCGTTGATTTTGCCGAGGATCTCAACCTGCTCCAGCTGACGATACTGGCGTTCCATGCGGTACGCCACGTTCGCCATCTCTTTACCCATGGTGGACGGGGTTGCCGGCTGGCCGTGCGTACGGGACAGCAGCGGAATGTCGCGGTACTCCACGGACAGGGCTTTCACCGCATCAATGATTTTACGCCAGTAAGGCAGAACCACCTCTTTGCGCGCGGTGGAGAGCATCAGCGCATGAGACAGGTTATTGATATCTTCAGACGTGCAGGCGAAGTGAATAAATTCAGATACCGCGTGCAGGGCAGGGACGCCTTCCACTTTCTCTTTCAGGAAGTACTCAACCGCTTTCACATCGTGGTTGGTGGTGCGTTCAATGGTTTTAATGCGCGCGGCATCTTCTTCGCTGAACTCAGCAACGATTTTATCAAGGTAATCGTTTGCCTTTGCGTCAAAAGCAGGAACTTCCTTGATTGCTGTCTGGGCGGCCAGCTTTTGCAGCCAGCGTACTTCAACCTGAACACGGAACTTCAGCAGGCCATATTCGCTGAAGATCCCGCGCAGCGCGCTGACTTTATCGCCGTAGCGTCCATCGACAGGGGATACGGCGGTCAGTGAGGATAATTCCATAATTCGCAACTCCGGGAGGTTAACAATGAGCAAGAATTTGTTTTGCCTGAGTCGTCAGGCGATGACGAGAAAACATTAACTGTAGGCGGCCACCGCCGACCTGTTGCCACAGCACCGCGGCACGAATGCCTGCCAGCAGCGAGGCGCGAACCTTCGCCTGCACCTGTGGGCTTTGCAATACGGCAGGAGAACCCGTGACCTGGATACGCGGGCCGAGCGGGCTAATCACGTCGACGTAGATGCCCGCCATCGCGCTCAGCAGAGTCTCAGACTGGAGGTCAAAATGGTCGAGCTGGCGCTGTAGCCCGGCGATGCGGTCGCCCAGGGTATTCATTGCCCCTTTTGCCGCGTTCAGCTTACGTTCCAGTACCATCAGGCTTAAGGTATAGCGGGTCAGTTCCGCGTTCAATCCCTGACGGTTGCTGGCGTTGAGCACGCCGAGCAGGGTTTCAAGACCGAGACGAAGGTTGGTTTCACTGCCGCCAAAGACGCCCAGCGTGGAGCCCGGGTTGAGATCGATAACGCTGTTCAGTGAAACGTGCAGGGCATCGGCGTCGCAATGACCCTGATGCGCCAGCTGTTGCACCAGACGGGCTGACTGGCAAATTCCCGCCAGCGCCAGGGTGATGTCGTAGTAGTTCTTCGCCACACGGTCTCCTTTATGTGTGCAAACGGTTTAAACAGCAGGCAGCGGCAGGCGCTGTTCAATGATCCCACCGCCGAGGCAAATGTCGCCGCTGTAGAAAACAGCAGACTGGCCAGGGGTAACGGCGGAAACAGGCTCGTCGAAACGCACGTCAATGCGGTCGTCATCCAGTGCGGTTACGGTGCAAGGGATATCCGTCTGGCGGTAGCGCGTTTTCACGGTGCAGCGCAGCGTGCCTTTCAGCGGCTCGCGATCGACCCAGTGCAGCTGCTGCGCGATAAGTCCAACGGACATCAGGCGCGGGTGGTCGTGACCCTGAGCCACCACCAGAATATTGTTCTCGACGTCTTTGTCGACCACGTACCACGGATCTTCGCTGCCGTCTTTGGTGCCGCCAATACCCAGACCTTTGCGCTGGCCGAGGGTGTGGTACATCAGTCCCTGATGCTGGCCGATTTCGTCGCCATCAACGGTGACAATTTTGCCCGGTTGTGCAGGCAGATAGCGGCCCAGGAATTCGCGGAATTTACGCTCGCCGATAAAGCAGATACCGGTGGAGTCTTTTTTCTTCGCGGTGATCAGATCCAGCTCTTCAGCAATTTTACGCACTTCCGGCTTTTCCAGCTCGCCGACCGGGAACAGGCTCTGGGCAATCTGTTCGTGGCTCAGCGTATAAAGGAAGTAGCTCTGATCTTTGTTGCCGTCCAGACCGCGCAGCAGCTGGCTTTTGCCATTCACATCCGCGCGACGCACGTAGTGGCCGGTCGCGATGTAATCCGCGCCCAGGTCTTCAGCGGCGAATTCCAGGAAGGCTTTGAATTTGATCTCTTTGTTGCACAGGATATCCGGGTTCGGCGTGCGGCCCGCTTTGTACTCTTCAAGGAAAAGCTCAAAGACGTTGTCCCAGTATTCTGCGGCAAAGTTAACGGTGTGCAGTTCGATGCCGAGCTTATCGCACACGGCCTGCGCATCGGCGAGATCCGCAGCGGCAGTGCAGTATTCCTCGCCATCGTCTTCCTCCCAGTTCTTCATGAACAGGCCCTCCACCTTATAGCCCTGTTGCTGCAACAGGTAGGCGGAAACGGAGGAATCGACACCGCCGGACATGCCGACGATCACTTTTTTTTGGCTGTTATCTGACATGGAATACTCACGACATTGAACTTCAAGGCGGCGTATTCTATCACGCCCCCCCACCATTGACACCCTCTGTAAACGGCCAGTTAAACTCTCCGATGACATCCAGCGGCAGGCGGCCCGCAGACTGCCAGCAGCGGATGCTTTCGGCAACCAGCGGCGAGCGCAGGTTTGGCGCGGTCAGGATCTCCTCGGCAGTCACCCACAGACAGCGATCGATATCGTCGTCGTGCGGTTCAGTGGCGCACGTTTCGTTAAGCTCAACGGCGAATAAAAAGCGCAGGAAAGGCGTGCGGTCAGGCGCTATCCACTGATGCATGCGGATAAAGTGCTGCGGTTCGGCACGGATCCCCGTCTCCTCCCACAGCTCGCGCTTTGCCGCCTGGAGTAAGGTTTCATTGGCTTCAAGGTGCCCGGCTGGCTGATTCCACAGCGCTTTGCCGTTGATGGTCTCTTCCACCACCAGGAATTTGCCCTGCGCGTGGACCACGCAGGCGACCGTAACATGAGGTTTAAACATCAGTTCTCCTTGGGGGTAACGTCACGCCATTCCCCGTTTGCCAGTGCGTCCAGCGTGTAGCTCCCCATCGCGTAGCGAATGAGTCGTAGGGTAGGGAAGCCCACGTGCGCAGTCATGCGCCTGACCTGTCGGTTGCGGCCTTCATAAAGGGTAATTTTAAGCCAGCTGGTAGGAATGGATTTGCGCTCACGAATCGGCGGATTGCGCGGCCACAGCCACTCGGGCTCATTCACGCGCTCAATACCCGCAGGCAGGGTGGGACCGTCGTTTAACGTCACGCCGTTGCGCAGCTTTGCCAGCGAGGCGCCGTCCGGCTCGCCTTCAACCTGCACGTAGTAAATTTTTCCGGTACGTTTTCCCGGCTGAGTGAGCCTGGCCTGTAGTACGCCGTCGTTGGTGAGCACCAGCAGCCCTTCGCTGTCGCGATCCAGTCGCCCGGCCGCGTAGACACCCTGTACGGGTATAAAATCCTTCAGCGTGCTGCGCCCGGCTTCATCGGTAAACTGCGGCAAAACATCGTAGGGTTTATTGAACAGTATGACCCGCGTCGGCTGGGTTTCTGGCGTTCTTCTGGTCGCTTGTTGTGAGCTGAATCGCTCAACCCGGTGTTTTCTAAAAGAAGTTTTCTTCATGGTATTTTCAGGCTTTATCAATTGCCGCATTATAGCCTAATAACGAAGACCTTTCATGGCGTCGGACAATCAGGTACTATCGGAAGGCTCATTACAATTTATTAACATAAGATCAGTAACAACCAGAAGCGCTCGAAGGAGAGGTTAATGGAAAGCAAAGTAGTTGTTCCGGCGGAAGGTAAAAAGATCACCCTGCAAAACGGCAAGATTAACGTTCCTCACAACCCGATTATCCCGTTCATCGAAGGTGATGGTATCGGCGTAGACGTTACCCCGGCAATGCTGAAAGTGGTTGATGCCGCTGTTGAGAAAGCCTACAAAGGCGAGCGTAAAATTTCCTGGATGGAAATTTACACCGGTGAAAAATCCACTCAAGTTTATGGCCAGGACGTCTGGCTGCCAGCCGAAACGCTGGACCTGATCCGCGACTATCGCGTTGCTATCAAAGGCCCTCTGACCACGCCAGTTGGCGGCGGCATTCGCTCCCTGAACGTGGCGCTGCGTCAGGAACTGGATCTGTATGTGTGTCTGCGTCCGGTACGTTACTACCAGGGCACCCCAAGCCCGGTTAAGCACCCGGAGCTGACCGACATGGTTATCTTCCGTGAAAACTCAGAAGACATCTACGCCGGTATCGAATGGAAAGCGGATTCTGCTGATGCAGAAAAAGTGATCAAATTCCTGCGCGAAGAGATGGGCGTGAAGAAAATTCGCTTCCCAGAGCATTGCGGTATCGGCATTAAGCCGTGCTCCGAAGAAGGGACCAAGCGTCTGGTGCGTGCAGCTATCGAATACGCTATCACCAACGACCGTGACTCTGTGACCCTGGTGCACAAAGGCAACATCATGAAGTTCACCGAAGGCGCGTTCAAAGACTGGGGCTACCAGCTGGCGACCGAAGAGTTCGGCGGTGAGCTGATCGACGGCGGCCCATGGCAGAAGATTAAGAACCCGAACACCGGTAAAGAGATCGTCATTAAAGATGTGATCGCCGATGCGTTCCTGCAACAGATCCTGCTGCGTCCTGCTGAGTATGACGTGATCGCCTGTATGAACCTGAACGGTGACTACATCTCTGATGCGCTGGCAGCTCAGGTTGGCGGTATCGGTATCGCGCCGGGCGCGAACATCGGTGACGAGTGCGCTCTGTTCGAAGCCACTCACGGTACTGCACCGAAATACGCGGGCCAGGACAAAGTCAACCCAGGCTCTATCATTCTGTCCGCAGAGATGATGCTGCGTCATATGGAATGGTTCGAAGCCGCAGACCTGATCGTTAAGGGTATGGAAGGCGCGATTAACGCGAAAACCGTCACCTATGACTTTGAACGTCTGATGGAAGGCGCTAAACTTCTGAAATGCTCAGAGTTTGGCGACGCGATTATCGCGAACATGTAATCCACTCGCTGGGTTAAATGACTACGGGAGCCTGAGGGTTCCCGTTTTTTATGCACAAAAGACGGAAAAACGCTATGAACCATGATATCCCGCTCAAGTATTATGACATCGTCGATGAGTATGCGACTGAAACGGCGAAACCGGTCGAAGAGGCAGAGCGTACGCCGCTGGCACGCTATTTCCAGCTGCTGCTCACTCGCTTATACAACAATGAGGAAATCAGTGAAGAGGCGCAGCGGGAGATGGCCGTCGAGGCGCATATTGATGAAGCGCGCATTGACGATATCGCAAACTTTCTGAATCAATGGGGCAATGAATAACGCTTCATCGCGCTGAGTCTGCCAGCAGGCTGGCCAGGTCGCGCCGGGTTAACGATTTTGAAAAGTACCAGCCTTGCACGAGGGCATCAGGATATCTCTGGGCGATAAACTGATATTGCGTTTCGCTTTCGACGCCCTCAAACACGAGAGTTTTGTGCAGCTTAGCGAGCGCGTCGCAAAAGATCGCCAGAATATCCTGTTTATAATGCTCATTGATGCCATCCACTAACGACTTATCCACTTTGATTTCGTCATACTTGAGGTTTGACAGCCTGGCCAGATTAGAATTTTGCACGCCAAAATCGTCTATTGAAATTTTGACGCCTGCCGATTTAAGCTCCTCACAAAACTCTTCAAGGATGGCCGAGGTGGACACGCCATTCTCGGATAATTCGACCTTTATTAACGATAAGGGAAGCGCGTGCTGTAGGCATTCATGGCGTAATACCGCCAGGAATTTGCCGTCTTCAATTTCCGTTCGCCCCACGTTCAGTGAAATCATGAGCTGATGTTCAGTGGCCAGCGCGGCAATTTCCGACAGGGATTTTTTAATCATGTTCCGGTAATAAACGTTATACAGCCCAATTTTTTTAATCAACGGGATAAACAGCTCGGGAGAAACCTCTTTGTGATTGTTATCCTGCCATCTCGATAACACTTCAACCCCAACGATTTTCTTATCAGCAACCCGAATAACGGGCTGAAAGTGTACGCTGATGGTATTCGCTTTCACCGCCTTGACCAGCGTTCGTTCCAGAGATAGCCGGTCTTCATAAAGTCGCAGAGAAAACAGCGTCAGCGATACCCAGATAAAGTATAAG
The DNA here is from genome assembly GCF_014982165.1 of Enterobacter cloacae complex sp. P24RS. Classification (NCBI taxonomy): domain Bacteria; kingdom Pseudomonadati; phylum Pseudomonadota; class Gammaproteobacteria; order Enterobacterales; family Enterobacteriaceae; genus Enterobacter; species Enterobacter cloacae complex sp. P24RS. Next base: position 37,455 of record NZ_JADCKU010000004.1, read on the forward strand.
AACAGGCACAGGAGCACCATCACTATGCGGGACAGCGATGCCAGTCCGGCATTGTGGTGGGTGACGGTAACGCACAAATCCCAGCGGGTGCTGCACTGCGTCACGGTCTGCGTGAATAGCAGAGACGACAGGCGGCTAAGGTTATCTGTAGGAGACGTAACGGTGAAAAAGGTCCGGTCGAAATCTTTCGTGGAAGAACGAAGTGAATAGTTGGCGGTAACGGGAGAAAATTTATCGTAGGCTGTACGTGACGTGAAGATAATAAGATGGTTATAAATTGTCGCATTGCCCACAAAGAAATCTTTCTGTGAAAATTGCGCCAGGCTGAATCCGTTCAGAGTGTCATGAAGCTCAGAGGGAAGGGCGATGGGATTTGCCAGCTTGCCCCAAAATGCGGTGCAGGTGATTTTCCCATTTTCAATAAACCCCACATCGGCGAAATAGAGACTCTGCATCTTTAATTTACGGTAGTCGTTCAGACTCGCGCTATCGCATCCCTTCGCGGAAGTCGTTTTAAGCGTGCTGGCGATAATTTGCGTCAAGTCTTCGGAATAGCGTAACAGCGTGTGGGAGATCTCCGTCTGCCGGTCCTTTTGCTGTTCAACGATGATGGCGTTAACAGCATACAGCGACAGGACGACCAGAAAGGTTGAGATGATAGCAACGCTAATGGCCTTCTTCATATTCCTGCTGTCCCGCCACGTCCTGAGGTGCAGGGATCTTAACACAGGTCATAAAAGCTACAAGTATGAGAGAAGAGCCAGCACGGTATCGCCGTGCAGGCTACATTCCATTCATAACCACTCAAACCGTGTGGAGAGCAGTAACAGTAGCGTACTGGCAGAAATTAGATTCAGGCAGATGACAAATTTGCTCGATACGTTCATGTTATCAATTCTTTGCTGTTCAGTAGCCACAGAGAATAGCGTTTCGCCACCTGTGATAAAACGCCAGATTTTGGTGGGTTCAGGCAAAAAAAAGCCCACTAAAAAGTGGGCAAGAAATACTGGAAGCAATGTGAGCAATGTCGTACTGAATACCTGAGTGATTTGCTCAACTATTCAGTATTGAGAAAGATAATCTTTCTCAACAAAAGATGCAACCCCACGATTCATGTGGAACGGCAAATTTTTACTGTTCAGATTTTACTCAAACGAACCGTGTGATTCTTATCACAAATTTCCTTTCTCAAATCCTGTGCTATCCTTTTCTGTGTCGTTGATTTAATGACAAAAACCATACGGAGAGGAAAGCTATGGGAATTTTATCCTGGATTATCTTTGGGCTGATTGCGGGTATCCTGGCGAAGTGGATTATGCCGGGCAAAGATGGCGGCGGTTTCATCGTCACGATCATTCTGGGGATTGTGGGTGCAGTCGTTGGTGGCTGGATCAGTACCCTGTTCGGCTTTGGCAGAGTTGATGGCTTCAACTTCGGCAGCTTTGTCGTCGCGGTGATTGGCGCGCTGGTTGTTCTGTTTATCTACAGAAAAATCAAAAGCTAAATCTGAACTGTGTTAAAAAAGGCTGCCTGATGGCGGCCTTTTTACTTTGGGTTACCACCAGCCCAGCTGGGTACCGGCTACGGCTACGATGGCCACAATCAACATGATGAGGGTCGTTTTTCTCACTTATGCCCCCGGCGCGGCGTATCCGCCAAGGAAAAACCAGCCTAAAAACACCACCGCCGTGATAAAAATAACAACCGGAAAGAGGATCCCTATTCTCATGCCATCACCTGTTTGAGTTTGTATAAGGCCGTAGAGTGTACGGTTTTAATCTAACGCGACAAAGCCTGTTTTGCTTTTTCCCTTTTTATCCTGATACATCGCGAGATCTGCGGTGCGCAGGGCGCTATCTTCATCCGTGCTGTGAGGGTCCACAATAACGACGCCATAGCTTGCACCGGGATAGAGAATAGTGACATTTCCTAACCCGTATTCGCCCGCGATACGACCGTTGAGGCGGGTTTTGATTGCGCTGACCTCTGAGCTGGTGTCGCCATCATTGTTGTTACTCAGGCTGGCAACCAGAAATTCATCGCCGCCGAGCCGGCCGATAATTTCGTCCTGCGTTTGCTCGTGCGTCAGCCGATTGCCGACCTGAACGAGGAACCGATCGCCCGCTTCATGACCGTACTGGTCATTGATTCGCTTGAAGTCATCGAGGTCAATAAAGGCAATCATGACGTTGCGGTTAAGATGGCGCGCCAGTGAGAATAGGGTGGTGAGATTTTCAAAAATGGCGCGGCGGTTTGGCAGGCCGGTAAGGGCGTCGGTGTATGAGTAGGCAATGAGCGCGGCGTTGGCTTCGCGAAGCTGAAGCACCAGCGACTCTTTCTGAATGTACTGACCAATTAGCCCGGCAAAGAGTCTGATGACCTGCTCGCCACGCTCGCTGAACTGTTTCTGTGCGGTGCTTGCCGCGCATAGCGTGCCGTACAAGGTACCGTCAGCAAGGTGAACCGGCACGCTCATATAGGTCGTAATCCCCAGCGCTTTAGCAGCCTCACATTCTGGCCAGCGTTCAGGCACCTCGTTACTGAACAACGTGTCGCTATCCATGGCGCGCTTACACAGCGTTTCGTCCCAGGGCACGCTGAACCCTTCCGGGATCTGCATTTGCTTGCTGTTACGGGCATATAAAATGTGCTGTAAACGCGCATTGATATCGATTTTGGTCAGGTAGGTTGATTCCATATCGGTCACAATTTCCAGCATTTCCAGTAGCTGACGCACCAGACTGTCGAGAGATTGCTCGGTGGCGAGGGTTTCTGAAACACGGGCAAGAATGATATCTGACATAAAGCAGGTTGACTCCCATGCAGAAGACCTCTGTAACTGCATGTTATGCTGAAATTATAGACTCCGGTCATAGTTAAACATGAATAGGGGAAATTTTATATATTCTTCTGGAAACCAGGGCGGGCGTGCTAAAAAAAAGCCCCGACGCGAAGGCCGGGGCAAAACATCTTGATTACGGAATGATGTTCTCTGGTCAGAGTGAGAACAGACCCCACTATAGGGACTAATCGTGCAGGTTTAATGGAGAAATCATGGAGAAAACGGCGATGACCCGTTACTCTGACGTTTTCAACACCCTGAAGGATCGTGAAAATGAAATATCTTTTCCTGGCACTGGTACTACCGCTGGCCGCATGCTCAACAAAGACACCCCCTCCCGATGCGCCTGAGCCGCCGCACGCTATTGGTATGGCAAACCCGGCGTCAGTGTACTGTCTGGAGAAAGGGGGAGAGCAAATCCCTGTTCAAAGCCCTCAGGGCGTACGTACCGAGTGCAAACTGCCAGGCGGAGAAACGATCGATGAATGGGATCTCTACCGCCGCGATCATCCGCAACCGACCAGATGACAACGGCAATAAAACTGCGATACACTTCTCTTTAGGATTATTCTTAGCCAGTTTCTGGCAGCACGTTTGCGAGAAGAAGTATGTTTCAGTTAAAACCGGGCAGCATGGCGATGATCGTGGGTGCGCGTACGACGGCAGGCCGTCGAAATATTGGTAAATCCGTTGAGCTGTTTGGCCTCTGTCAGCCAGGCCAGCGTTTTGTGAACCCGGTCAACGGCGTCATGACGCAGTTACCCACCACGTCAGCGCGCCCGCTGTGGCTGGTCACCGGTGATGTCTACGCATTTGATAACCAGCACGGTTTTGCGTTTGTTCGCCCGGAACATCTGATGCCGCTGACGCCGGACGAGATGCCACGCATCGTTGATGAGCTGGCGATCGGCTAATCAAAATCTCCGCAACCAGTCCGCCAGCACCTGCGCGTGATTCTGCTCCGTATTTTTCGCACCAAAGAGTAGCGTCACGGTCTGCTGTCGGGCGAGGGCCGCCAGGCGCTTGCCTTCATCCTGATGCTGCGCCAGCTCTTTTCGATAGGCTTCACTGAACGCGGTGAAATCGATCGCTTCACCGTGGAAGGCTTTACGCAGTTCGCTCGACGGCGTTAGCGATTTGCACCACTCATCGTAGGCGAGATCGCTCTTTTTCATTCCTCGCGGCCAGAGTCTGTCTACCAGCACCCGGTAACCATCGTCTGACGTTGCCTCTTCATACACGCGTTTGCATTGAATCATCCGTTTTCCTCCCTACCGTGTGACGTTCAGCAAGAACACTATAGCACCAGGCTTTTATCCACCCAATTTAAGGTATTGTGATAATTGCAAAAGATCGGTAGTCTGAGGTTCCTTATGTTATCTGAAAATCCTCCGGCATAAGGAATCTCTCATGGAACTCTCCCCGGTTAAAACGACGCTGCGCATTGCGCTGGTTGGTGATTACAATCCCGATGTTATTGCGCACCAGGCTATCCCGCTGGCGATTGATGACGCCGCTGCGGTTCTGGATCTCACCGCGGATTATGACTGGCTCGCCACGCCTGAGCTCACCAGTCCCGAAGACCTGGTCGGTTACGATGCCATCTGGCTGGTTCCGGCAAGCCCGTATAAAAACACCGAGGCGGCGTTTATTGCGGCGCGTTACGCGCGCGAAAACAGCATCCCTTTTCTCGGCACCTGCGGCGGGTTCCAGCATGCGCTGATTGAATATGCGCGCAACGTGCTGGGCTGGCACGATGCAGGCCATGCCGAAACCGATACCGAAGGGAGGATGGTGATTGCGCCGCTGGCCTGCTCACTGGTGGAACAAACCGACGCGATCGAACTGCGGAACAACACCCTGATTGCCAAAGCGTACGGAAAGCCGGAAATTCAGGAAGGGTATCACTGCAATTACGGCGTCTCGCCTGAGTTTGCCCGGCAGCTTGAGCGGGGCGACATGCGCGTGACGGGCTGGGACGAGCAGGGCGAGATCCGCGCGGCAGAGCTGGTGACCCACCCCTTCTTTGTGATCACCCTGTTCCAGCATGAGCGAGCCGCGCTGCAAGGGCGCCCGGTGGTGCTGGCCCAGGCCATGCTGCGGGCGGCGCAGGCATAAAAAAAGCAGACCGAAAGGTCCCTTGTGTATCAGCGGGGTGTGATTTCCCGATCGCGCCCGGCCAGCATGCCGCACAGGGCCATCACCACCGCAGCCAGCGCGCAGGCGAGCAGCGGAATGCGCCAGTCTCCGGCGGTATCGTGAATTTTCCCCATCAGCGGTGGCCCACAGGCCGCCAGAAGATAGCCAATGGACTGTGCCATGCCGGAGAGCGCGGCGGCCTGATGGGCCGAACTGGCGCGCAGCCCGATAAAGGTCAGGCCGAGGATCATGGTGGCGCCGGATCCGAAGCCAAACACCAGCGTCCAGACGACGGCCAGCTGCGGCGCAAACCAGAACCCGGCCGCGCTTACGGCGCACATCAGGGCGACAAGCCCGGCAATGCCACGCTGATCGCGAAGACGGTGCAGGATAAGCGGAATGGCGAGACCGGGAACAGCGGTGGCCAGCTGGAGAAGGCCGTGCATGGAGCCCGCCTGCGTTTCGCTGTAGCCGTGGCTGATCAGAATTGCGGGCAACCAGCCGATTATGACGTAGTAAATCAGTGAGTTGATGCCCAGAAAAAGCGTCACCTGCCAGGCAAGGGCGGAGCGCCAGATGGCCCGGTTGTGCAGCGCGCCCGCACCCGTCAGGGTAGCGGCGGGCTTCTGGCGCCATTGCGGTAACCACAGCAGCAGCGCCACCAGCGGGAAGAACATCAGCATCAGCAGCGCCCCGTGCCAGCCGGCATTCCCCAGCGACAGCGGGACGATCAGCGCCGACCCTGCGGCAGCGGCGGCCCCCATCGTCAGCGAATACGCTCCCGTGAGTTTTGCGACCTGGCCCGGAAAATCGCGTTTGATTAGTCCGGGTAACAGGACATTGCCCAGCGCAATCCCGCAGCCAACAACCGCCGTACCGATAAACAGCAGCGACGCCGACGGCAGCGAACGGATGCCAATCCCGATGCATATCAGCAGCAGCGCGATAAAAAGGCTGCGCTCCATGCCCAACCGCCGGGCGACGCCTGCGGCAAGGGGAGAGATTAAGGCGAAGGCCAGCAGCGGCAGCGTCGTGAGCAGACCGGTTTGCGCCGTGCTTAAGCCATAGTCCTGACGGATGGTGTCGAGCAGGGGGGCGACGCCGGTAAACGTGACGCGCAGCGTCGTGGCAATCATCAGGATACCTGCAACCAGCAGCGCACCCTGTTTCCCGGAAGGTTGAATAGCAGTAGTCATTATTGTCTCTTACGTTCAGGCGAGCGCATACAATACCGATTTAAGTCGTGGTTGAAATCAGGCTAAAATGACAGTTTATCGCTAATATCGGACAACTTTATGTACGGACTGGGGCTCGACGGCTACGATCCCGACAGCCAGCACGATGCGGCGGTGGCTTTTCGCATCCGCGTGGTGGCACAAGAACAATTTATTCCGCTTCATCAGCACCGCAAAGGGCAGCTGATTATGGCGCTGGGTGGGGCGATAACCTGCGAAGTGGAAAACGCGATGCTGATGGTGCCGCCCCAGTATGCGGTGTGGATCCCGGGTCAAACGCCGCACAGCAACAGGGCGACGCCCGGCGCGCAGCTCTGCCTGCTGTTTATTGAACCCGGCGCGCTCGACCTGCCGGCGCGTACCTGTACGCTGAAAATATCGCCCCTGGTGCGGGAGCTGGTGCTGGCGCTCGCGGACAGGTCGCGGGAAGAACTGCCGCTTCCCGCGACTGGCCGACTGGTTGACGTCCTGTTTGACGAACTGCCCCTGCAACCGCAGGAGCATCTCCAGCTGCCGGTTTCTCCGCATCCGAAAATTCGCCTGATGAGTGAGACCATGGCAAATGAGCCTGCCGCCTGGCAGACGCTGGCCCAGTGGGCCAGCCACTTTGCCATGAGCGAGCGCAATCTGGCACGGCTGGTGGTGAAAGAGACCGGGTTAAGCTTTCGCCGCTGGCGACACCAGCTCCAGCTGATTGTCGCGTTGCAGTTTTTGATCGGCGGGAAGTCAGTACAGCAGGCGGCGCAGGCGCTGGGGTATGACTCCACCACCGCCTTTATCACCATGTTTAAGAAAGGGCTGGGGCAGACGCCCGCCCGCTATATCGCCAGCCTGACTACGACTTCCCGATAAACAGCGAAACCAGCCCGGCAGCAATCAGCGGGCCAACCGGCACGCCACGAAACAGCGCCACGCCCAGCACGGTGCCCACCAGCAGGCCGGCCACCAGTGAGGGCTGGCTGCTCATCAGCGTCACGCCGCGTCCGCCAAGCCAGGAGACAAAAACGCCCACCGCAATCGCCACCAGCGATTTCCAGTTCACAAAGGAGTGCAGCAGCGTTGAGGCCGGCAGCGTTCCGCTGGCAATCGGTGCCATCACGCCGATGGTCAAAATAATGATCCCGATGGTTAGCCCCTGTTTTTCAATCCACGGGAAGAAGGTGTTTAACGGCGTAACGCGAACGATGATCAGTACCAGAATGGAAATCGCGACGGTGGTGTTGTGGCTGATAAAACCCAAAGCAGCCAGGGCCAGAAGTATAAGCAGAGTAGGGTCGAGCATGACGGGATCCTTGCCAAAAATAGTAAGCCTGCTTACTTTACGCGCAAACGCGACGGCAGGCAGGCTTTACTGAAAAAATTGTCTATTTTTGGGCGCTTGCCTGAAGTCAGTTCACCAGTTGCGGGATAAGCGGACTCCCGTCGCGGATAAACACCGGGATGGTTTCCAGCGTCGCGGGCACCCGGATATGCTCCCCGCCGGGGTAGCGTTCGCCGTTAAGGGCGACCCAGCTATTGCCATTCGGTAACCAGACATCGCGCTCACGCTGACCGGCCTGCATAACCGGCGCCACGAGAAGATCTTCGCCAAACAGATACTGATCTTCACACGCCCAGCTCTGCTTATCCTGCGGATAGTGCCAGAACAGCGGACGCATTAGCGGGTCTCCGTGCAGATGCGCCTGCTGGTACAGCGCGTCAATATACGGGCGCAGGGTTTCGCGCACGGTAAGCCAGTGCTGCATGATGGCGTAATTCTCTTCTCCGTAACTCCATAGCTCATTAGGCGAACCGCTGTTACATTGAGGAATACCGTCCCGATAGCGCTCCGGGGGCTGGATCTGCGGCTCGCGATAGCCGTGCATGCGCAGAACCGGCGTAAACACCGCCCACTGGAACCAGCGGATCAGCAATTCGTGGAACGCCGGGTCGTTGACATTCCCTCCCTGGAAGCCGCCGATATCGGTAGTCCACCACGGGATACCCGCCAGCCCCATATTCAGTCCGGCGGCGAGCTGATTGCGAAAAGCATGGAACGAAGAGTGGACATCACCCGACCACGCCAGCACGCCATAGCGCTGGCTGCCTGCCCAGGCGCAGCGTACCAGGTTAACTATCTCAGTTTCACCGTTTGCCTGTAGCCCATCGTAAAAGCCCTGCGCAAAATCGCGCGGGTAGCGGTTGCCCACTTCCAGCACCGGACCGGCGTGGTAGCGATAGTTATCAAAATCATAGGCGCGGTACTCCGGTTCCGCTTCGTCGAGCCAGAACTGTTTGATGCCCAAGTCGTAGTAGTTTTGCTTCACCGTATCCCAGACAAACTCGCGCGCCTCGGGATGCGTGGCGTCAAAGAACGTCGTATTGCCCATAAAATCGAGGTTAACCTGCACGCCGCGTTCACTGCTGACAAGCCAGCCTTTGGCTTTCATCTGCGGGTAGAGGGGGCTGCGCGCCTCTACCGTTGGCCACACCGACACCATCAGCGCAATACCCATTTCGCGCAGTTCGTCGACCATTGCTTTAGGATCGGGCCAGTCCACGGGATCGAAGCACCAGGTGCCCTGATTCGGCCAGTGGAAAAAGTCGATGACCATGACCGACAGCGGCAGGTTACGGCGGCGATACTCCCGCGCGACCTCCAGCACCTCCTGCTGGGTGCGGTATCGCAATTTACACTGCCACAGCCCGCTGATAAATGCCGGGGCTGCCGGGGGCATACCGGTGGCTTTCACATACTGGCGGGTGATCTCCGCCACCGTGTCAGCGGCGGTGATCCAGTAGTCCATTTCACCTGTGACCCGGGCGCGCCATTCCGTCTGGTTTTTTGCAAAGCTGGCTTCGCCAATCGCCGGGTTGTTCCACAGCAGGCCATAGCCAAGGCTGGACTGCATAAAGGGGACGCTTGCCTGGGAGTTGCGCTGCGCCAGTTCCAGCGTGCAGCCTTTCAGATCCAGCCACGGCTGTTGATACTGACCCATGCCATAGAGGCGTTCTTCCGGACGCGATTCAAACCGGACGGTGAGCTGATATTTGCCGCCCATCAGCGGCTCAAATTCGCGGCCATCCAGCTTCAGGGCGCTGACGTATTTATCCTGACTTTTCTCGCTGGCACCGATACCGACCGTAGAACGCTGGCGCCACATCTCCTCCAGCAGCAGCTCACCGCGCTGATTGTAAAAGGCCAGCTGACCTTTAAGGTTCAGCCTCGCGGTGATATTGCCGTTGCGCAGCGTCAGGCTTTCCGCTTCGGCGACGATTTCAGCCTGGCAAGGTGCAGCGGGTAACAGCGCCTGCAAGGCTTCATCGAACGTCGGGGAACAGGTGGCCCTGACGCGCAGGCTGTTTTCCCCCCAGGGTTCAATACGCAGGATCTGACGTTCAAAACGCCACTCGATACTGTTGGAATGTTGAATCAGCTCACTCATGGATAACGCGTCCTTCTAAACGGGGTGTTTGGCGAGATGGATAGACTGCATGGTGCTGTCGTCGAGCTTGTACCAGCGCAGCGTGGCAAACGCGCAGAGCGACAAGATGCCAGGCACGAGAGTGAAGAGGGCAATGATGCAGTACATCGCCGTGGTGGTCTGTTCCGGGGCATTGGCCACATAGCCGCTTAAGCCCAGCGTCCAGCCAACAATCGCGCCGCTGATTGCCATCCCCAGCTTGAGTACGGCGAGGAAGGTGGAGAAGATCACGCCGTCCATGCGTTTGCCCTGTTTCCATTCGCCGTAGTCGGCGACGTCTGCCATCATCACCCACATCAGCGTGGTGGTGGCCTGGTAAAGGGTGGAGACGATGAACGTCATAGGTACCAGAATCAGCACCGACTTAGGCGCAAAGAACAGAGCGATACTGAGCACTCCCGCCAGCACGGAACAGTAGCCAAACATCTGCACTTTGCTCACGTTCTGCGTCAGGCGTTTAGCCAGCGCGCTGCCTGCGGCTTTTCCGAGAATATGCGCGCCGAGCATCCACATAAAATAGCTCGCGCTACCGAGATAATACGTGACGAAATACATCATTGCGCCAAGGCGAATAACGCCAAAACCAATGTTGGTTATTACCAGTACGGCGACAACACGCCATTGGTCGTTTCGTAATAAATCCCTTAGTTCCGCAAGATAATTATTGTGGGTGGCGGGAGCCTTAATACGCTCGCGCGTATTGGCGAAGCAGATCCAGAACATGACGACCGCGACGGTCGCCATAATGGCCATCGCCCAGCGGTAGCCCAGCAATTTATCGTCGCCGCCTAAAAATTCTGCCAGCGGCATCATAAAGAATGTCGACAGCGCGCCGCCCAGCGTGGCCAGGAAAAAGCGATAAGACTGGAGGGAAATTCGCGCATCGTTGTCAGGGGTAATTACCGCGCCCATAGAGCAATAGGGGATATTAATCGCGGTATACATCAGCATCATCAGGGTATAGCTGACGGTCGCGAAAATCATTTTACCATGTAGATCGAGCGACTCCGGTACGGCGTAGGTCAGCAGACAGCTGGCCCCAAAGGGCAGCGCCAGCCACAGCATCCACGGGCGGAATTTGCCCCAGCGTGTGCGCGTCCTGTCGGCGATATAGCCCATCGCCGGGTCTATGATGGCATCGGCGGTTCTCGCCAGAAGAAACATGGTGCCCACGAATGCCGCAGGCAGACCCACCACGTCCGTATAGTAAAACGTCAGAAAAATAATGACGTTATCCAGCCCAATATGGCTCGCCATATCGCCTAACCCATAACTGATTTTTTCTTTACGGGTAATTATTTCGGTCATTGTATTCACCTTGCCAGTGTAAGGTTTATTTATGAGGTGCTCCGTTAACAGAGTTAACCATGATGAAAAGGTTAACAATTGCGAGATCTGGCATCGGGGTTACGTTAATTTCTTTTCGTGATACCGGTAACAAATAAATCATATAATGAGTGACTTTGCGCAGCAGAGCATATTTCGCTCAGAATCGTTTCAGCGGCAAAATAGTCATTTTATTGATGCATCGCTGTCATGTCGCTGTCATTTGGCGGGGGTAAAAAAGGGGTGATCGGAGCAACGCTGAGGGCATCATGAACGATCCTATGTTTGTCGAAACGCTGGTTATCTCCTCTTCGTTTTTTATCATCGCGATTATTTTGATCGCGTCCGTGCTGCTGCTGGAAAACGGCTGACCGTTAGCCAGCCTCTGTATTTATTGTTTCCGGAAGGTCACAAGCTCAGGACGGGCGATGCGCAGATAGTCCTGGGTATCCATAATCACCGACTTTTCCAGCAGGCCAGCGTTGAAGGCGATCTCGTCGAAACGCTCAAACAGCAGCGGATCGGCGACCAGCGTCAGATCCGGATGAAAGCTGAACGGGGGAATGGCGCCGAAAACGCAGCCGGTCAGGGTATCAACTTCCGCCGGACTGGCGAGAGAGGCCTTCAGCCCACCGAAATGGCGGGCAAGCAGGCTCAGATCGGCCTGCCGATCGGCGGCGAGGATAGCCAGAATATGTTTCTTTACGCCGTTGCCTTTTACCTTGCAGACCAGCGCTTTTGCACCCTGTCGGATATCGGTCCCGCGAATTTCACTGACCGCTTCGCATTTGCCAACGGCCTCATGCTCCATCACGCGAAAGCGCGCACCCTGTTCGGTTAATAAGCTGATAAGCTGCTGATGGGTCGTCGTCCCAGTCACGTCACCAGACATAATGAATTCACCTGTGATTTGCCAATACGCAGCTTGCTACCTTAGCACGGGACGGAGAGGGCTGAAAGAAAACAGCCAGCGGGAGCGCTGGCTGTTGGGTCATGCATTGCTGGTGGACGATTGCTTCTGGAGCAATTCGCTAAAATCTAAGTGACTGAATTTAATTCGTAAAACTCTTTCCCCAAAACATCCCCAAAATAATTCCCCAAAACTCCCTGTTTAAATCACAACTTTTTTCCATTCTAGACCACGATCATCTCCATACATTACGCTCATTGCTTCGGTTTTATGCCCTAAAAGAGTTTTGACATCTATACCCTGAGCTTTGTATGTTCTTGATGAAAGCGAGCGCTGTTCATGAAACGGCGGAAGGGCAGTGCAATCCTTAGGCCAGGTGATATTTGCTTTATCTCTTGCCTCCTTAAAATATCTTGATATTGTTTTTTCGGGAACGTGAGATCCCGCTTTACCGTAAGCGTGATGCTTAACATGGTGGATCAGATAAGGGCTCACTACTCTATCGCGACACTTACTAATAACATCAGCCAGAGTCAACCCGATTGCATCGCACTTTAAATTTAAGGGGATAGCTAACTTCATCCCGGTTTTATTTTGGGTAACATGAAGGTGATTATCCCAAATGTCACTAAACTTCATCTCGACTATGTCACCTATCCTTTGCCCGGTTACTAAAGCCAAAAGCATAGAATTTTGAGCGCAAGGCGGCAAAGAGCCTGCGCTTTCAAAAATCAATTTCCATTGTTCAATGCTAAGTCTGCTTCGTTTCACTTTGGCTATTGGATTTTTTACAGCTAAGGCTGGGTTGTAGCCAGGATCAACCTCGCCAGCATGCTGCGCCTCTTTGAACACGTCGTTTAGTACGCTTCTTATCAGCTGGCCCATTCTGTGCTTTCCCTCTGCCTTATATTCATCAATAATTTTTGCAATGAGTCTTGTATCAACATCCTTCAGGCGAAGGTTTGGCACTCTATCTGCGAGGATCTGAGAACATAATCGTCTGGATTTTACAGTAGGGTTTTTTATCTCACCGTCACGCAACCTTTCCATCTGAATTTCGATGTATTTTTTAATCCACTCAGAAACACGTATACCTTGATCCTTTTTACCTGAGCTCTTCATTGCCATATCAATCAGAGCATAAGATTGCTGAGTTTCTTGTTCTGCGGTTATACGGTTCATCTCGATTGCAGCAGCTTTTGCCGCTTCATCATCTGTTCCGAATCCAATAAATGAACCTGTTACAGGGTGGCGATATTGCCAATAAATTTTTGAAGTACGCTTATCTAACTTACAGTAAAGGTTGGGTATTTTGACATTATGTTTTCTGGGGCGAGCTGCCATTTATTGCTTTCTCCACTAACTGGCGGGCCTTGTCTGATAATGATGACGAAATATCAACACTGCCAACCATGCCAACAAAACGAGCATCTTCATCTATAACCCAGCGTCGACCTTGCTTTAAGGCTGGCGGATAAGTCTGTTTGGTCTTTGCTATTTTGTTTAATGCTGAGTTGCTTAATGGATATTTGAATCCATTAGGACCAGATGCCCACTCATGAAGTGTTACTAACTGCCCCATGCGTTTCTCTCCACTTAACCGGCTGCACCCGGTGTTTATTTCTGCAATTTATCCTTCATGCTCTTAACTGTTACCGTAAGCAGATCGATATCAGTCACTTTGCCATGAATTATTTCAGCTATCCGCTCAACGATAGCGCGGTAGTTTGTTTGTTCGGCACCCTGAAGAATGGCGGCGCGGCGGTTCATACCATCCAATGCAATGCGCATAGCCTGAATCCCTGCCGAACCATCAGGGTAAATCCCGTAACGCTCGAATATGTCGATGTGGTTACGCATGAACGTAGGTGTAAGCTCTTTGTAGGCATGAGCAAGCGGAACAGAAACATCATCAGGCACAGATACCAGCGCCGGGGCAGTGTTTGTGCTCTTAAGGAAGTTAATACTCTTTAAAGTGTCATCCTCAAGCGTCGAACCGGTGTAGCCATTGGAGCAAGTTTCAGCGCGTTTATGGTGATACCTTAATGCAGCAATGCATTTTCTTATCCCGTCACAGCGCGTTTCCTCTAGCTCTTCCGGTACTGATTCCTCCGCTTCGAACGCTCCCAAGGCCATTTTCATCGCCGCCAGCGCCATCGCCGCATCTTCGTTTACTGCGCCGGGCACAGCATCGCGCTCATCTTCAAGCTCAGCGATTGTCCTGAGGAGCCATTCTTTGGTTAGTTCGCTCATGGGTTAGTCCTCAGTAATCGAAATCGACTTTGAATTCGTGTTCACACTCAGGACACTCGACCTCTACGCCTGTAGTTGCCGGAGTGTCATGTTCACAAGCGCCAAAACGAGCATCGGTCCAGAAATCATCTTGCACGCTGATAATGTCGAAGTACTCCCCACACTCGGGGCATTCAGTGTGCAGTGTGATGCCCCATGCTGCTGAATGATTAGCCATATCACTCTCCTTTACCTGCTGCGGCGGCGCGCTCAGCCTCACTCTGCTCCCAGAACCACCGGTGAAGGTTCAAGAGTTCTTCGTCGAGAGGAGCATATTTTCTGTCAAAGTAGGCTTGGGCATCTTTCTCCGCCTCGTCCGGCAATTCACCTGGACCAAACAGCGTGTTATAAATCCATGCCAGCCCCTTTTTGGCGTCGCCAGTTCCCTGCCATTCGATGATTGCGGCCTGCATTACCAGAATGTTTTTCCCGATTAACAGGTCCAGTTCTTTGTGGCGGTTTTTGATGTATGCGTTGTCGCTCTCCAGCTCAGAAATCCTCTTCTCAGCGGCTTCCAGCTCATCCAGCAGCGCCAGATAATCAGAGTGTTTTACGTACCCACCGTCAGCCCACTCCATCATGTCGACACCGAAGTTTGCATAGCGCTGCACTTGGCTGTCCTGTTTGTCGATGTTGCTCAAGACTGCACTCCTTTGCGAATTTGGGCGGCAATGTCCGCACCTGTGTATACGGCTCCGGCAATCACGCCAATTTCGTCTCCTTCGAAATTACCCTCGTCAATCAAGGATTGGAGTTTGGACGTCAACATCTCCACACCCTGAGCCCGCACTTCAGCCAGGGAAGCGTCGGTAGCCGGGGTTTTAACGTCGACCAGCATTCGAACGCTTTCGACATTCTCCGAATCGGTTGATTGCTGCCATCCGATAGTTGCGTCAATCGCTGTCTTCAGCCCCGCATTCTCCGCAGCCATCACCGCAGCTTCATTACGAACCTTACGCAGTTCCAGAACAGCTACCTGCACTGCATAAGCGAACATAGCAGCAGGGCGGTCACTAACTTTTTCACTGTCTCGTTGCATGTTGACAGCAATAGTCATCAGTTCATCCAGCTGTTCGCCGGTCATTGGTTTATTGGCTGTCATGATTTTGCTCCTGTTGCATTTTGTATTTTTTAACAAAGTAGGAAACGGCCTTTGACTGGTTTACAAGCACTCTCTTGTCATCCATGTGCAGCCATACATTTTTACCTCGGTAGATAACGGCTGAACCAATATCCTTACCGTTCATCCTGACGTAGAGGACCTTTCCGATAATCTCTGTTGAAGGGACTGGCTGGGAAAGGCGGTAAGTTTCACGCGCTTCGGCAATTGCTTTATGTTCGTCCATAATCGACAGCGCCTCGGCCAGGGCAGTGCCTTCAAGAGTGAAGACACCTTCATCACTAATCGTGGCCTGAGCCATCAGCTCAACGAAACGGCGTGCGTTCTTTACGCTCAGTTCCGGCGCGATAGAGCTACGGGTTACTTTCGATTTACCCTGGGCAGCCGCTACAGCTTTATCATGTTGGAGAACTTTCCCGGCCTGTTCGCCATACTCCATAACGCGATCAACCGCGACATCGACTGACACAGCGCCGGATTTAACCTCCTGCTGAACGTCATGGTTCGCCGTGCTGAGGAGCAGCAGCTTCTCGACGGTGGCCACAGACTTATTCACCAGCTTTGCTATCTCGCTGGTGGTCTGGTTAAAGGCGTTATGTAGCTCCTGAATAACAGCTGCCTGTTCCATATCGGATAGCGGGAGCTGGTTGTTACTGGTCATGATGCGCGCCAGGCGCTGAACATCGCTACCGTTGAACGGCATGATGTGGATCCGGTCTACTGGCTTACCAGCTTCTGCACAGCGCGCATAGCAGCGACGCCGACGGTGGCCTTCAACAACCCACACTCCACCTTCATCACGGGCGATAACCTCCAGCGGGGGAACAGAGCCACCATTCATCAGATAGTTGAAAAGGTCATCATCTGCCTGGCGGGTACGTTCATCATCTTCGCGTTTGTTGAAACCTTCACGCACATGGATTTGGTCAAGGCTGATGAACATCCCGGTATCGGTGCGCTTGATTGTCCCGTCACGGGTCATTTGCTTGAATGAGTTAGCCATCAGAGAGCCACCTCGTTATTTTGGGAAATAACGACGGTAGACAACTCACGCAGTTCTCGCTGGGCTTCCAATAAATGCATATTGGTTCTGGTCTTCGTGTGGCGTTCAACAATGCGGTCACACTCTTTGGCCCAGCTTGCGACATCTTCACGCAGAGTAGCGTTCTGAACAGCCAGTTCCTTACGCTGAGCCATCGCTTCACAAAGCGCGACGCTGGTTACATCAAGGCGCGTTGCCATTTCGTTAACCAACCAACCATAAGCGGCAGGAAGGAGAGGGGCTGCCTTACGCGCTGCGTCGATCAGCTGCTCCCGGGTCATGCGTGGTTGTAACTCGGTGACGTTCTGTGTGTTCGTCATGGATAGTTTCTCCGTGTTATACGCGCTCTGCACAGCGCTGAATTTTGGTTGCACGAATCCCGGCACTTGAATGCTGCCAAATTCGTTTTTATTCATTAGGTATTAAAAATATTCTCGATTATCAGAACGAACGCGTTCGAGAATAATTTTTGCTTCATCCAAGGTTGGTGCAAGCAAGGCTTTCTCTATCGCTCTGGCAAAACTAATCGCATCGCATTCGTAGCTGTCTGCCCGTGATTCCCAATCAGATGCCTCTTCTTCAGCAGAAGAAATGCGGTCATCGTATTCATATTCCAGCTCGTGGCGAACCTCAGCGCGAAGACTTTCACGAATAATGTCTGACGCTTCTTCAAGTGGAAGAATGACCAGTAAATTCTCGGGCTGATAAGTACCATATTTAACAGCCAAATCATTTGCAGACATGCTACCTCCAGAAAAAGCGCCCGCCGCTGAGCGGGCAAATAACATTTTTCCAATCCAACCAGAACAGGCTCATCGTCTCCTGTTGGTTGAGATGGCGTTATTACCATCACCAAGCACCCTGAGGATGCTTGAGGCTGGCAGCCACAATCGACACTGCAATGTCGACACGTTACTTCTCCACAATTGAGAGCGCGTTCTCCTGAGTTGATTCAACGACTGAGGCCTCTCAAGATGTATACAGAACGCGCTTTCAGTTGTGAAAAAATGCGGTGGTCAGCAAGGAAAACAAACAAAGCACTGCCACCGCCAAGACTACACACAGCATCTGGTACAGCTACTACGGTTAACACAACTGGAAGCGCACTCCGTTCGTTTACTTACCTGCCATCCACAACCGATAGTTGATGGAGTGCGCTTTCATGTTGTGTGCCGGGATTCCACCGGCTCCCATCTGTTTTTATAGCCACTCAGATATCGTCTGGGCTGTCACCTGATCGCCACGCTGGTGAAACGTCTCTGGCCGTCGTACTTGCCTGGCTTGCACATTCCGGCTACCCGCTGGATCTGGAAAAAGTAATGCAAGGAATCCCCGGACCGCTGCGACACATGTGCCATATGCCGTACTGCTAACCTACCGATGGTCTTAAACATCATCACCCCGGCGCATATTGAGTATCACCAATAGTAATTAAATGGTCAACACCTGTAGTGATAAAAATATCATCAGTAGTGTTAACTTTATGATTGTTAAGGTGAAAAAAGATGCAAAAAAAAGGAGCCGGATGGCTCCTTACTCGAAGATATTTTCAGGCCATTGGGCCTTAACAACTTTGCCGATTATCCTGCAATTCTCATTACATTCAATGGCCTGATAGCGAGGGCTGGGGTTTAGAGGTTCAAGCCATGGCTTACCATCTTCTCGAACATATTTTTTAAATGTGACCTCTGAATCGTTGAAGATACCTGCAACACAGAAATCACCAGGCTCAACATCCTGTTCTGGATCTATGAGTATAAGCATTCCCTCAGGAAAACTCGGTTTTACTCCTGGCGGGGCAGTCATCGAATGACCTGATACCTCAAGCCAAAAGGCAGAATCACTGGCTTTAACAGTAGTTGAAACCCATTCCTTCGCGTCTCGTTCTGTGTATGTATTAACCGGGCAAAATGAGCCAGCCTGTACTTCGGTTAATAGCGGGTACTCATACACAGAGGAATGACTCCTTCCGTTCGCAATCGCCTCAAACATAGCTGATATCTCAGCTGCAAGGGATGGGCTGAAATCATCGACTTTTACTCCGAGAATTTTAGCGAACTGTGCAGCATGGGTAGCGTTGATAGCATTTGTGCCATTCAGTAACTGAGCGACACCACTTTGTCCCATACCCATTTGTTCAGCCAAAGTCTCCTGTGAGAGCCCCAGCGCTTTTTTCTTGGACTCAAAGATAGCTTTCAGCCTGTTGGCATCGGCAATTTGTTCGGCGGTCAATGGTTTCTTTTTCATTCTCATAATTTATCACCGCACGGCATAATCACCAATCACCGCTAGTGTTGACATATTTATCACTAACAGTGATACTCCTTATGTGCAAACCACGAGGAAAACCAATGAAGATTATTCCGCTATCTGAATATGTTTTGGAAAACGGTCAGGCCAAAACAGCTGAAGCTCTTGGGGTATACCAAAGTGCCATCAGTAAAGCCCTCAAGCGTAATCGCAGGGTAAACATCCTGGTTAATGAAGACGGGAAAATTGAAGCCGAGGAAGTACGACCATTCCCTAACAAAAACAAACCTGCTGATCCTGACGTTGCAGTAACACCGTAACCCAGCAATCAGCATTTCGTAACTACCAAAGGAAAAACAACATGGTAGAGCCAAGCCTGAAAGAAGTAGTTAAAGCGATGTGCAAAGCGTATCCAGGAGGCCGTGAGGCTATGGCCGGTGCTCTTGGGATGTCAGTAACGCAGTTCAACAACAACCTGTATGAGAAGAATGGCTGCCGCTTCTTTGAAGTGAACGAGCTGGAGGCCATGGAAGACATCTCGAATACGTCCCTACTGGCAGATTACTTTGCCCGTCGTCGTGGTGCGCTGCTGGTGGACGTTCCTCAACTTGAAGACCTTGATCGTGTCGACCTGTTTGATCGTGCTATGAGAACGTCAGCAGCGCGCGGACGTGTTGATACCGTGATCCAGAGAGCTCTCGAAGATGGAGTAATCGAACGTCATGAAGCTGAAGAAATCAACGAATATCACCGCCGTCATCTGGCAGCGCGTGAAGAAGAGATCCGCGCGATTGTCGCGCTGTTTAGCCGTAAGAAAAGCCAAAAAAAGTGACGCCCGCGAGTGTGCAGCTCCGGGCGTCGTGGCGTGTCGTATTCAGTGGAGAAACTAACGCATGAACAGTTTAAACCGATTGAGACCAGCGAAGCAATTCAGATGCCTTCCACTGGTGGGGAAAGATTCCCCGTTCGGCTATGTGGAGAGATTAAACAACCAGGCGGATCAGAACAACTACCAGCCTGTGAACGCGATGGTAGAGGCATTTGCACTGATGAACGAGAAGGGGCGTGAGGAATGGCTGAAGTTGACCGGCGATTCAGAGACCACAGAGGCATCACCGTCCACGTCATCAGATGGGAGCCCGAGACTCGACGCGTTATATACCTTCGCGAAGGGTACGATCATGAGTGCTTCAGGCCTCTTGAGCAATTCCAGCGTAAAATTACAGAGTTAAAGGACGACCATGAGCACTAAGTTAACAGGTTACGTTTGGGACGCTTGCGCTTCTTCAGGCATGAAGCTGTCCAGCGTTGCCATCATGGCGCGTCTGGCAGATTTTAGCAGTGATGAAGGGGTTAGTTGGCCTTCCATTGCTACCATCGCGCGCCAGATTGGTGCTGGTGAGAGCACGGTTCGCACAGCCATATCTCAGCTGGAAAAAGACGGCTGGTTAACGCGCCATCAGCGTCGTAAAGGCAACCGCAATGCGTCAAACGTTTACCAGCTCAATGTTGCGAAATTACAGGCTGCTGCCTTTTCTCACCTGTCAGAATCTGACGCATCAAAATCTGACGCATCAAAATCCGACCCGTCAAAATTTGATGCGTCGAAAAACAGTAATAATGGCAGTTTTCACCCGTCAGAATCTGGTGGGGATCCGTCAGTAAAATCAACTACTGATCCATCAGATAAAAAACCTAATTGTCAGGTTGCGCCGCAACCCGACACTGCATGTGTCAATCAGGTTGATTTGATAGCTGGTCAGGCAGTCTTAATCCTCAACCATCTCAATGAAGTTACTGGTAAGAGTTTCCGCAAGGGGAAGAGCTCCCTGGATAACATCCGCGCCAGACTTCGTGAGAGCTTTACGCCCGATGAGCTGCTACTGGTTATTGATTACAAACACGAGCAGTGGAAAGACACGAAATACTACGAGCACATGCAACCTACGACGTTGTTCAGGCCAACGAAGTTCGAAGGATATTTGCAGAATGCTTTGCGCTGGAATAGCAAAGGTCGACCTAAGCGTGAGGACTGGGACGCTGTCCGCAAACAAGATCCATTGAAATTCGGTCAGCCAGACAAAGCCATCCCGGCGGGCTTCAGAGGAGCGAACTCATGAGTCTTCTGAAAGATATTCAAATTTTCATCGCTGAAAATCCTGGGTTAACTAACAAACAAATCGCAGCTTCAATGCCTCAATACAACGTTCACTCTGTACAGCGCGGTGTATGCCATCTGGTCAAACTGAATCGCGCAACCCGCAAGCATAACGGTAAGTGCTACCAGTATTTTGCCAAAGCGCCGGGTGGTGACGTTAGCGAGGGGCGTTCTGCACTAAAAATTAACCGGGCAGATACACCCGCTGTATTAGAACACGAAGAAGCGCCGAATCCAGCTGTAACCACGATGATGGATAAGGCTCAGGACCTGTTTGAAAAAGGGTTCTACCTGCGTGCGGCCACGGTTCTGATGGATGCCTTCAATCGCTCTAAGAACGAAGAGCAGCGGATGAAGATACTGATTGAGCGTCAGCGTTGCCTGAGCATGGCGCCGAAAGTGAAAGCACCCTCTGATGCATGGTGTCTGGCTGGCCGAGCGAGGAATGTCTGATGAAATATTCACTGATTTATGCTGACCCTGCGTGGGAATACGGGAACACCATCAGCAATGGCGCTGCAAATAACCATTACGGCACGATGAAGCTTATCGACATGAAGCGCCTCGCGGTTTGGGACCTGGCTGCCGATGATGCAGTTCTGGCTATGTGGTTCACCGGTACGCACACCCGAGAAGCTATCGAGCTGGCTGAAGCGTGGGGCTTTAAGGTCCGCACGATGAAGGGCTTTACCTGGGTAAAGTTCAACCCACTGGCAGAGAAGCATATCAACAAAGTACTTCAGGCAGGCCGTGTGGAAGATTTTTACGACTTCCTCGACCTGCTGAACGCACAGACACGCATGAACGGCGGGAACTACACCCGAGCCAATACCGAAGACCTGTTGATCGCCACCAGGGGAAATGGACTTGAACGCAAGTGCGCCAGCATCAAGCAGGTTATTTACAGTCCACTCGGTGAGCACAGCCAGAAACCAGCAGAGGCGCGTTTCCGTCTGGAGAAGCTTTACGGTGACGTTCCGCGCATCGAACTATTCAGCCGTTGCGGAGCGCCTGGCTGGGACCACTGGGGAAATCAATCTGAATCACCAGCTGTTGAGCTTATACCGGCAGTTGCCGTTCCCATGAAAAAACTACAGGAGCGCGCCGCATGAAAAAGCTATCTACCGAGCATGAGAACGCTGTGCGTGATGTAGCCCGTCAATGCAACGATGCCATCAAAAAAGCCCTAAAGCAGAAGCCAAAGCCAAGCTGGAATGTCGTAGTGCCTCCGATCCTGAAGGAGTACCACGAGAAGGTTAAACCGATGGGCGTAAGCCTGGTGATGTTTAACAGCGTAATCGGACGCCTGAACGGGCGTTATGGAGTCGAGTCATGATCGAATTAACGCCGCGTCAGAATGAAGTGTTCGAAGCCATCAAGGTTCATATCGAAAAGGCAGGCTTCCCACCTACGATGCTGGAGCTTGCCGGATTAATTGGCTGCGCATCACCGAACGCTGCTGTTGCGCACGTGAAGTCACTTAAGAAAAAGGGTTACATCAATGTTGCTCCTGGCGCAGCCAGGGGCATTACCGTCGTCAAAACGGAATGGGATACAGATCCAGTGACGATCATCAAAGACCTGCTATCCGGTGGAGATAAGGCCAGAGATAACGCTGTTGAATGGCTGAAAAAACAGGGAGTGACGTTATGAAACTGGTGCTCCCGTTCCCACCGAGCGTAAACACTTACTGGCGAGCCCCAAACAAGGGACCGTTAAAAGGCCGCCATCTTATCAGCGAGAAGGGCAGGGCATACCAGAGCGCGGCATGTGCAGCGATCATTGAGCAACTGCGTTGCTTACCAAAACCATCATCATCACCAGCTGCGGTGGAGATCCTTCTCTTTCCGCCAGATGCCCGCCGCCGCGACATCGACAACTACAACAAGGCTCTGTTTGATGCGCTTACGCATGCTGGCATTTGGGAGGATGACAGCCAGGTGCAGAGAATGCTGGTGGAGTGGGGGCCGAAGGTAGCGGGGGGACGTGTAGAAATATCGATCAAGAAACATGAACCTCTGGCGGGTGCAGCCGCCTGATAAGTGGAGAAGAGCATGAATCAGATGAACATCACCGTAACGTGTCCGACGCACCATGCCGCCGCAATGGGCCATCAGATAACGATGTCCAGTCGTGAAATTGCGAAGTTGGTTGATTCCCGTCACAGCAATGTCTGCGTAACCATCGAGCGACTGATGAAATCCGGCGTGATTGGGGGGTATGCTGCAATGCAGTACACCCATCCTCAGAACCAGCAGGTTTACCACTACTACGAAGTTAATAAGCGAGACAGCTATGTCATCGTCGCGCAGCTGTGTCCGGAATTTACTGCCCGTCTGGTTGATCGCTGGCAGGAACTGGAGAGCGGGGCCGGGATGGTTGTTCCCCAAACACTCCCTGAAGCACTCAGGCTCGCCGCCGACCTTGCCGAACAGAAGCAACGTCTGAGTGAAGAACTGGCAATAGCCGCACCGAAGGCTGAATTTGTTGATCGCTACGTCAAAGCCACCGGGTCAATGACATTCCGGCAGGTTGCAAAGCTCCTTAACGCCAAAGAACCCGAGTTCGCGATGTTCCTCATTGAGAATGGCATCATGTACCGCCTGAACCGCGTGCTTACTCCGAAGAGTAAACACATCGAAGCAGGCCGATTTGAAGTTAAGACCGGGACCACCAACCAGACAAACTATGCGTTCAATCAGTCTCGTTTCACGGCGAAAGGGGTGCGCTGGATAGGTGGACTTTGGGCAGAGTATGTCGCTAAGGGGCAAATTGCGTGAGAGCCATACTGACGCCTGAAATTGCGCCGATGTCCGGGGTGGTTCTGTTCCGCCCTGGTAACGAACTGCTCTGGCTATTCCGTCAGGGAAGGGTAGTTATTGAGCCACCATCCGAAGCCATCCAGCATCTGCCATCTGGATTAATCCCTGAAGCCCACCAGCCCCTGACTGACGATGCCAACATGCAGGCTATTTTCGTTAACGAGAGGGTCATTCAGCGAGCTGGTGGAATGAGTAGCCTTGATGCCTGGCTGGAGAGAAAATTTGAATGTCAGTGGCCTCACACTGACTGGCATGCCAGTGACTTTACGGTTATGCGCCACGCTCCGGGGAGCATTCGTGTTTGTTGGTCATGTGATAACCATTTACGTGAGCAAACCACTGAAAGACTGGCAGGAATTGCCATGCAGAACCTGGTAAAATGGCTTCTGGAAAGGGTAAATATTGATTTAGGTTTCAGTACTGACCACACTCTTTCGCTTCCTGAGTTCTGCTGGTGGATGGTACGTAACGATCTGGCTGACCTTGTTCCTGAATCAGTGGCGAGTAAAGCACTCAAAATCAAGCCTGAACAGCATAGTTCAGTGATGAGGGAAAGCGATATTGTCCCGTTATTACCGGCTACGCAAATCTTTCAGGAGAAGGCAAAAAAGATAGTGTCGGTGAAGGTCGATCCTGAATCACCGGAATCTTTCATGCTTAGGCCAAAGCGCCGACGCTGGGAGAACGATAAGTACACCCGCTGGGTGAAGTCGCAGCAGTGCAGTTGCTGCAATAACCCGGCAGACGACCCCCACCACCTGATAGGCCACGGGCAGGGTGGAATGGGTACCAAAGCGCATGACCTGTTTGTGATACCGCTGTGCAGAGCGCATCACGACGAGTTACACGCTGATCCCGTGGCATTTGAAGCGAAATACGGCGACCAGTTAACGCTGCTGTTTCGGTTTTTAGATCGTGCGCTGGCAATCGGCGTACTGGCGTAAGTGGAGACGCAAATGATCAATCCTTCAGAAGTAGGCAAATCCGGCGAGTTGGTTCGCCTTCGCACTCTCGAAAGTATCTGGGTACAGGGAAAGCTCCGCATGTGGGGCCGCTGGTCTTATATCGGTGGTGGCTCGGGCGGAAACATGTTCAACCAGCTGCTGGCATCCGGGAAAATAACCAAATCCGCCATCAACGATGCGCTGCGCCGCATGAAGAAATCCGGCATCACTAAACCCGAGCTGGAAGCATACCTGCGTGAAATTCTCGACAGTAAAAACAAAACTGGCCTGGCGTTCTGCTCAGACGAGGAGGGGCTAAAGATTGACGGCGTTATTGCCGCAGTGCTTATGAACGAAGAATACCGTGGGCTATATGGCGTGATTGTTGATCGTCATCGTCTGCGCAAGAGCAAACTCCAGATGGCTAAAGAGCTTAATTCAAAACACCCCGACTGGACCCTTATCACGTGCCGCCGTCGCATTGATACATGGGTAAGTCTTGCAGAATCGATCCTTTACGCACCACTTTGTGACGCGTTCGGAACAAATAGCGACAGATTTAAGTTGCAGGGTGAGCAAGAAAGTGCTTAAATTGTGTTAGGCTCGGGACAGTAAAGCGTTCTGAGCGATAGAACGAGTCATAAACCCGCAAGCAATGCGGGTTTTTTGTTATGATGACCTTTTAAATTCATTAAGGTCTCGTCATGTGGTTAGGCATACCATTCCTATACGTTCATGAGCGTTTAGCAGATACAATCAGTATTGATAAAATTGCTACAGTTTCTGTAGACTCTTCATTCTCATGGGAAACAATAATTGCAGCTTTCATTAGCGGCTTGGTTCCCGCTTTAATTTCTTTATATGTTATCCGGCAAAATAATGAATCGGTTAGATATCAGCAAAGCCGCGAAGACAAAAGGAACTATGCAGCCCATGTTAGGCTTAACGTCAGTGAATATGCATATCAACTCACGAAAGTAAAAGAGTTACATTCTGAATGGATTGATGAAGGGATTAAAGGTGTTAGCTATAAACGCCCTGAAATTGAAAAAAATATGTCGACTGCTTTACTTGAGCTTGAGAAATATAAAGTAAGTTTGCTTATATCAGTACTTGAAGATGAAAAAGGATTGGCCTTTAAAAAATCAATAAATGACATTCAGAGTTATTTGTCAGAAATAATCATAAAGAAACATGCAAGTATAAATGACTCAAGGAATTGGGTTGGTAGATATTCTGATTTTATATCTGACGCTAATAAATATCTTAATAACTGACCATTCAACCGATTAACACATAAGCCACGTTTAGTGGCTTTTTTTATCCCCTCGTTCTGAGAGGAATCACGGCAATAAGAGGGGGCTAAATGTCCGCAGAACCGATATCTGCTACGGCAACTGCTGGTGTTGCTGCCGGAACTACCGGAATCACCTTCGCCACGATGTTTCCAGAAGCTACCCCAGCTGTAATGCTTTGCTCACTTGCTGGGGCCGCTCTTTACGTACTTAGCAGTGAAGATCACAAGCTCTGGAAGCAAATACTGTTTGCGCTTATCTCATTTATCGGTGGGGTTTACTGCGCTGGAACAGCATCCGAAATCATCGCAGCGCTTATCAATGCGGCATTAAGTCACCTTTCTCCGCCAGTTGCCGTGAAGGTATCCCCAGCGATAGGCGCGCTGGCGGCCTCCACGGTTTCTGTCACCGTCCTTCTTCGCGTTCTCAAGCGCTCGAAGACAGGAGACTTACCCGGATTGAAGGGGGAAGAATGACGTGGCAAACACTGATCCTGAACATTAACGCTGTTGCATGCATCCTGATAACCATACGCCTGATGTTCTTCAGAAAGCGGAGCCTACGCCGCCGCCGTCTGATGGAATTTCTCGCGTATGGGCTGATCCTCGCACCAGCGTTTACCGCTTTCCGCATCTGGCATGGTGATTACGTGCAGGTTGATTACGGAGAGTTGGTCGTCAATCTCATTGTCTGCATAGCCGTATGGCGTGCTCGTGGCAACATCGCAAGAATCGCAGGGGAAAGCACAACGTGAACCAATCACAATTTCAGAAGGCGGCTGGTATCAGCGCCGGGTTAGCTGCGCGCTGGTTTCCGCATATCGACGCCGCTATGAAGGAATATGGCATCACCGCACCGCTTGATCAGGCCATGTTTATTGCCCAGATGGGGCATGAAAGCACCAGATTTACCCGACTGGTGGAAAACCTGAATTATGCGGCAGAAAACCTGGTACCGACGTTCGGCAGCCACCGCATCACGCAACAACAGGCCGCCGCACTTGGCAGAACGGCAACGCAACCGGCAAACCAGAAAGCGATCGCCAATCTGGTGTACGGCGGTGAATGGGGTAAAGAACACCTGGGAAATCAGGTCGCTGGTGATGGCTGGAAATATCGCGGTCGCGGGCTGAAACAGGTTACCGGCCTGAGCAACTATCGCAGTTGTGGCCACGCTCTAAAACTTGACCTTGTTACCCATCCGGAGCTGCTTGAACAGGATGAATACGCCGCGCGCTCAGCTGCATGGTTCTATTCGTCTCGCGGTTGCCTGCTACATTCCGGAGACGTGGAGCGCGTCACGCTTCTTATCAATGGCGGCAGAAACGGACTGGATAAACGCCGCGCGCTGTTTAACCTGGCGAAATCCGTTCTGGTGTGAGGTCACTATGGGATTTGAGACGATTATTGGGATTGTAGCGGCAGTCATCGCTGCCATCGCCGGCGCTTTTGGCCTGGGCCATATTCGCGGCACCAGCAAAGCGGAAGCGAAAGCAGACCAGCAGCGCACCGAAGATAACGCAGCGGCAATGGTCGCAGCAGCCGAACGCCGGGTAGAAACAACGAAAGAGGCCAGCAATGTACAGCAGACTGTTAACCATATGCCTGGCGACGATGTTGATCGCGAGCTGCGGGACAACTGGACCCGTAAGGGTTGAGGTGGTGGACACGGCTTGCGACTGGGTTAAACCCATCTACGGAACGGATCACGACTGGGATGTGCTGGACCGCCAAACGAAGAAAGACATCCTGGCGCATAACAAAGCGTGGCAGGCTAACTGCCAGAAACAAACCAGAGCCTCGCAATAGCGGGGCTTTTTTATGCGCATCGCACGCGCACATCAAAGAAAGTCTTTCAGCTGTGAGCCTGGGCAAACCGTTAACTTTCGGCGGCTTTGCCGTGCGACAGGCTCACGTCTAAAAGGAACTACCACATGAAATATTTATCGCTACAGCAAGCGATGCTCGGCATGCGAGTCATCATGACCGACGATGGACTTATTTTGAAAAGTCCGGCAGGTAGCGCACATTACGATTTGAAAGGACGTCGCCATACAGTATGGGGTGATGCTTCTTTCTTCCCTGAACATCTACGCGTTAAAGATAAGCGTAAACCGAAAGGTGGCTACGTCAGTTATGGCAATGGCGAAATCGTAGGCCATCGGGCTAATGGTTCTGTGGCCTGGCGAATTGGGAAGATCGAAGAACCGGCAAAAACGCCTGATGCTGCATTAGGTGAGCTGTCGGCTGTTTACACTCTTCCACGTTATAAAATTAGTAGCTACATGAAGAGACAGGAGCTGATTGCTAATGCTCTTGATGAAGCCAAGCAAAGATTTAGTGAAGAGTTTGGAGGGGCTCCAGCCGATAAAACAGCGGTAGTGTTCCTGGCTGATCGCTGGGTTGCTGTTGAGGGGAGATATACTCCAGACGAAATACGTGATGCCGCGGAATACATCAAGCGGAAAAGGAAGCAGAAAGCCGACGAAAAGGCGATGGCAGAATCATCTCCATTTGCCATGAAGGACGGACAGGTATTTATCAAGGATGCCGTCATCCCGAAGGTACAACTGAGCCGAACTGAAACGGACCCGCGAAAAGGTTATGCCATAAATGTTGGCATCGGTCCCGAAATTAAGACCAGCGTGAAGCTATCCCCTGAAATGGAAAAAGCGATTTCAGATGTTGTATCTGCGGAACTGAAAAAGAATCTTCAGCCGGGCGGCTCGATCAGGACTTTCTTGAAGCGTGGATTCTGACGGGAGGATGTATGCGTATCACTGTATTGGATGACGATCCGGGCCGGAAAATTAACCCAGCTCAGGAACGATATGCCGTTTTTCTCAATGGTGTTGAGGTTAAGCACGTCTTCACTGCTGATGATGAAAAAGGCGAGATAATTGCTGCTGTGCGGGATGACCGCGGATACATGAAGGCGGAGCGCGGCATTGTGAAGCAACAAACGCTTTACGGAAAAGTCACCATTAAGCGTCAATAAACCCCGATGGAGAAATTATGCAGGTCACTATTGATGGTGTCCCGTTTGTGCCTGCCTGCGCTTCAGCGTCACGGATTGGCATTGCCATCACTACCCACAACCGGCCAGACGTTTTAAACCGCGCCATTGAGCAGCACATTAAACATCTGCCCGCCGGGGCGCTGGTGGTGGTTATCGACGACGGCTCTAAACCTGCCGCCGTAGTACCTGACGGCGTGCAGCTGCTTCGCCATGAAACATCACTCGGCATTGTTGCTTCGAAGAACGCCAGTTTAACCGCGCTGATGGACGCCGGGTGTGAGCATCTCTTCCTGTGGGACGATGACGCCTGGCCCATCGCTGATAACTGGCAGTTGCCTTACATCGAATCACCCGAGCCACACCTGGCTTACCAGTTTCTCGATCTGGCAGGGACGAATAAGTTGAAGGATATGGCGGTCCTGTACCGGGATGATAAGCACATCGCTTACACCGGGCAGCGCGGCGTGATGCTGTATTACCACCGCAGCGCTATCGAGAAGGTTGGCGGTTTCGATCCCGTTTACGGTCGCGGCATGTACGAACACAGCGACCTCGCCCTGCGCATCCATAATGCTGGCCTGACGACGTGGGCTTACGGTGATGTGGTCGGTTCAGAAAAGCTGATCCATTCTCTCGATGAGCATGAAGCCGTAGAGCGTTTGGTACCGCGTCCCGACCGACAGGCGCTGGTGGAACGTAACGTGAAGATCCACAACGAACGGCGTGATGCCGGGTTTACTGGTTACGTTGAATACCGCCAGCAGCGCGACGTGGTTATCACAACGCTGCTCACCAGTCAGCCTGACCCGCAGCGCGGCACGAAAATGGCGGCCTCGCCTGACATGCTGAGCAAATGGGCGGCCTCGCTTCGCCAGTGTGGGCGTATAGCGCTGGTGGATGAATTACTGACGGCCCCGGCAGATGTTGAGCTGTATCTCGTACCTGACGTGAAGATGAATGTCTACTTTCGTCGCTGGCTGCACATCTGGCAGCATCTTCGAGATCACCCTGAATATCGGTTCGTCTGGTGTACCGATGGTACCGATGTCGAAATGCTTCGCGCGCCATGGGAAGAAATGCAGCCCGGTAATGTTTACGTCGGTTCCGAACCAAAGACATACGCCGATACCTGGGCAAAGCAGAATCATCCGGAGCGCATCTATCAGGAGTTTATCGAAGCGCACCGCAACGATGTGATGCTTAACGCTGGGCTGCTGGGTGGTACCCGCGCTGATATAATGGCGTTTGCTCACGGCATCATCCGTCTTTACTACCGGATCGAGAGTTATCGTTTCTGGAAGAAAGAACAGGCTGGCGCCGCGGTAGGCGACATGATGGCGTTCGGTATTGTTGCGCAGTCATTCGCTGACAGGCTGGTCACCGGCCCTCTGGTACATACCGTTTTCAAAACTAATGGTATCGGTGGGGAGGCCACATGGTGGAAACACAAGTGAAGTTTGTTGTGGTAGGTCACCACTCGCGACATAAGCAGGCGTTGCGTCTGGCTGAATCCCTTGGTGCTTTCCTGCTGATTGATAACAGTGACCGTGGGGCGAACTGGAATCATCACCGCGCGCTGCAATGGGCTGCTGAGCAATCCAGCAGGGTAGTGGTGCTGGAGGACGACGCCCTGCCAGTCCGTGGGTTTAAGGATCAGGTTGCTGTCTGGCTGGCGAGGTTCCCGTGTCACATGCTGAGTTTTTACCTCGGTACCGGGCGGCCGCCACAGTATCAGATGCAGGTTGCTGAGCGGCTAATAGTGGCTGATAAGACTCGCGCTGATTACATCACGCTGTCGAAACTCATTCACGGGGTTTGCTACAGCGTCCCGCCTGAGCATGTGCAGCGCGTGCTATCCCGCTGGGATAACAGCAAGCCCGCCGATTACGCTGTGGGTGATGCATGGGGTGGCTCAGTGATCTATCCGTGTTACTCGCTGGTGGACCATGCTGACGGCGAACCGGTTGAGCGTCACCCTGACTCAGCGCCACGCACAGAACGCCGACGAGCGTGGAGGTTGGCGTGAATAAAGAACCGCGTATCTACGGCAGCAAATGGGACAGAGAGCGTCTTGTCTTCCTCCGCGCACATCCTCTCTGTGTGATGTGCCGGGAGCAGGGAAGGGTGGCAGCAGCAACGGTTGTAGACCACATCATTCCGCACAAACTGAAAGAAGCTCTCCGATCTGGCGATGCGGCAGCGATAAGCAAAGCCCAGAAGCTCTTCTGGAGCCGCAGTAACTGGCAGGGCCTGTGCAAGCAGCATCATGATTCAACGAAGCAGAGGATGGAGAAGCGCGGCACTATCATCGGCTGTGATGAAAGCGGCCTTCCTCTTGATCCGACTTCGCACTGGTTCAAACGATAACATTTCTCATTCGTGAGCGGTCAGGGGAAGGGTGGGGTAAAAGTTCAGGACTAAGCCCCTGAATGACCGCCGCCCATCCTTTTTGTACACAACCGCGAAATGAAAAGTTTTTTTCCGGGAGGTTCCGATGGCAGGACGACGCCCGAAACCGACCCACCTGAAAGTGGTAACCGGCAACCCGGGCAAACGCAAACTCAACGACAAAGAGCCCACACCTGCGCGAGAAATTCCGAGTCCACCCGAGCACCTCACTGACTGGGGAAAGGTGGCCTGGGGAAAGCTAACCGTGCTACTCGACGGCATGGGGATTTTGACCATTGCCGATACGCTGGCGCTCGAACGTCTTTGTGATATTTACGCCGACATTCTGCAACTCCGTCTCACGATCGCCGACGAAGGGCGAACGTACACTGTGCAGACAGAGGGCGGTTTTTTGATTAAAGCAAACCCGGCGGTTGCCATGCTTGCCGACGCCGATCGTCGATTTAAAAGCTACCTGGTTGAATTCGGTCTCACTCCGGCCGCCAGAACGAAGGTGAAAGTGGATGGTGGAGAAAAAGAAGAAGACCCGTTCAACCAGTTCTTCGGTTGATCCCGCAACGCGATACGCCATGGATGTAGTTTCAGGTAAGGAAATCGCCGGACCGGATATTAGAAATGCCTGTAAACGACACCTTAAGGACCTTGAATCCTGTCATGCCCGGGGGATGTTTTGGGATACCGAAGCTGCGCAGCGCGCCATCGACTTTTTCGCGAAAGTGCTGAAGCTCAACGGCGGCGAGCATGAAGGTAATCCCTTTATCCTCCTGCCCTGGCAGTGTTTCATTGTTGGTTCGATATTTGGGTGGAAAAACTCTGAAAACTACCGTCGTTTTCGCATGGTGTATGTCGAATCGGGTAAAGGTTCGGGGAAGTCACCGCTGGCTGGCGGAGTAGGGCTCTACTGCCTGACAGCTGATAAAGAACCACGTGCTGAGGTATATGCCGCGGCCACGAAAAAAGACCAGGCCATGATCCTGTTCAGGGATGCGGTGGCGATGGTTGATCAGTCACCAGCGCTGGCGCAGCGGATTAATAAATCAGGCGGAGCCGGGAAGGAGTGGAACCTGGCTTTCCTTCAGACGGGGTCTTTCTTCAGACCCATCAGTTCTGATGATGGACAGTCAGGACCGCGTCCGCATTGTGCACTGATTGACGAGATTCACGAACATAAGAACAACCAGGTCGTTGAGATGATGCGCGCCGGCACGAAAGGACGTCGGCAGGCGCTGATTTTCATGATCACCAACAGCGGCCACGATAAAACCAGCGTCTGTTATGACTACCACGAGTACGGGCGTAAAGTTGCAGAAGGTTCGATTGAGGATGACAGTTTCTTTTCGTTCATCTGCTCGCTTGATGAAGGGGAGGACCCATTTAAGGACGAGTCATGCTGGAAGAAAGCTAACCCGTCGCTTGGTCACACCTTCACAGACCGTTATCTGAGGGAACAGGTCACCCAGGCGCGTGGCATGCCGTCGAAAGAGAGTATCGTTCGCCGCCTCAACTTCTGTCAGTGGGTTGACGCCGATAACCCCTGGATGAGCAGCGATGTGTGGATGGGGTGCGAAGAGGACTTCGACCTGCATGAATTGCAGGGTGAGGAATGTTATGGCGGCCTTGACCTTTCTGGAAGCCGGGACCTTACCGCGCTGGCGCTGTTTTTCCCGAAAAAAAGAAAACTGCTGGTGGAGTTCTGGACACCGAAAGACACGTTGCTTGATCGGGCTAAAACGGATCGGGTTCCTTATGACGCGTGGGAGCGGGATGGATACATTCATACCACGCCAGGGAAAGCGGTTAAGTACGGATTCGTTGCTGAACGTATAGCTGACCTTTCTCAGATGTTTTTTATCAAGGCGATAGCCTTTGACCAGTATCGAATCAAATATCTTGAACCTGAACTGGAAGATGCCAGCGTATCAGTGCCTTTGATCCCTCACGGGCAGGGGTACTACAAAGCCCAGGAGTCAGGGTTATGGATGCCGCACTCTATTGAGCTGTTCGAACAGCGGCTGGATGACGGCGACATCATCATCAAAACCAATCCCTGCCTGCGCTGGAATGCTGCATCAGCAGTAACCGAAGCCGATCAGAAAGAAAACCGGATCTTTGCCAAGAAAAAGAGTACCGGCCGTATTGATGGCGTAGTGGCATCTGCTATGGCTATTGGTGCATCTGAGGGGGATGTTGGGGATGAGGGCGATGTCGATGGATTTTTTGACGAACCGATCATAGTGGGTATCTGATGGCTAAGAATAAACAACCCGGGCGTGTAAAAAGCGCCCTGTTAAACTGGCTGGGAGTACCAATCAGTCTCACGACAGGTGAATTCTGGCGTGAATGGTATGGCACCAGTAGCAGCGGAAAGGTTGTTACCGCTGATAAAGCGATAAAACTCTCTGCTGTCTGGGCCTGTGTCAGGCTGTTGAGTGAGTCCATTTCAACACTCCCACTGAAAATATACGTGCGCCAGCCTGACGGGTCTCGAAAGGCTGCGACAGATCACCCGGCCTATTCGGTGCTGTGCCGTCGCCCTAACTCAGAAATGACGCCATCCCGCTTTATGTTGATGGTAGTAGCCAGTATTTGTCTTCGCGGGAATGCCTTCATTGAGAAGAAATTCATCGCAAACCGCCTGGTTTCGCTGGTGCCTTTGCTGCCGCAGAACATGGTGGTTAAACGGCTCACTACCGGGGCGCTGGAATACAAATACACTGAAAACGGAAACGAACGCATCATTCCGGTTAAAAACATGATGCACATTCGCGGATTCGGGCTGGATGGTGTTTGTGGGATGATGCCAACGATGGCGGGCGTTGATGTATTTGGCGCTGCTATGTCGGTGGATGAAGCGGCAGCAAAAATTTTCGAGAATGGCCTTCAAAGCACCGGATTTTTGTCCTCTGAAAATGCACTGACGAAGGAGCAGCGCGATCGACTGCGCCAGAACCTTCAGTCATTTATCGGTTCAAAAAATGCCGGAAAGCTGATGGTTCTGGAAAATAAATTAACTTACCAGAACGTCACAATGAACCCGGAGGCTGCGCAACTTCTTGAAAGCCGTTCATTCAGCATTGAGGAAATCTGCCGCTGGTTCCGCGTTCCGCCCTATATGGTTGGGCATACGACAAAGCAGAGCAGCTGGGCTTCGAGTCTGGAGGGTATGAACCTTCTTTTCCTGACGCACACCCTGCGACCTTTGCTGGTGAACATCGAACAGGAAATTGGACGGTGCCTGCTTGACAGCGATGACGAGGTGTTCGCGGAGTTCTCCGTAGAAGGACTGCTGCGCGCCGACAGCGCGGGCCGTGCTGCGTACTATACCAGTGCGCTCCAGAATGGGTGGATGTCCCGTAATGACGTGCGCCGTCTTGAAAATATGCCACCGATTGAAGGGGGTGATATTTACACCGTTCAGCTCAACCTGACGCAACTGAAAAATCTCGAAAGCAGCAATCCTGCTGTTCAGGCTCTGGCCCTGAGAGAACTGCATAACCACATATTCCCTGATATTTCCTTTGAACAATCTCCGCTGAAACAGGCCGCTTAGGAGCACTTTCCTGATGAGCAAAAAACAACTTCCGGCAGCACCGGCGGGTCGCCCCTGCGCGCGAGTCACCTGTGAAACTTTACCCTCCGCCCTGGAACGCTGGGATGGCGGGATCAAAGCCGCGTCCACCGACGACAACAGTATTTCTGTTTTTGATGTGATCGGGCAGGACTACTGGGGTGAAGGCGTAACAGCCAAACGTATCGCCGGTGCGCTACGGGCGATGAATGGCGCCGACGTCACGGTCAATATCAACTCCCCTGGCGGTGACATGTTCGAAGGCCTGGCAATCTACAACCTTCTGCGTGAATACGAAGGCCGTGTGACGGTGAAGGTGCTCGGTATTGCCGCCAGTGCCGCCTCGGTCATTGCGATGGCCGGGGATGATATTCAGATCGGTCGTGGTGCCTTCCTGATGATCCACAACTGCTGGGTCTATGCGATGGGTAACCGCCATGACTTTGCGGAACTGGCACAGTCTCTGGAGCCGTTCGATATCGCTATGGCAGACATCTACGCGGCGCGTTCCGGCCTTGATATGGCAGCTGTTCAGAAACTGATGGATGCCGAGAGTTATATCGGTGGCAGTGACGCTGTGGCGAAGGGACTGGCAGACAGCCTGCTTTCTGCTGATGCGGTCAGTGATGGCGATGAATCACCCGCGGCCGCGCTTCGCAAACTTGATGCGCTGCTGGCTAAAACCAACACCCCGCGCTCTGAGCGCAGAAAACTCATTAAAGCCTTATCCGGTGGCATGCCTGGCGCTGTCACCACCAACGACGGTACGCCGGGCGCTGCCGAAGATATCAAACCTGAAACCCTCAATTCACTTGAAAGCGCTCTTGCGGCGTTAGTCAAATAAGGACCCTTTATGTCTGAAGTAAACGAAATTCTGAAAAAAGTCACTGCCAGCATTGAAGAGGCAACCGGCAAATTCAACGCGAAAGCAGAAGACGCACTCAAAGAGGCACAGAAGTCAGGCAGGCTGTCAGAAGAAACAAAAGCAGCCGTTGATAAAATGGCTTCTGAGTTCAATGCGCTGCGTGAAGCTGAAAAAACCCTGAAGGCCGCAATGGGCGAACTGGAGCAACATGTTGCCCAGATGCCGCTGGCAAACGCGAAACAGGTTGTCGAGTCCGTTGGCCACCAGGTGATCTCCGCTGAAGCCCTGAAAACCTTTGCTTCCAGCGTGGAAGGCGGTAAGCGCATCAGCATCCCGGTTAAGGCCGCCCTGACTTCGGTGGATGTGCCTGATGGTGTTGTAGAGCCACAGCGCCTGCCGGGTATCGATACGGCACCGAAACAGCGCCTGTTCATCCGCGATCTGATTGCTCCAGGCCGTACGTCCTCCTCAGCCATTTTCTGGGTGCAGCAGACAGGCTTTACCAATAACGCGAAAGTGGTTCCTGAAAATACGCAGAAACCATACAGCGAAATTGAATTCACGCCGAAAATCACTGGCGTCAGCACCATCGCGCACCTGTTCAAAGCCTCAAAGCAGATCCTGGATGACTTCGCACAGTTGCAGTCCACCGTTGATGCCGAAATGCGCTACGGACTGAAGTATGCAGAAGAGCAGGAAATTCTCTTCGGTGATGGTACCGGCGTTCATCTGCACGGCATCGTTCCTCAGGCGTCAGCGTTCAATCCGGCGTTCACTGTCGAACAGCAGAGCGGGATTGACGATCTGCGTCTGGCAATGTTGCAGGCACAGCTGGCACGCTTCCCGGCGTCTGGTCATGTTCTTCACTTCATTGACTGGGCGCGGATCGAGCTGACCAAAGACAGCCTGGGTCGTTACATTCTGGCGAACCCTGCGGCGCTGACTGGTCCGACTCTGTGGGGCCTGCCGGTTGTTGCAACGGAAGCGGCAGCCTTCCAGGGTAAATTCCTGACCGGTGCATTTAACGCTGGTGCGCAAATCTTCGACCGCGAAGATGCGAACGTGGTTATCTCCACGGAGAACGCCGACGACTTCGAGAAAAACATGATCACCATCCGTTGCGAAGAACGTCTGGCGCTGGCTGTGAAACGCCCTGAGGCGTTCGTGTACGGTTCATTCAGCACCGGCGCGGGTAGCTGATAACTATTGCGGCCTTCGGGCCGCTTTTTTTTCGGGGCAAACAAATGCTTGATCAGAATGTGGTGAAACAGCATTGCCGCATTGATACCGACTTTACGGGTGATGATGCTCTGCTGGCGATTTACACAGGTGCAGCGGCCCGGTACGTCCAGACATGGACACGCCGAACGCTCTATGAAAAGGAAAGCAGCCCTGGCTTCGCTGATGACCCGGACCCGATACTGCTCAATGATGATGTTAAGGCAGCCATGCTACTGCTTATCGGTCACTGGTATGCAAACCGGGAATCCGTTGCCATCGGGCAAACCGTTGCAGAGGTCCCGCTTGCAGTTGAAGCCCTGCTTCAGCCATACCGAATTTACGGAGTGTAGGAGGGGTTATGCAGGCCGGAAGACTGAGAGACAGGGTGGTAATTCAGAACATCACAACATCACGTGATCCTTCTGGTCAGCCTGTTGAAACGTGGCATGACGGCGCAGAAATCTGGGCAGAAGTTAAGGGCATCAGTGGGCGTGAGTTAGTAGCCGCTGGTGCAGAAACGGCCGTAGCCACTATCAGGGTATGGACTCGATTTCGTAACGATATAACTGCTGCGTCCAGGCTCAGGGTTATGACTGGCCCGTTCAAAGGGGCCATTTTGAATATCGTTGGTCCACCAATCCCTGATTCTCGCGGTATTCAACTCGAAATTCTTTGTAAGCAGGGGATCGAAAAATGATAGAGACGAGCCTCGATTTTTCCGGGTTAAATGACATAGCAAAGGATCTGGAGGCGCTTAGCCGGGCTGAAAACAACAAGGTTCTTCGTGATGCCACGCGCGCCGGCGCGGAAGTGCTTAAGGAAGAAGTGATCGCACGTGCACCGGTACGCACCGGAAAACTGAAAAAAAACGTGGTGGTGGTTACCCAAAAAAGCCGTCGCCGCGGGGAAATTTCTTCCGGCGTCCATATTCGTGGCGTTAACCCGCGCACCGGCAACAGCGATAACACGATGAAGGCTAATAACCCGAGAAACGCCTTTTACTGGCGATTCGTTGAAATGGGAACAGCCAACATGCCGCCACATCCTTTCATTCGTCCCGCGTTTGACGTCCGCCAGGAGCAGGCGACAGAGGTCGCGATCAGGCGCATGAACCAGGCTATTGACGAGGCGTTAAGCAAATGACGGAAGACGATCTCTATCCTCTGCTGGCACCGCTGGCCGGAGGGCAGGTTTATCCCTACGTTGCGCCGCTCGGCAGTGACGGGAAGCCTTCAGTCTCGCCGCCCTGGGTAATTTTCTCGATTATTACCGACGCGGCCGCCGACGTTCTCTGCGGCCAGGCGGAATCAGCCGTTTCGGTGCAAGTCGATGTTTACTCCAGCACTATCACTGAAGCGCGTACGATCAGGAATATGGCGCTGGAAGCCCTGCAAACATTGAAGCCTGAGAACATTGTCAAAACGCCTGGTTATGAACCTGATCTGCATTATCACCGGGCCACGCTTGAATTTCAGGTGACCGTTTAAGTTCATTCACCATCACAGACCGCTCCGGCGGTCTTTTTTTTATCTGGAGAAATCATGACCAGTAAGTATGAAGTTACAAAGGGGATGACCTTTGCCGTCTCCGACGCACCCGTAACCGCCGAGGATTTTAATGCCTCAGGTTTCCCGGGGGCTGGTGTTACCTGGCTGGAAGCGGCCTGTGCAACAAAGGAGATCACCTTCACTGGCGGTCAAAAAGGGGATATTGACGTAACCACGCTTTGCTCAACTGAACAGGAGCAAACGAACGGCCTCGCCGCACCTGCTGAAATGAGCATTACCCGTAACTGGGTTGGCGATGAAGCAGCACAGGAGGCACTCCAGACCGCTTATGAAAATGACGAACTGCGTGCGCTGCGCGTGGTATTCCCGTCTGGTAATGGTTTCTACGTGCTGGTGGAGGTTCGTCAGAGCTCATGGTCTGCTGCAACCTCTTCCGTTGTTGGCGCGACTTATTCTCTGCGTGTACGTGGCAAACCTAAACGCATTTACGCGTCTGGTTCCTGAGCGGCTTCGGCCGCTTTTTTTATCCCTTCGACCAAGTAACAAGAGAAAAATGAAATGGCGCAAAAAACATCACAGAATTCATTACGCGACGTGGCGCTTACTGCATCAAAAGCCTATCGCACAAAAGACGGTATCACGGTCCCTGAGTGGGATGGCGCAAAGGTAACGCTGCGTGAACCGTCCGGCGATGCCTGGGTGAAATTCCGGGAGATCGTAAATCCGCAGCTCGCCGAAGGCGAAGAGGCTCCGACGCTGACGGAGGCGGAGAAGTTCCTGCGTAACAAAGAGGCGGATGTGGTTCTGTTTATTGACGTACTGCTGGATGAAAACGGCGAGCGCGTATTCAGTGACGAGGATCAGGAGCTGGTATCCAAAATTTATGGTCCTGTGCATGCGCGCCTGCTGGCTCAGGCTCTGGGCCTCGGAATGAGTCAGGAAGAAGCGGGAAAGCCGTAAAGCAGCCGCTGACCTTCTTCCTGATGTCGCTGGCGCTCCGGATGGGGCGCACTCTGCACGAGCTGCGCCAGACCATAACCGCCAGCGAGCTCAAAATGTGGATCGAGTTTGACCGCATAAGTCCTGTTGGGGACTGGCGTTCCGATGCACAGGCGGCGCAGATCTCCGTTGCAATGCTGAACTCTCAGGGCGGGAAATTCACCATACCTGACGTGATGCTGAAATGGGGTGAGCAGGAAGAAGGCTCTGAAGTCTCTGAACTTGAAGAATGGATGTCCAGTCTTTGACGCCCGCGGCTGCGGGCTTTTTTTATGGGTGAAATATGGCAACGCTGCGCGAGCTAATCATCAAAATTTCTGCGAACTCGTCTTCTTTTCAGTCTGAGATCGCCAGAGCGTCCCGTATGGGGACGGATTACTACCGCACTATGGAACAGGGCGGGAAAAAAGCAGCAGCGGCCACGCGAGAAACTCAGCGGTCTTTGGCTGACCTGAATTCTCAGCTCGCAACAGTACGTTCATCAGCGGCTGGGCTTGCCGGGGCATGGGCTGGCGCATTTGCCACGCATCAACTTGTTCAGTTTGCTGATACCTGGAACCAGCTGAATGGCCGTCTTCGCCTTGCGTCCTCTTCCAGTGAGGATTACGTGCAATCCCAGCGCGTGCTGATGGAGATTAGCCAGCGCACCGGAACATCCCTCGAGGCAAACAGCAACTTATACAGCAGAATTGCGCAGTCCCTGCGTGATGCCGGTTACGCTTCTGCTGACGTCGCAAAAGTTACGGAAACCGTAGCAACCTCGCTGAAGCTGTCTGGCGCCAGTACCGAAGAGGCGAGCTCTGTTATCACCCAGCTTAGCCAGGCGCTTGGCTCAGGCGTTTTGCGAGGCGAAGAATTTAACTCCATCATGGAGAACGGTGGCCGCCTGGCGAAACTGCTGGCTGATGGTCTGGGTACCACTGTTGGTGGCCTGCGAAATATGGCCAACAACGGCGAGCTGACGACCAACAAGATCGTCCCGCTGCTGACAAATGTAGAGATCCTGCGTAAAGAATTCGACACCTTGCCAGCATCCATCAGCGGATCTGCACAGAAAGTGCAAAATGCTTTTCTCGCCTGGGTTGGCGGGGCGAACGATGCCGTCGGCGCATCCTCCACGCTATCCGGCGTGCTGGATGGTCTGGCGAATAACATTGATGATGTGGCAAACACGGCAGGGATTCTGGTTGGCGTGGGTCTGGCTCGCTATTTTGGCAATATGGTCGGCAGCGTCGGCCAGTCAACCCGTGCAGTGCTCGCTAATACGGCCGCCGAGGTTGCGCTGGCTCAGGCTCAGGTCCGTGGCGCTCAGGTTAGCGTTGCTGCTGGCCGCCAGGCGGTTTACCGCGCTCAACAGGCGCGCGCAGCGGCGACAAGTATTGAGGCTCAGATTGTTGCCGAACGTAATCTTGCCGCAGCTCAAGCATCCCTGAACACAGCGCTTGCTGGAAGGGCTTCTGCCGTTAACAACCTCACCAATACAGCCTCGGTAATGTCACGGCTGGGTAGCGGAGTGTTGGGCATTCTCGGTGGCTGGCCAGGCGTTATTATCGGTGCCGGTGCTGCGATGTATGGCCTGTATCAGCATACCCAGCAGGTACACCGTGAGGCTGTCGGCTTTGCCAACAACCTTGACGAGATCAACACCAAACTCCAGCAGATGTCTGTGCTCGGCCTTCGCTCGACCGCCGCAGATGCGCGGACCTCTTTACAGGCGCAAAAGCAGGACCTGGCCGACCTCGACTCTCAGATCGCGAAGGTGAAAGACAGCCTTAAGGCGGTTGATCAAATCCAGCAGGATTATAACCGCCATCCGACGCTGACCTTGATCAATACCTTCATGGACCAGGCCGACATCACGGCCAAAAACATTGAACTTACCGATAAGCTGAATCAGCTGGAGTATCAGCGGGAACAGGCCGCTTCAAAAGTCGAGCAAACGCAGAAGCTGGTGAATGATGCCAGCGACCTGGCAACGCAAAAGGCTATCGAACAGGCTGGCGCCGTATCAATCCTGAAAGGTGCCTATGACCTGCTAAACCGCTCAATGTCAGCAACCGCTGGCGCCAAGCCTCCGCAGTATGCGGGGCCTGTGGTTTCAATGGCTAATGCGACGCCTCAGCAGCAAACAGCATTGGAACGTTCACGCCGCGAAAATGAGCTGGCCAGCTTAAGTGGATTAGAGAAACTTCATCAGCAGCACGTTTATGAAGCGGAAGATCTGAAGCTGACTGGAGCACTTTATACCCAGTACATCTACAACAAGGATCAGGCCGCCAAAAAGGATGCAGCAGCAGCCGAGGCAAAAAAAACTTCTACTGCCGCCTCAAGTGCTCAGAGTAAAGCCGAGCGCGCAGCAGCCAGCACCGCTGAGCAATATGCCCGCAAAATGGCCGATCTGAGCGTGGCTATCGATGTGCAACGCGTCAGGGCAACGGAAGGAGAAAAAGCGTCTGAGCTGTATGCAGCGTCGCATCAGGCAGGCACTAAATGGACCGACGAGCAGCGCAAGGCTATCCAGGCATCATCAGCAGAGCTGGCAAAATGGACGCAAAAAGCCGACGAAAACGTACGTAAGCAGCGCGAACAAGCCGATGCTCTGAAGGATTTAACTGAAGCGGCCCGAAAGTTCAGGGATGAGGCGACACTGACAACCGAAACCGCAGGCATGAGTGATCGCCAGCGCAGCCGGTTCGACGAGACGCAACAGATCGAGCGTGTTTATGCTAAAACGGACGGCGGCACTGAGGCCATCGCACAGCGCGCGGCTGCCCTTGATGACCTGGACAAGAAATACAAGGCTATAGCAGCAGCTGAAGCGGACTGGATGGCCGGAGTATCGCGCGGCTATGCGAATTGGTTCGATGAAATCAGCAATGTTTCCGGCACGGTTTCTGACGGGGTGAAAACCACACTCGACAGCGCGTTTAGTAATGTCACCTCAATGCTCGAAGGCAATAAGGTCAGCTGGAAATCCTGGGGTATCTCTGTTTTACAGATTATCGAAAAAGTCGCGCTGCAA
The DNA here is from genome assembly GCF_014982165.1 of Enterobacter cloacae complex sp. P24RS. NCBI lineage: Bacteria > Pseudomonadati > Pseudomonadota > Gammaproteobacteria > Enterobacterales > Enterobacteriaceae > Enterobacter > Enterobacter cloacae complex sp. P24RS. The sequence continues at coordinate 79,904 of NZ_JADCKU010000004.1, forward strand.
ATGGCAGTAGTCAGCGCGATGGGGGGTGGGACTTCCAGTTCTGGCATTTTTGGCTCACTCATCGGCAGCGTAGGCAGCTTCTTCGGGGGCGGTGCGGGAACATCAGCCAGTACCGGTACTGCGGTTTCCAGTTACGGTTCGAGCTTCCAGTTTAACGCTAAAGGCGGCGTTTATGACTCTCCTTCTCTGAGCGCTTTCAGTAATGGGATCGTCAGAAACCCCACCATGTTCGCTTTTGCGAAAGGCGGGGCCGGAATTATGGGCGAGGCGGGGCCGGAGGCAATCATGCCGCTGACCCGCGCACCGGATGGTTCACTCGGTGTTCGTGCGGTCGGCGCTGGTGGTGGTCAGTCTGTATCTTCGGCGCCACAGGTTTATATCACCATCGATGGCAACGGAAATACCACCACGCAGACTTCACCCGGCCTTGAGCAATTTGGTGCTGATGTCGGTAAATATGTTGATCAGCGATATAAGCAGAACATCATGCGAGATATTCGCCCTGGCGGTGACATCTGGAACGCAATGAAAGGAACCCGATAAAATGGCTATCGAAACTTTCACCTGGTGCCCACGAATTAACGCTGAGGCAGATATAAATTTCCGCGTCAGGAAAGCACAGTTTGGTGATGGATATGAGCAGGTTTCAGGGGATGGATTGAATACCAGAACCCAGCAGTGGACGCTCAACTTTACTGGCAACGAAACCTACATTTCCGCCATTAAATCTTTTCTCGACAGGCATGAAGGGACGAAAGCCTTTCAGTGGAAGCCACCGCTCGAACCTTTGGGTTTGTATCGTTGCGAAACGTATAAACCCACCGGGCTCGGTGCTGGGAAATTCAACCTTGAAGCAACATTCATCCAGGCATTTAAACCATGAGCTTAAACGCAGACTATCAGAAGCTGGAATCAGGGAACGACGTTCGCCTGATTGAGGTGGACGGTTCTTCTTTTGGACTGACGGAAGTTCTCCGCTTTCACAATTACAACATTCCCCACACCGAAGCGGAAATAGTCGCCGCCGGCGGGGATGAGGCCAAGCTCCCGGCGAAACCAATCTGGTGGCAGGGTAATGAATATTCCGCCTGGCCGTATCAGCTGGAAGGGCTGGAGAAATCGACCAGTGGCAGCAATGCGACGCCATCACTGACGGTCGCGAACATCGAAAGCTCTATTTCTGCCCTGTGTCTTGCATACGACGATTTGCTACAGGCCAAGGTCACTATTCACGACACAAAGGCAAAATATCTCGATGCGAAAAACTTCGCAGGCGGTAACCCTACAGCAGATCCGAATCAGGAGAAACTTCAGGTCTGGTATATCGACGGGAAAACGACCGAGCTTGCTGGCGAAACCATCGAGTTTGTACTGTCCAGCCCTATGGATCTTCAGGGGCAAATGATCCCCACGCGGCAGCTTCATTCCCTGTGCACATGGTGCATTCGTAATAAGTACCGCACAGGCGACGGCTGCGACTATGCCGGTACGCGCTATTTCGACAAAAACAACAACCCGGTAAGCGATCCGTCACTGGATGAGTGCAACGGCACGCTGACGGCCTGCAAACTTCGGTTCGGTGAAAGCAACGAACTCTCGTTTGGTGGGTTCCCGGGTACGTCGCTGATCAGGAGCTGATATGCGTCAGAAAACCATTGATGCAATTATGGCGCATGCCGCCGCTGAATATCCTCGTGAGTGCTGTGGTGTGGTGGCGCAGAAAAGCCGCGTTGAACGTTATTTTCCTTGCCGGAATCTTGCCGTGGCGCCGGAGGAAAATTTTGTCCTCTGTCCGGAAGATTACGCAGCTGCTGAGGACTGGGGTACGGTGATCGCCATCGTTCACAGCCACCCTGACGCCACTACGCAGCCGAGCGAACTGGATAAAGCGCAATGCGACGCAACGCTTTTACCCTGGCATATCGTGAGCTGGCCCGAGGGGGATTTACGCACCATTCAGCCGCGCGGAGAGTTGCCACTGCTGGAGCGCCCGTTTGTACTTGGTCACTTTGACTGCTGGGGGCTGGTAATGAGCTATTTCCGGCAAACGCATGGTATCGAACTCCACGATTACCGGGTTGATTATCCCTGGTGGGAAAACGAATATCCGGACAACTTCTATCAGGATTGCTGGTACGAGTGCGGATTCCGTGAATTCGACGGGCCGCCGAAACCTGGCGATATGGTGATCATGCAGGTGCAGGCTGATAAGTGGAACCACGCGGGTATACTGCTGGAGGGCAATATGCTGCTGCACCACCTGTACGGTCACCTGAGTCAGCGCGTGCCGTATGGCGGTTACTGGCAGGAACGAACGATGAAGATTCTACGTTACAAATCTCTGTGCTAACCTTTTGCAAAACGAAAAAAGGGGTTAGGGATATGAGGAAATTTCTTTCGATATTGGCGTGTAGCCTGATTGTGGTTAGTTGTACACCTTCTGAAAAGGATTTCATTGACATGGGGGAGTCCTTAGTCAAAGACACCCTCAAAGATCCGGACAGCGCTAAGTTTGAATCATTTTTCCGTGATTTTGGTGAAAATACTGGATATGTTTGCGGTTATGTGAATGCAAAAAATTCATACGGCGCATACACGGGTAAAAAACCATATTATGTGCGGATTGAGGTCAAAGATGGAAAGGTCAATGATCATGGACCAATCATCATTATTAATGACCAAGACCAAAAGAAAATTGATTCCTATGAGTCAATCTGTCAAAAGGACTGATGTGTGATGAAAAAGATTATTCTCCCAATTTTTATCTTCCTGCTGATGGGTTGTTCTGTTTCCTCATTGGAAGAACAAAAACCTATTCTGTCAGAGCATTCAACAAAAACTGTTGATGAAGTTAACCGTTGCCTTGCCCCTAAATGGGTGGAGCTACGTTCTTCAAGTTCCAGCATACCCACTGAGTCAGGATACAAAATCACAGCATCGGACGATATATTCGGTGCTCTTTCAGTAGTGAATATAGATAAATCAGCGACAGGTGGAAGCGATATAAAGGTTTATGCCGTCGCGAAAGGATGGAACGACCACTGGGCTACGGCCGCCAGATCATGTCTTTGAAAAAGCCAAAAATAATCTAAGCCACCTTCGGGTGGCTTTTTTTATGGAGAATGAAAATGTCAGAGGTTATGACTCGAATTGAGCTCGGCGGTGTTTTGGGGAAAACCTACGGGAAGGTTCACCATCGCCTAATAAGAACAACCGCAGAGGCGATCAACTCTCTTACAAAAACAATAGACGGGCTGGAGAAGTTTTTGATAACCAGCAAAGAAAGGGGCCTTACCTACGCCGTCTTTAAAGATAAAAAAAATATCGGAAAAGATGATTTTGGTTTTCCGGTAACTGGTGAGGTTATTCGAATTGTCCCTGTAGTGATCGGAAGTAAAAAGGCTGGAGTTTTACAGACAATTCTTGGGGCTGTTCTTGTCGTTGCGGGGATTGCTGTTGGGATGCTTTCTGGTGGAACACTATCTGCTGTTGGCTACGGAGCCGCGAAGTTTGGTGCAGCTATGATCGCTGGTGGAGTTGTTCAAATGTTATCTCCTCAGCCTACAGGTTTAGCCAGTAAACAAAGCGCAGATAACCGTGCATCGTATGCGTTTGGCGGGGTGACAAATACCGCCGCACAGGGTTACCCGGTTCCGCTCCTTTACGGCCGCCGGCGAATCGGCGGGGCAATTATTTCCGCCGGGATTTATGTCGAAGATCAGCAGTAGATAACAAACCTTTTTACAAGCCACCTTCGGGTGGCTTTTTTTATGGGCGCGATATGGCGAATAAAATTACCGGACGAAAAGGGGGGAGCTCCAGTTCCCGAACTCCTACCGAACAGCCTGATGATCTGCAATCTGTAGCGAAGGCAAAGATCCTCGTTGCGCTTGGGGAAGGGGAGTTGGCTGGACAGCTCACCGGCAAAGATATCTACCTGGACGGAACGGCGCTGGAGAACGCCGACGGCTCCCAAAACTTCAGCGGCGTGACGTGGGAATTTCGCTCTGGTACGCAGGCCCAGAAGTACATTCAGGGCATTCCCGGTACCGAAAACGAAATCAGCGTGGGAACCGAGGTAACGAGCGCTACAGCGTGGACACGAACCTTCACCAATACACAGCTTTCGGCGGTTCGTTTACGCCTGAAATGGCCTTCGCTTTTCAAGCAGGAGGACGATGGCGATCTGGTTGGTTACTCGGTTAATTATGCGATTGACTTGCAGACGGACGGCGGGACATGGCAGACAGTCCTCAATACCAGTGTGACCGGGAAAACGACCTCAGGTTATGAGCGTAGCCACCGTATTGATTTACCTCAGGCGGGCAGCACCTGGACAATTAGACTACGCAAAATTACCGCTGACGCCAACAGCGCGAAAATCGGCGACACGATGACGCTACAGAGCTTCACTGAGGTGATTGATGCGAAATTGCGATATCCGAACACCGCGCTGCTGTACATTGAATTCGACTCCAGCCAGTTTAATGGTTCTATACCTCAGATCTCCTGTGAGCCTCGTGGCCGCGTTATTCGCGTTCCTGATACTTACGACCCAGAAACCCGATCTTACAGCGGGACATGGACCGGGGCGTTTAAGTGGGCATGGACGGATAATCCTGCGTGGATTTTTTACGATCTGGTTGTTTCTGACCGGTTCGGCCTCGGTCACCGTTTGACTGCTGCTAACATCGATAAATGGACGCTTTATCAGGTTGCCCAGTATTGCGATCAGATGGTACCGGACGGTAAGGGTGGCGATGGAACAGAACCACGCTATACCTGCAACGTGTACATTCAGGACCGGAACGACGCTTACACAGTCCTACGTGATTTTGCTGCCATTTTCCGTGGCATGACGTACTGGGGTGGCGATCAGATCGTTGCTCTGGCCGATATGCCCCGTGATGTGGATTACAGCTACACGCGCGCTAACGTTGTTGGCGGTCGCTTCACCTATTCAAGCAGCACCACGAAAACCCGCTACACTACAGCGCTGGTTTCATGGTCCGATCCCGGTAACGCCTACGCTGACGCGATGGAACCCGTATTCGAGCAAGCGCTGGTGGCGCGGTACGGCTTCAATCAGCTGGAAATGACAGCCATAGGCTGTACCAGACAGTCAGAAGCGAACCGAAAGGGGCGCTGGGGTATTCTCACCAACAACAAGGATCGCGTTGTTTCGTTCGATGTCGGGCTGGACGGAAACATACCGCAGCCTGGCTATATCATCGCTGTGGCAGACGAGCTGCTTTCCGGAAAGGTTATGGGCGGCCGCATTAGCGCCGTTAATGGTCGCGTTATCAAACTTGACCGTGTGGCTGATGCAGCAGCAGGTGATCGCCTTATCCTCAACCTTCCCTCCGGAGCGTCACAGAGCAGGACCATTCAGGCGGTTAACGGTGAATCGGTCACAGTCACCACCGCGTACAGTGAGACGCCTCAGGCCGAAGCTGTCTGGGTGGTTGAGTCAAACGAACTCTACGCGCAGCAGTATCGTGTTGTGAGTGTCGCTGATAACGATGATGGCACTTTCACCATTACCGGTGCATGGCACGATCCGGATAAATATGCCCGAATCGATACCGGAGCCATCATTGACCAGCGGCCGGTGAGTGTGATCCCGCCGGGCAACCAGTCGCCGCCAGACAACATCGTAATCAGTTCGTTTTCAGTGGTGCAGCAGAATATCAGCGTCGAAACGATGCGCGTGAGCTGGGACCAGGCGCAGAACGCTATCGCCTATGAAGCGCAATGGCGCCGCAACGACGGGAACTGGGTTAACGTGCCGCGCAGCTCCACCACGTCATTCGACGTGCCGGGGATATATGCCGGGCGCTACCTGGTACGTGTACGCGCCATCAATGCCGCAGAAATCTCGTCCGGATGGGGCTATTCAGAAGAGAAAACGCTGACGGGGAAAGTGGGCAATCCGCCGAAACCGGTCGGCTTCATCGCTTCTGATAATGTGGTTTTCGGTATCGAGCTGAGCTGGGGGTTCCCGGCGAACACCGACGACACGCTGAAGACGGAAATTCAGTATAGCCTGACCGGGACGGAAGACGATGCGATGCTGCTGGCAGACGTACCCTATCCGCAGCGCAAGTATCAGCAGATGGGCCTTAAGGCAGGGCAAATTTTCTGGTACCGCGCGCAGCTGGTGGACCGCAGCGGAAACGAGTCAGGGTATACAGACTTTGTGCGCGGGCAGGCCAGCATCGATGTATCCGATATCACCGATGCAATCCTGGAGGACATGAAAGGCTCCGATACGTTCAAAGACCTGATCGAGAACGCGGTGGACAGCAATGAAAAAATTGCTGGCATGGCTGACGACATCAAACAGGCCAATGACGAACTGGCGCAACAGGCGCAGGAAATCGCCAAAAACGCCCAGGATATTGGGAAAGTTCAGACCAGCGTTACAAACCTGTCGAGCACGGTCGGAAATGTGTCTTCTTCTCTGAGCGAGCTTGAGCAGACAGTGGCGATGGCCGATACCGCACTGGGTCAGCGAATTGATAGCATAAACGTGTCTGTGGACGGCATGGCGGGGGGAGTTAAGAACTCCGCCATCGCGATTATTCAGGGCAACCTGGCGCAGGTGGCGGCGCGCAAAACACTGTCTGCATCGGTCGCCGGTAACAGCGCGCAGCTGGACCGTATTGATGAGGTGATCGTCAACGAGAAGGAGGCAACGGCGCGTTCGCTGCTGAGTTTGCAAACTGACGTGAACGGCAACAAGGCATCCATCAACAGCCTTAACCAGACGTTCTCGGATTACCAGCAGGCTATGGCCACGCAGGTAAACAGCATCACGGCAACCGTCAATGGGCACACTTCAGCGATCACCACCAACGCGCAGGCCATTGCGAACGTTAACGGAGACCTGAAGGCGATGTACAGCATCAAGGTCGGGATGTCCAGCAATGGTCAGTATTACGCGGCAGGGATGGGGATCGGCGTGGAGAATACGCCGTCCGGCATGCAGTCGCAGGTTATCTTCCTGGCTGACCGCTTCGCCGTTACTCACCAGGCAGGAGCACAGGTCACGCTTCCGTTCGTTATTCAGAACGGACAAACCATTATCCGGAATACAGTGATCGGTGAAGGGACTATCGACAATACCAAAATCGGCAGCTACATCCAGTCGACAACCTGGGACGGCACCGGGAACGTTGGCTGGCATATCAACAAATCAGGCTACGCGACGTTCAACAACGTGACCGTTCGCGGCTCGATTTACGCCACAAACGGTAATTTTTCTTTCAATGGCTCCGGCAACACAACGGTGATTAATGGTAATGGGGTAACCATTAATATTCCGGGTGGCGGCCGCATCGTACTGGGGACGTGGACATAAAATGCCGACAGGACTACTGATAGAACTAAATGACGGCGGAAAGCGCATGGAGATAACTGCGGGCCTGCGATGCCCGTCGTTTGGGGCCAACTTTGACAGTGGCTACCAGAAAGCCAAGTACGCTGATGTTGCCGGTTATGTTTCCGGGGCGCAGGTGCTGTTTATCCCTCACGCGACGGCTTATCTTGATTCAGGGCTGCTTCATAAAATGAACTCGGTCACCATATCCGGTGGCCGCGTGACGCAGAACTCCACGATGAAGGATGTAAGCATCAGTGAGCGTGAAAGTACGTACACGTTCCCCGGTAGCCTCTGGCAGATATTTCCGTCAGGCCAGCGTAGTGGTGTGGGTCTTCTCATCAGCAACAGCACTGACTTCACTTCAATAACCAATGCCACGCAGTCAGGACAGTGTATCTGGAAGGGGACCGTCAATGTTCCCACTGGCGGCTGGGCAGTTCCCACGATAGCGGGGTACGACAAGTCCAAATATATTGTCTTTGGGCGCTGCAATAGCGGCAACACCGTCGATTTCGATGGCAACACGGTCAGGTTCTTCAGCCCTCCATCCACCAACGATGATGCTCCAACGACCGGCACGATAGATATTGTCATCTTTGCCAGTGGCGTGGCGCCGCAGCCGGGCACCGGGCTCAACATCTTCAATGCAGCCGGGGCCTGCACGTTTTCAACGACAAAGCGGCCTTTCGTCTACCTCAACCAGCTCTGGACGCCTTCAAAAAATGCCGTGAGCATCGGCGGCGGGTATGTTCCGCTGGGCAGATTCGGGCTGATGGCTCACGAAGTTAATGGCATGTACGTGTATCGAATGTTCGGAATAAAAATACAGAACGGCAGCGCTTCAGTTCAGGGTGGGAAATATCTGGGGCGCGAGCGGTATGCAATTTTTGGTAATGACACGGTAACGCCACTGAACCTTCCCGTTCTTCCTGATATGTACGTCTGAATAAACTGTCTTTTTAATCAACCCCGCTCCGGCGGGGTTTTTTATTGCCTGGAGAAAATATGCTTTATAACACTGGCACCATCGCCATTAACGGAAATACAGCCACCGGCACCGGCACGAACTGGACGGCACCGGCCAGCCAGATTCGGGTTGACCAGACGTTGTTTGTTCTTTCTAACCCGGTACAGATGTTTCAGATCACCGCCATCAACAGTGCGACGTCACTGACGGTTACGCCTGCCGCGTCTCCGGCGCTGAGCGGCCAGAAGTACGGCATTCTTGTTACTGATAGTCTCTCGGTCGACGGCCTGGCGCAGAGCATGTCTCAGCTCATCAACGAGTATGACGAGAACATCGGCGCGTGGGAGACGTTCGCCACTACCTCAGCAAACCAGAACATCACCGTTACCATCAACGGCGCTCGTGTAACCATTCCGGCGATCGGCAAAATGGTCCAGAAAGGGAGCAATGGGGCGGTTGGAGTTACGGACGGCGGGACCGGGGCAACAAATGCCGCTGGCGCTCGCACAAACCTCGAATTGGGAAACAGCGCTACACGAGACGTTGATAGCCAGTTTGCTCCGGTGTCATCGTACATAAACGGAGCCGCTGTTATGGCCCAGGTTCATCGCGATTACAGGAACCTTGCCTCTTATGATGGTATTTCACAATATCCGCTCGGCATGTCTTTTGGCATACAGCTTGGAGGGAATGGCTGGGGTGGAGGCAGCGGAGTTGATACTTACACGGGCATGTTAACACTCCGTGGCTGGCAGGATTCATCGGGTGGCGGCTACACGTCATGGCAGCTTGCCTCAACCTCCCAAGGACTGAAGTATCGTCAGGGCAATGGAACAATTCAGGGCAATGCTAACGTCGGGTTCTCAACGACGCACACCATTTATTCGACGCAGAACACCACGAAAGCCAGCGACGGAACGCTTAAGGCGGCATCTCCGATCGCCAGAATCGTGAAATCTCAGGAAGAGAACCAGCGTACCGATGTTGACGAAGTAGGCTTCACCTGGTGCGGCTGCGGTACGGCGAACGCCGAGGCTGAAGGGATCAAAATCTCGCGGCTGGATGTTGGGGTGTATGTTCTTATCGGCTCGGCAGGCCTGGCATCAGAAGGCTGGCAATTGCTGCCGCCAATGGATCCGGGTGGAATGGGAGAACTGGGTGTTGTTGAAGCAGAGCAAACCGAAAGCGGCGGGCTGACAATTCGGCTTTTTAAGCGGAAATATATGCTGAGCGATGAAGGGGAGATCGTCAAAACAAAAGGGGCTCCTATGGATGTTCCGGCCAACAGTTGGATCGACGTACGCCTCGACATGCCTGAGGATAGCATCTGGAATACAAGATCTTCTGAAGCTTCTCTGGAACTGACAGAGCAGCCAGCAGTCATTCAGCCTTAAAAATTAATAGGCGAACCCAAATTGATCTGCATTCCATTTAAAACTACTGTATATAAACACAGTAATAAAGGGAGTGCAGATTATGCCCCGAAATTCAGATATTCAAGCCGCCTTTATTGCGGCCATAGAGCTTAACCCAAAGGGCTACCGCTACCTGAGAACAGACCGCTTCATACAAAAGTTGCGTGGTTTTAACTGGCACTTTACCCGTGACGATGCAAATAAGTGGATAGAGCGCAACCAACCAGGTTTCGCTGATAAAACGACAGACGGTAGCGACAATCGTTACTGGATCCTGCGTAACATGGGGAGGGTACACTGATGGGTTTCGCATCACCAGCTGCTGATTATGTTGAGCGTCAACTGTCCCCAGCAATCCTGTGCAACATCGGGGCGGATAGTAGGGTGCTCGAAACTGATATGGGGTTTGCGGTCATAGAGCCAGCAATGAAAAAGACGCCTGGAGATGTATTGTTAATTTTGTGCGACGGCCACACACAATTTGCAAAACTCATGGGCAAGGCGCTCATTACGGATGATGGTGAAGCGATTGAGGGATCAGCGCTTGAAGAAGTGGAAGTGCTGGGTAGGGTGACGTTCTTCATCAATCGTGCATTAGATGATGATTGCCCTGCAATATAGATAAAGTTCCCCATGCGTCACTGAAAAAAACCAGCCATAAGCGGCTGGTTTTTTGTGTAGTTTGGTCGGCACGATAGGATTTTGCCTCCATCGCATGATGGCCATCCTAAAGCTCAAAGGAAGTTTTGCATAATCACTTCTTCAAAATCGCATTCCCCAAAATAAAAGCTAAGCGAATGAAAAATATAGTGAAATTTAAGGATGAAAATGCAATAAAATCAGCCAGAAAAACATGGTTAACTGGCTGATTAATAACATTTAATTGGAGGTTGAAGAACTCTGCTTCTGGAACAGTTCCCGGAAGACCGGATAGATGTCATCCTGGTCACGAATGTGCTGCATCGCGAAGTTATCGAACATTGCTTGCAGATGCTCATATTCACGCCACAGCGTCTGGTGGGCACGACGGGTAATTTCAATGTAGCTGTAGTAACGCACCACCGGCAGGATCTTCTTCGCCAGAATTTCATGACACAGCGGCGAGTCATCCGCCCAGTTATCACCATCCGATGCCTGCGCGGCATAGATGTTCCACTGCGCCGGATCGTAGCGCTCCTTCACCACCTCATCCATCAGCTTCAGGGCGCTCGACACGATGGTCCCACCGGTCTCCTGCGAGTAGAAGAACTCATGTTCATCCACCTCTTTTGCCTGAGTATGATGGCGAATGTAGACCACCTCCACGTTCTTATAGGTTCTGCTCAGGAACAGATAGAGCAGAATATAAAAACGCTTAGCCATATCCTTCGTCGCCTGATCCATCGAGCCTGATACGTCCATCAGACAGAACATCACCGCCTGGCTGGACGGCTCCGGACGTTTTTCGTAGTTCTTGTAGCGCAGGTCGAAGGTGTCGATAAACGGTACCCGGTCGATCTTCGCCCGCAGTTCGGCAATCTCTTTACGCAGGCGCTCCTCTTCCAGCAGCTGCGCCGGTTCCGTGTTTTCCACCACCTTCAGGCTGGTTTCCAGCTCGCGCAGTTCGCGCCGTTTACCCGCCGTCATCGCCGTACGTCGCGCCAGCGAGTTTTGCAGCGAACGCACGACGCTGATATTGGCGGGCACGCCGTTTGCGGTATAGCCCGCGCGATGGGTTTTGTATTCATTAAGCTGGCGGTGCTGATTCTTTTTCAGATTCGGCAGAGCCAGATCTTCAAACAGCAGGTCGAGATACTCGTCTTTAGATATCTGGAAGACAAACTCATCCTGGCCTTCACCGTCCTGGCTGGCTTGTCCCTGACCGCTGCCAGAACCGCCGCCTCCGCCTTGTGGCCGCTCGATTCTGTCATTCTGGACGAAGTGGTCATTTCCTGGGTGCACGCGATGGCGAAGGCCGCCACGCCCCTGATGAAACATCGGTTCGCTGATGTCATCGTTGGGGATGGAGACGGATTCACCGCTGTCGACGTCGGTCACCGAGCGTTTGTTGATGGCCTCGGAGATCGACTGTTTAATTTGCGATTTATAACGGCGCAAGAAGCGCTGGCGATTCACCGTGCTCTTGTTTTTGCCGTTAAGACGCCGGTCAATAAACCAGGTCATATATCCCCCGTACTGCATTTGCCAACTTTCAGCGGCCCGGTCAGCAAAGGCGCTGCCGGGCACTTGTGTTAAGACGATTTGCGCACGCGCAGATACCATTCGCAGAGCAGGCGGACCTGTTTGCGGGTATAGCCTTTCTCCATCATACGGTCGACAAAATCGTCGTGCTTTTTCTGCTCGTCGGTAGAGGTTTTGGCGTTAAACGAGATGACCGGCAACAGCTCTTCCGTGTTGGAGAACATTTTCTTCTCGATAACCGTGCGCAGTTTTTCGTAGCTGGTCCAGTTTGGATTGCGGCCGTTGTTATGCGCTCTGGCGCGCAGCACGAAGTTCACAATCTCGTTTCGGAAGTCTTTCGGGTTGCTGATCCCGGCCGGCTTCTCGATTTTTTCCAGCTCCGCGTTCAGGGACTCACGGTCAAACAGCTGGCCGGTGTCCGGGTCGCGGTACTCCTGATCCTGGATCCAGAAGTCAGCGTAGGTGACGTAGCGGTCAAAGATGTTCTGGCCGTATTCGGAATAGGATTCCAGGTAGGCGGTCTGGATCTCTTTGCCAATGAACTCGGCGTATTTCGGGATCAGGTAGCCTTTCAGGAACTCGAGGTAGCGTTCAGCCTGCTCCTGCGGGAACTGCTCGCGTTCAATTTGCTGTTCCAGTACGTAGAACAGATGGACCGGGTTAGCGGCCACTTCCGCGTGGTCGAAGTTGAAGACCCGGGAGAGGATCTTAAACGCAAAACGCGTCGACAGGCCGTTCATCCCTTCGTCGACCCCGGCGTAATCGCGGTATTCCTGGTACGATTTCGCTTTCGGGTCGGTATCCTTCAGGCTTTCCCCGTCATACACGCGCATTTTGGAATAGATGCTGGAGTTTTCCGGCTCTTTCAGGCGCGACAGGATCGAGAAGCGCGACAGCGTTTCCAGGGTTCCCGGCGCGCAAGGGGCATGCATTAGCTCACTGTGGTTGAGCAGTTTTTCATAAATCTTGATCTCTTCGGAGATCCGCAGGCAATAAGGCACTTTGACGATATAGACTCGGTCAAGGAACGCCTCATTGTTTTTGTTGTTACGGAAGGTTACCCACTCAGATTCGTTCGAGTGAGCGAGGATAATCCCGTTAAACGGCAGGGCGGAGATACCTTCCGTCCCGTTGTAGTTGCCTTCCTGCGTGGCGGTCAGCAGCGGATGCAGCACTTTAATCGGTGCTTTAAACATCTCGACAAATTCCATAATCCCCTGGTTGGCGCGGCACAGCGCACCGGAATAACCGTAGGCATCCGGATCGTTTTGCGCGTGATGTTCCAGCTTACGGATATCAACTTTACCCACCAGCGCCGAGATATCCTGGTTGTTCTCGTCACCGGGCTCGGTTTTGGCGATGGCGATCTGCTCAAGAATGGATGGCCAGACCTTCACGACGCGGAATTTGGTGATATCCCCACCAAACTCATGCAGACGTTTTGCCGCCCACGGCGACATGATGGTGCCGAGATAGCGGTGCGGAATGCCAAACTCTTTATCCAGAATCTGCGCATCCTCCTGCGGGTTAAACAGGCACAGCGGATGGTCATTCACCGGGCTGCGCTCGCCGTTGGCGCTCAGGACGTAGATCGGCACGCGCTGCATCAGCGCCTTCAGCCGTTCAGCCAGGGAGGATTTACCCCCGCCGACAGGACCCAGCAGATAAAGGATTTGCTTCTTCTCTTCCAGCCCCTGAGCGGCATGCTTCAGGTAGGAGACGATCTGCTCGATGGCGTCTTCCATGCCGTAGAACTCTTCAAACGCCGGGTATCGGGCGACCACCCGATTCGAAAATAGACGGGAAAGCCGTGGCTCCAGGGCAGTATCGACCATGTTTGGCTCACCGATAGCCATTAATAGCCGTTCTGCCGCATTGGCATAGGCACTGCGATCTTGCCGACAAATGGTAAGAAACTCCTGCAGTGTGAACTCTTCGTCCTTGGCAGCTTCATAGCGCTGGCGATAGTGATCGAATATATTCATGGCATGCCGTCCTTTCGTTTTTTAGCACAGGATAAGAGCCGTTCGTATGAGTAGTGGAGGCTCCCGGAAGAGAATTTTTCGCACCTCACCTCCAGAGCAGCAACCTGTGTGCCAGGTCGAAGGCTATGAACCGCAGGGTGTTCAGCAAAACCTCTTCTTAAATTAAAGCGTAGATGGCAATTGCAAAAATTGCATACGCATAAAATCTACTTTCAATGACATATCAATAACTCATCCAAAAATTTCCACTGTGGTTATAAGCGAAAAGGGGGTTTTTCATTTAGCGTTCACATAAATGAAAGCGGGTTGTCATCTGAAAAATGAAAAATAACGGGTTAATCAAACGGATTAGCGCGCAAAAAATTTTGGGATGTACGGGAATGGCGGTTACACTTCACCCGCTGATTATTTGACTACAGGAAAGAATGGATTGTGACCAAACTCAAACTTCTGGCATTGGGCATCCTTGCCGCGACCGCAGCGAGCACCGTACAGGCTGAGAGCCAGTGGACTGTTGGCGCGGGTGCTGGCGTGATCAACAGCCCGTACAAGCAGTATGACCGCGACGTTTATCCTGTCCCCGTTGTCACCTATGAAGGCGATAACTTCTGGTTCCGTGGATTGGGCGGCGGCTACTATCTGTGGAACGATACGGCCGATAAGCTCTCCATCATGGCCTATTACGATCCAACGCACTTTAAACCAGGCGACAGCGACAGCAATGCGCTTCGCCAGCTGGACAAGCGCAGAAGCTCGCTGATGGCGGGGCTTTCATACGTGCATAACACCCAGTATGGCTTCCTGCGCACGGCGCTGGCGGGCGATACCCTGGACAACAGCAACGGCTTCATCTGGGATCTGGCGTGGCTTTATCGCTATACCAACGGCGCGGTGACCCTGACGCCAGGTATCGGTGTGCAGTACAGCAGCGAGAATTACAATGACTACTACTATGGCGTGTCTAAGGCTGAGTCTCGCCGCAGTGGTCTGAATAGCTACAGCGCTGATGATGGCTGGGATCCGTACCTGGAACTCACCGCCTCCTATAACTTCCTCGGCGACTGGAACGTATACGGTACTGGCCGTTATATCCGTCTGAGCGACGAAGTGAAGGACAGCCCGATGGTCGACAAGTCCTGGTCCGGCATCTTCTCCGTGGGTGTGACCTACAAGTTCTGATTTGAACGTTATCTATTAAAACGGGGCGCTTGCGCCCCGTTTGTTTTTTGTTATGCCTGACGTTTCACAATCTTGATCGTCTGGCCTAAGCGGGATGGTTTTTCTTCGCTGGTTTTCTGCGGGGCAGTCACACACGCGGTTTCCACACACACGAAGGTTTTGTAACCGTCGTCCGGGATGTCCGCCATGCTGACGGAAAGGGCCGGGCCCGGGTTCCAGCCGACCACGTTGCTGTGGTGGTGGTGAACCACTTCAACACCGCGGTTCAGCGCGCTGTCGTGGATCACGCTACAGGCTTCCGGGTGCAGGTAAACGCGGTCGGTACGATCCGGGAAGCTCTGCACGCCATCGTCCAGTTTGCCTTCTTTCGCGTTATCCACTTTGTCGATGAAGGTATCGCCCAGTCCGCTCACCTTAACGGCCTGGATGTCGCCTACGTTGAAATAGGTGTGCAGCGCGGAGGTGGTTTCGAATTCGCCGTGCGCTTCCAGCTCAATTTCGCAGGTTTTACCCAGCTTGAAGCGGGCATACAGAGTGAACTCGTGTGGCCACAGGGCGCGTGTTTCATCGTTCGCCTGGAGCTCAAAGGTCAACACCGCGCCGTTATCATCTTCGTTATGCGCCTTCAGCGTCCACTGCTGGTTACGGGCGAAACCGTGAGACGGTAAACCCTGCTGCGCTGACGGGCCAAACCATGGCCAGCAGATCGGTACGCCGCCACGGATCGCCGCCCCTTTTTTGAACGAGGTGGCATCGCTCAGCCACAGGCCTTCTTCTTCGCCTTCTGGTTTCCAGGAGAGCAGGTGGGCGCCATTGAGCGCTACGGAGGCTTTAACGCGCGGATGATCGACGACGATGAGATCGGCACCGTCAATCTGACGGCGGGAGAGCACAGGGGTAAGTTGTTCGACTACCGGAAGTGCAAAAATTTTATTAATCATTAAGCAATCCTCTGTCTAAAAAACAATAAAAAAGGCGACCGAAGTCGCCTTTTAAGATCAAGCACTCATCTCAACTTATTTGGAGATGTGAGCGATCAGGTCCAGTACTTTGTTAGAGTAGCCAGTTTCGTTGTCGTACCAGGAAACCAGTTTCACGAAGTTGTCGTTCAGTGCGATACCTGCTTTAGCATCGAACACGGAAGTGCACACTTCGCCGTTGAAATCGGTAGATACAACGTCGTCTTCGGTATAACCCAGAACGCCTTTCATTGGGCCTTCGGAAGCAGCTTTGATTGCTTTCTTAATTTCTTCGTAAGAAGCAGCTTTTTCCAGACGAACGGTCAGGTCAACAACGGATACGTTAGGAGTTGGAACGCGGAACGCCATACCAGTCAGTTTGCCATTCAGTTCTGGCAGTACTTTACCTACTGCTTTAGCAGCACCGGTAGAAGATGGGATGATGTTCTGAGCCGCGCCACGGCCGCCGCGCCAGTCTTTGTGAGACGGGCCATCAACGGTTTTCTGAGTAGCGGTGGTAGCGTGAACGGTAGTCATCAGACCTTCGATGATGCCGAAGTTGTCGTTGATAACTTTAGCCAGCGGTGCCAGGCAGTTGGTGGTGCAGGATGCGTTGGAAACGATGTCCTGGCCAGCGTAAGTTTCGAAGTTTGCACCACGAACGAACATTGGGGTGTTGTCTTTGGATGGACCAGTCAGAACAACTTTCTTCGCGCCCGCAGTGATGTGTTTACGTGCAGTTTCGTCGGTCAGGAAGATACCGGTCGCTTCAGCTACAACGTCAACACCGATTTCGTTCCATTTCAGGTTAGCTGGGTCTTTCTCAGCAGTAACGCGGATGGTTTTGCCGTTAACAACCAGATGGCCGTCTTTCACTTCAACGGTGCCGTCGAAACGACCGTGAGTTGAGTCGTACTTCAGCATGTACGCCATGTATTCAGCGTCCAGGAGATCGTTGATACCAACGATTTCGATGTCAGAACGTTTCTGAGCAGCACGGAAAACAATACGGCCGATACGGCCAAAACCGTTGATACCTACTTTGATAGTCATATATTCCACCAGCTATTTGTTAGTGAATAAAAGGTTGCCTGTAAAATTACAAAAACCTTACGCAGCGTCAAGCGGAATCGTGTCAATCATTGCGACAAATCAATCCTGTGACTAACGTTTGTGCGACTGACTCGCCTCACTTTCCCTTTGAGCTAGCAACCACATGGGGGCTGCGCCCGGAATTTTAAAGGCCTCACAGGATTAAAATGTGAAATTGATCACAATTGCCTGACCGCCTTTTCGCGACACATAAGTTTAGAACAAAAGTGCACGCGCGGGTGTTAATGTTTTGTTAGAATCTGGGTTAAAAGATGTCTGTTTCAACAGCGAGATGTAAGCATATGTCGAACCAACATAACCCCGACGATCTGAAAAAAAACCTGACAGAGATGCAGTTTTACGTGACGCAAAATCACGGCACAGAACCGCCGTTTACCGGGCGTCTGCTGCACAATAAGCGGGAAGGCGTCTACCACTGCCTGGTATGTGATGCACCGCTGTTTAACTCCCAGACTAAGTATGATTCTGGCTGCGGCTGGCCGAGCTTTTACGAGCCTGTCAGCGACGATGCGATCCGCTACCTGACGGACTCCTCGCACGGCATGGTGCGTACCGAAATTCGTTGCGGAAACTGTGACGCCCATCTCGGGCACGTTTTTCCGGACGGCCCGCAGCCGACGGGGGAGCGTTTCTGCGTCAATTCGGCGTCAATGAGCTTTACCGATGACGAAAACGGCGACCAGACCAAAGGTTGAAAAAACGATTCAGCAAATTATTCCTTTGAAAGGGAGAGATCGTGAATATTGATGACATGATTGCAGGCATGACCCCGGAGGTGTATCAGCGTCTGGTGACGGCCGTTGAGCTGGGAAAATGGCCGGACGGCGTGGCGCTAACCCCGGAGCAAAAAGAGAACAGTTTGCAGCTGGTGATGCTGTGGCAGGCGCGTAACAATACCGACGCACAGCACATGACCATCGACACGCAAGGCCAGATGGTAATGAAGAGCAAGCGCGAGCTGAAAGAAGAGTTTGGCATTACGCCAAAGCCGATCGCGACGATAAAAATGCAATAACGGTGCGGGTTGATGCCCTCACCCACAGGGAGAGGGCTTGATGTCGTACTACTTATGCGGGATCCCGAGCGACTCCGCCAGCTGCTTCGCTAACTGGTTGTTGTCATCCGCGCCATACTCCCAGAACATGGCGCCTGCGAGTCCTTTCTCCTTGATGTAATCCGCTTTGATCGCCACGGAACGCGGGTTCTCATAGGAGATCGCAAACAGCGCCTTCCCGTCGGCGGATTTTACCGACAGCCACGGCACCTTCGCCCGATCGTCCCAGTGCTCGATAAAGCGTTTCTGCGGATCGTTCAACAGCTTGCTAACGATATCATTGTATTTCACATAGGTATCTTTGGTCAGATCGTAGCCAAGCGATTTAAACAGGCCAATTTCCTGCGGACCGAAGTAGGATTGGGTCACCGGATTGTTTTGCGCGTCCGGTTTGCTCCAGTCGATGCCCGGTTCAACGGCGCGCTTCGGTACGCGACCGTAAAAACCGATCCCGAGGTTCATCTGCTGCGGCTTAAGCCCGGCGGCCAGGTAGTTATTGACCACAAAATCGACGCTGTATCTATCGGCCTCGGCCACCGTTGGCCAGGCGCTGGAGTCATACAGATTGGCGTTGAAATACTGCGTCCCGTACGCCATGTCATAGGTCATCAGGTTGATGTAGTCGAGCAGGGGGGCAATGGCCTTCACGTCCACCCAGCTTTTCGGACTTTCCGCATTCGCGCCCACCGCAATCGTGACCAGCTTCTTCTGACCAAACGCGTCACGCAGCTCTTTTAACAGCGCGGTAAAATTATCCCTGTCGGCAGGGTTACTTTCGACCAGCCCCCACGCGCCGTTGACCGGGAATTCCCAGTCGAGATCGATCCCGTCCAGGCCGTATTTATTGACGATCTCCTGCGCGGAGCGAATAAACACCGCGCGGCTCTCCTGGGTTGCCGCTGCGCCAGAAAAACCGCGCGCTCCCCAGCCGCCCACGGACAGCAGGACTTTCAGGTTCGGGTTTTGTTTACGAAGCTGAGGAATTAACGCCAGGTCGGACGCCACTTTCGGGGATAACCAGATTTGATGCAGCTTCGCCGGATCTTTCAGCGCGGCGTTGGTTTCGTCTTTCTCGTTGTTGTAGACCAGACCAAACGAGTAGTTCAGGTGGGTGATCTGGCGAACGTCGAGTTTATTGATATCGCCACCCGGTCCGGCGGTCACATCGCCACCGCCATTGAAGTAGCCCACGGACATCAGGGGCGCGGCGTAAGCAACCGACGCGCAAAGCAAGGGTAATGCTGCCAGCAAGGGCAAACGTTTCATATAAGATCCTCTTTGACTAAAAATAACCACGCCACAGAAAAAGGCGTGGCGAAAAAACAGCCTGAAGAGGATAGCATTGCCGCTTCGCCTGTGATGCGAGGGAGTTCACTTTATGGAGATTGGGGGAGAAATGCCGGGTGGCGCTGCGCTTACCCGGCCTACAAAACCAGAGAAAGTAGGCCGGGTAAGGCGAAGCCGCCACCCGGCTAAAAAAGCTTACGCCTGCGTCTCCAGCCAGTCGGCCAGCGTATACAGCGTTGCGCCTTCCGCCGCCATATCCATAAACGCCTGGGCGCTGTCCTGCGGCTGAATATTCACCCCACGACAGCCGTCGGTGATGACATTCACGGTATAGCCCAACTGGAGCGCGTCCAGCACCGTAAACTTCACGCAGTAATCCGTTGCCAGACCCAGCACAATCAGCTCGGTGATCTCATGATGGCGTAACCACGCGTCCAGCGCCGTTTTCTGGCGGTGGCCGTTATCGAAAAAAGCGCTGTAGCTGTCGATTGTCGGGTTTTCGCCCTTGTGAAACACGGCGTCGATCGCCTTCTGGTTCAGCAGCGGATGCAGCTCGGCGCCTTCCGTCTGCTGTACGCAGTGATCGGGCCAGAAGGTTTGCGCCAGCCCGTCCAGCTCGCCCTGGCTATAAGGCTCAACGTTGTGCTGGCTGGCAAAGCTGCCGTGGTTTGCCGGATGCCAGTCCTGACTCGCCACGACCGCTTCACCGCGAGCCTTACACCACGCAATCAGCGAATTGGCGACGTCTACGGTGCTGTCGCCTTCCGCGACGGCCAGCGCGCCGCCCGCACAGAAATCATTTTGCAAATCGACCAGTAACAGGGCGCGTTGCTTCATGGGAACTCCTTATTCGTCCGGCGTCAGTTCGCCGCGCAGGTTTTGCATCATGGCGCGGCGAATGGAATCAATATCCAGATCCTGACTCAGTAAATAGTGAAGTTTAGTCAGCGTTGCCTCAACGGTCATATCGAATCCGCTGATCACGCCCGCGTGCGCCAGGGCATTACCGGTGGCGTAGCCGCCCATGTTGACCTTGCCGGACATGCACTGGGTGAGGTTGACCACCACAATCCCGCGATCGCTCGCCTCCTGAAGCTCTTTCAGGAACTCACCGTTCTGCGGGGCGTTACCCACACCATAGGAGCGCAGGATCAGCGCCTTCACCGGCTGGCGCAGGAAGTTGCGCACCACGTCGGCGGAGATGCCAGGATAAATCGTCACCACGCCAATCGGCTGCGGGGTAATCGGGTGAACAATCAGCTCGCCAGCGGTGTTTGGCGCAGGCGGCGTGCCCAGACGGCGGATATGGATCCCCGCTTCCAGCAGCGGTTGCAGGTTAGGCGAGGCAAACGCGTCAAAGCCATCGGCGTGCGCTTTAGTGGTACGGTTCCCGCGGTACAGCCGGTTGTTGAAGAACAGCGACACTTCGTTGATCGGGTAATTAGCGGCCACGTACAGGGAGTTAAGCAGGTTGATCTGCCCGTCCGAACGCAGTTCCGCCAGCGGGATCTGCGAGCCGGTCACGATGACGGGCTTGCTCAGGTTCTCAAGCATGAAGGAGAGCGCTGAGGCGGTGAACGCCATGGTGTCGGTGCCGTGCAGGATCACGAAGCCGTCATACTGGTCGTAATGGGCTTTAATATCGTCCGCGATATGCTGCCAGTCTTCCGGCGTCATGTCCGAAGAGTCCATCAGCGGCTCATACTCGTGGATGGTGAAGTCCGGCATTTCCGGACGGTGGAATTCGGGCATCAGCGCCAGCTGGCGCTGCAAGTGACCGGAAACCGGGATATAGCCATTTTCTGAACGCTGCATACCGATGGTACCGCCGGTATAGGCGACATAAATTGATTTCTTCTGCATGGTAGTGAGTTCTTGTTCTTCAAAAGAAAAAATCCCCTCTTCACCGGAAGAGGGGACGGTTTTTAACGCACGTTCGCACACGTCAGGCAAAACGCGTAACGGCTTTGCGGATCGTTGAAGGCCGCGAGCTTATCGCTCTCCGCTTTCATGGCTTTAGCCGCAGTCGCCACCGGCGCCGGCAGATACGCCTGAAGCGCTTCCGGCAGCATGGCGCGGACGGAGCCGGACATGCTGTCCATAACCATATCGAAGAACGTCGGTTCGTCCTGATAATAGTCCACGTGCCACTGCTTAAGCTTCGCCAGTTCCGCCGCTTTCTTCACGGCGTCATCGAAGTCACCCAGGCTGTCTACCAGACCGTTGCTCTTCGCATCCTGGCCGGTCCAGACGTGGCCCTGGGCGATCTGGTCAATCTGGTCTGGCGTCTTTTTACGGGAATCCGCCACCAGCGTGATGAAGCGCTTATAGCCACTCTCAATGCTGAGCTGCATCATCTCAGACACCTCAGGCGGCAGAGATTTCGTCACGGACACATCCGCCAGCGGCGAGGTGGAAACGCCGTCGGTATGAACGCCGAGATAATCCAGGCTGTTCTCTACGGTGTTGATCACCCCGAAGATGCCGATTGAACCCGTCAGCGTGCTTGGGTTCGCCACGATGTAGTTAGCCGGCGTGGAGATCCAGTAACCCCCGGAAGCCGCCATGCCGCCCATGGATACGACGACCGGCTTGCCCGCGGCGCGCGCGGCGGCCAGCTCAGCGCGGATCACCTCGGAGGCGCTGACGCTGCCGCCTGGGCTGTTGACGCGCAGAACAATGGCTTTCACTTTCGGATCCAGGCGAGCATCGCGGATCTGCGACGCGGTGGTATCACCGCCGACGTTACCCGGGGTTTCCTCACCGTCCATAATGGCGCCGTTGGCAAACACCACGGCAACGCTGTCGCCGCTGTCGTCCGGTTTTTTCGCGGCGTAGTCATACATGCTGATGGCGCTGTAGTTTTTGTCCTCTTTACTCCAGCCGAACTGTTTGGTCAGCGCTTTTTCAATTTCAGCGCTGGAGCCCAGCCGATCGACCAGTTTGTTATCAAGCGCGTATTTCGCCGTATCGCCGTCTACCTTGCGCAGTCCGTCCAGTACGCCGCGCGCGCCCGGGAAGACCTGCTCAGCGGTCATTTGACGGTTAGCGGCAATGGTGCCGAGGTAGTTCTGCCACAGCTCGCCAATCCAGCGGCTGTCCGCTTCACGGGCCGCAGGGGACATATCATCGCGGATGAACGGCTCCACGGCGGATTTATAGGTCCCGACGCGGAAGACGTGGGTGGTGACCTTCAGCTTGTCGAGCAGCGTTTTATAGTACAGACCGTTAGTGGCGAAGCCATGAAGATCGACTGTGCCCTGCGGCGAAAGCCAGATTTTATTGGCAAAGCTCGCCAGATAATATTGCCCCTGGGTGTAACTGTCGCCAACGGCAATGACCGGCTTCCCGCTGTCGCGGAATTCGCGCAGCGCTTTACCGATGTACTGCATTGACGGCTGATCGGCCCCGGCAAAATCTTTCAGGTCCAGCACGATACCCGTGATGTTACGGTCGTCTTTGGCCTGACGGATGATGTCAACGATATCAAACAGGGAGTTTTCCTGAAGACGGTCTGACGTTGCGCCAAAAAGCTGGCGGCCAATCACGCCCAGACGGTTGCTGGTAGACGGCTTATCGACAATCACCCCGGTGATGTCAAGCAGCAGCGCGCCGCGCGTCGAATTCTGCGCCTGGCTGGTGCTGCTGATATGCATCCAGATCCCCACGCAGACCAGGACCAGGAAGATGAAGAAGATATTCATCACCAGGTTGCGGACGAAGTTGAGCAGTCGCCACGTCCATTTAAAGAAACCGGCAAAGATTCGCCAAAGGGTTCGCATGTATTCTCCCTAACCAGAAAAGGACTGTTTCCGTCGCCACGGGACGGTAATGTGCGGTTATCGTAATGACCCAACCGCCACTTGTCAGCAGGAATCGCCTGCCGCGCTGTAACAAATTCTGCTGTCGTGTTAATTTTGTGAGTAAATTTCACGAAAGGAGTTAACCAATGGACGCACTTGAACTGCTTGTTAACCGTCGTAGCGCTTCCCGCCTGGCCGAACCGGCACCCGTCGGCGAGCAGCTGGAAAACATTCTGCGTGCCGGAATGCGTGCGCCGGACCATGGCACATTGCAGCCCTGGCACTTCTTTATTATTGAAGGCGAAGGGCGTGACCGCTTCAGCCAGCTTCTGGAGCAGGGTGCTATTGCCGCAGGCCAGGATGAGAAGGGGATTGATAAAGCCCGCACCGCGCCGTTCCGCGCCCCGATGATTATTGCCGTCGTGGCAAAATGCCAGTCTGACCATAAGGTGCCGGTCTGGGAGCAGGAGATGTCCGCCGGTTGCGCGGTAATGGCAATGCAGATGG
The DNA here is from genome assembly GCF_014982165.1 of Enterobacter cloacae complex sp. P24RS. Taxonomy (NCBI): domain Bacteria; kingdom Pseudomonadati; phylum Pseudomonadota; class Gammaproteobacteria; order Enterobacterales; family Enterobacteriaceae; genus Enterobacter; species Enterobacter cloacae complex sp. P24RS. The sequence goes on from NZ_JADCKU010000004.1 coordinate 103,738, forward strand.
CCGCCCTCGCGCAGGGCTTTAACGGCATCTGGCGTACCGGCCCGCTGACCGGGAGCGCCGCCGTGCGGGAAGGCTTCTCCTGCGGTGAACACGATAAGATTGTCGGCTTCCTCTACCTCGGCACTCCTCAGCTTAAAGCCTCCAGCACCATTAGCGTGCCGGACACCACGCCTTTCGTCAGCCGTTTTTAACCACACGCGCTAAACTGTCTGGATTCTGAGCATCCGCCGCAGAATTCAGACAGTCATACTTACCTCTTTATGGAATGAGCGCTACCATAGCGCGATTGAGATGACAGGAGACGTCCATGAGCGAGCAAACCATTCGTTTAACGCAGTACAGCCACGGAGCCGGTTGCGGTTGTAAAATTTCCCCGAAAGTGCTGGAGACCATTCTGCACAGTGAACAGGCGAAGTTTGTCGACCCGAACCTGCTTGTCGGTAACGAAACGCGTGACGATGCAGCGGTTTATGACTTAGGTAACGGCACCAGCATTATCAGCACCACTGATTTCTTTATGCCGATCGTCGACAACCCGTTCGACTTTGGGCGCATTGCGGCCACCAACGCCATCAGCGATATCTTTGCGATGGGCGGCAAGCCGATTATGGCGATCGCCATTCTGGGCTGGCCCGTCAATACCCTTGCGCCAGAGATTGCCCGTGACGTGATCGAAGGCGGGCGCTTCGCCTGCCAGCAGGCGGGAATTGCGCTGGCTGGCGGCCACTCCATTGATGCGCCGGAGCCGATCTTCGGCCTGGCCGTGACCGGCGTGGTGCCGACCGAACGCGTGAAGCGCAACAGCACCGCGCAGGCGGGCTGCAAGCTGTTCCTCACCAAGCCGCTGGGTATTGGTGTACTGACGACCGCAGAGAAAAAATCGCTGCTTAAGCCTGAACACGTCGGGCTTGCGACGGAGGTCATGTGCCAGATGAACCTCGCGGGTGCGGCTTTCGCCAGTATTGACGGCGTGAAGGCAATGACCGACGTGACCGGTTTTGGCCTGCTGGGGCACCTCTCAGAAGTGTGTCAGGGGGCGGGCGTGCAGGCGCAGGTCTGGTATCAGGACGTGCCGAAGCTGCCGGGCGTGGAAGAGTACATTGCTCAGGGCGCCGTTCCGGGCGGGACGCAGCGCAACTTCGCCAGCTACGGCCACCTGATGGGCGAAATGCCGGAAGCGTGGCGCAACCTGCTGTGCGATCCGCAAACCTCCGGCGGCCTGCTGCTGGCGGTGACGCCGGAAGCGGAAGCTGACGTTCAGGCGACGGCCGCCGAGTTTGGCATCACCCTGACGGCCATTGGCGAGCTGGTGACCGCCCGCGGTGGCCGCCCGATGATTGAGATCCGTTAATTCTATGCGGTTGTTTATTGCCGAAAAGCCGAGCCTGGCCCGTGCCATTGCCGACGTGCTGCCTAAGCCGCATCGCAAAGGCGACGGCTTTATCGAATGCGGTAACGGGCAGGTGGTCACCTGGTGTATCGGTCACCTGCTTGAACAGGCGCAGCCGGACGTTTACGACAGCCGCTATGCCCGCTGGAATCTCAACGATCTGCCGATCGTGCCGGAAAAGTGGCGTCTGCAACCTCGTCCTTCCGTCACCAAACAGCTTAACGTCATCAAGCGCTTCCTGCATGAGGCGACGGAGGTGGTGCATGCGGGTGACCCGGACAGGGAAGGGCAGCTGCTGGTAGACGAAGTGCTGGACTACCTGGAGCTGGCGCCGGAAAAGCGTCAGCAGGTGCAGCGCTGCCTGATTAACGACCTCAACCCGCAGGCGGTGGAGCGCGCGATTTCGCGCCTGCGCGCCAACAGCGAATTTATCCCCCTGTGTGTCTCCGCGCTGGCCCGTGCCCGCGCGGACTGGCTGTACGGGATCAACATGACCCGCGCCTACACCATCCTCGGACGCAATGCGGGCTATCAGGGCGTGCTCTCCGTGGGCCGCGTGCAAACCCCGGTGCTGGGGCTGGTGGTGCGTCGTGACGAAGAGATCGAAAATTTCGTCGCCAAGGATTTCTTTGAAGTCAAAGCGCATATCGTCACGCCGAAAGACGAGCGCTTTACCGCCGTCTGGCAGCCGAGCGACGCCTGTGAGTCGTATCAGGACGAAGAGGGGCGGCTGCTGCATCGTCCGCTGGCGGAGCACGTGGTCAACCGCATAACCGGCCAGCCCGCAATCGTCACCAGCTATAATGATAAACGGGAATCAGAGCCTGCACCGCTGCCGTTTTCCCTTTCGGCATTGCAGATTGAGGCCGCGAAAAAGTTTGGCCTGAGCGCGCAGAACGTGCTCGATATCTGCCAGAAGCTTTACGAGACCCACAAGCTGATCACCTATCCGCGTTCGGACAGCCGCTATCTGCCGGAAGAGCACTTCGCTGGCCGCCATTCGGTGATGAACGCCATTGGCGTTCATGCCCCGGATCTGCTGCCTCAGCCTGCGGTTAACCCGGATACCCATAACCGCTGCTGGGACGATAAAAAAGTCGATGCCCACCACGCGATTATCCCGACGGCGCGCGCCAGCAGCGTCAACCTTAGCGACAACGAAGCAAAGGTCTATAACCTGATCGCGCGTCAGTACCTGATGCAGTTCTGCCCGGACGCGGTGTTCCGCAAGTGCACGATCGAGCTGGAGATTGCCAAAGGCAAATTTATTGCGAAAGCGCGTTTCCTCGCTGAAGCGGGCTGGCGCACGCTGCTCGGCAACAAAGAGCGCGACGAGGAGAATGACGGCACGCCGCTGCCGGTGGTGGCGAAAGGTGACGAACTGCTGTGCGAGAAGGGCGAAGTGGTTGAACGTCAGACCCAGCCGCCGCGCCACTTCACCGACGCCACGCTGCTTTCGGCGATGACCGGGATCGCCCGTTTTGTGCAGGATAAAGATCTGAAGAAGATCCTGCGCGCCACCGACGGTCTGGGCACGGAGGCAACCCGAGCGGGGATCATCGAATTGCTGTTCAAGCGCGGTTTTCTGGAGAAAAAAGGGCGCTATATCCACTCAACGGAGCCGGGGCGGGTGCTCATCCACTCCCTGCCGGAGCTGGCCGCAAGGCCGGATATGACGGCGCACTGGGAGTCGGTGCTGACGCAAATCAGCGAAAAGCAGTGTCGTTACCAGGACTTTATGCAGCCGCTGGTGGGCACGCTTTACCAGCTGATTGACCAGGCGCGCAGCACGCCGGTGAAGCGCTTCAGAGGGATGGTTGCACCCGGCGGCGGGGCGAAGAAACCGTTCAAAAAGAAAAAGAGCGCGGCCAAAAATACAGCTGCTTAAACCGTAGGCCGGGTAAGGCGTAGCCGTCACCCGGCGAAAAGCGGCTCTGCGGCCCTGAAAAAAAGCCCGGTGGCGCTGACGCTCACCGGGCCTACAGGGCGAGATCGCAGCGAAACGTTAAATCACACCCTGCCCGATCATCGCATCTGCCACCTTCACGAACCCGGCGATGTTGGCGCCGCGCACGTAGTTGGTCTGTGACGCCTCGCCGCCGTACTCCACGCAGGCATGGTGAATATCCAGCATAATGTGGTGCAGACGGGCATCCACTTTCTCTGCCTTCCAGCCCATTCTCGCGGCGTTTTGCGCCATTTCCAGGCCGGACGTTGCCACGCCGCCCGCGTTCGCCGCCTTGCCCGGAGCAAACAGCACGCCTGCTTCGAGGAACAGATCGGTCGCTTCAATGGTGGTGGGCATGTTTGCCCCTTCCGCTACCGCCTTCACGCCGTTGCTAATCAGCGTACGGGCGGCGTCCACGTCCAGCTCGTTTTGCGTCGCGCACGGCAGGGCGATATCCACCGGCACGCCCCACGGCTGCTTGCCTTCCAGGTAGGTCAGGCCAAACTCGCGGGCATAGTCCGCCACGCGCCCGTCGCGGCTGGCTTTGATTTCGCACAGGCGCGCCAGTTTTTCTGCCGTAAAGCCGGCTTCATCTACCACCGTACCGCTGGAGTCGGATGCGGTTACCACGCGCGCGCCAAATGCCATCGCTTTCTCGATAGCGTACTGCGCCACGTTGCCGGAGCCGGAGACCGCCACGCGCATCCCCTCGAAGCTCAGGCCGTGACGCTTAAGCATCGCTTCGGTGAAATAGACCAGACCGTAACCCGTCGCTTCGGGGCGAATCAGGCTGCCGCCAAACGACAGCCCTTTGCCGGTAAAGACGCAGGCGCTGTTGTTGGAGAGTTTTTTCATCATCCCGGCCATAAAGCCCACTTCACGTCCGCCCACGCCAATATCGCCGGCAGGGACGTCGGTATCTGGCCCAAGGTGACGATAGAGCTCAGTAACCAGCGCCTGACAGAAGCGCATCACTTCGCCTTCGCTTTTGCCTTTTGGATCGAAATCACTCCCGCCTTTGCCACCGCCCATCGGCAGGGTAGTGAGCGCGTTTTTAAAGGTCTGCTCGAAGCCGAGGAATTTCAGGATCGACAGGTTCACGGACGGATGGAAGCGCATCCCGCCCTTAAAAGGCCCAATGGCGGAGTTAAACTGCACGCGCCACGCGCGGTTGACCTGCACCTGATTGCGATCGTCCACCCATGCCACGCGGAACTGGATCACGCGCTCCGGCTCCACCAGACGTTCAAGCAGCGCCATCTGGCGGTAGCGCGGGTTTTCTTCAAGGAAGGGCCACAGGGTGGTCATCACTTCACGAACGGCCTGGGCGAACTCGCTTTGGTGCGGGTCGCGCTGCTGAACGTGGGCAAGGAAGCTTTCCAGAGAGCGTGTCTGATCCATAGATATAAGAACCTCTTATAATAATTTATGCGCGTGGCGTAGATGTTATGTGTTGTTTTTTTGACTATACCACCCGCACCGCTTTGAGAGGCAAGCAGAAATTTAGGCCGAAAGGGAAATTAATGACGAGGCGCGCGTCATAACCAAAAGCGATGACGAGATAAATTAAAGATCCCGTCGCGATCTACCGTTATAGATATAAACGATGCAAAGGAAAGAAAGTCTATGAACCGTTACGCAATGGCCGCGTTGTGCTTGATGTTTTCCACCGGGGCGCAGGCTGACCGCCTACGACCGGATGTTGAAGTGAACGTGCCGCCAGAGGTCTTTAGCGCCGGCGGCCAGCGCGCGCAGCCGTGCAGTCAGTGCTGTATTTATCAGGATCAAAACTATTCAGAAGGGGCGGTGGTCAGGGCGGATGGCGTACTGTTGCAGTGCCAGCGCGATGAACGCACCCTCAATACGAACCCGCTGGTCTGGCGTCGCGTAAAAGAATAAACGCTTCCAGCAGCGGAATATCCGCCGGCGCTAACTCATAGCTGAAAGCGTCTTCTGGCGTGCACCACACCAGCGCCGAGTGGTAGTGCGCCTTTAACTCGCCGCTAAATTCCGGCACGTGCCAGGCGTGGAGGTGGATCAGCCGCTGCGACACTTCCCGCCGGTGGCTTGCCACATACTGCGCGGGCACGGCCTCAATGCCGAGCTCTTCACGCAGTTCGCGGATCAGCGCTTGGGGCTGGGTCTCACCGGCTTCAACCTTGCCGCCCGCAAATTCCCACATTCCTGGCTGATCCGCATAGGCAGGGCGCTGTGCCAGTAAAATCTTGCCCTCTTTTTCAAGGATGGCCGCAACAACATCGAGTGTTTTCAGCATGTTCGTCAATAATTAATAGCGAAAAACGACATATTATCGTGCCCTTTCAAAGAGTCCAGTCATCAGGAGAAACAGGTGAAAGAGACATCCGCCTGGGTTGCCCCCATTGAATCCCTTCCCGTCAGCCTCAAGCCCATTGCCGCGATGCAGAAAAAACACTTCGGTGCGGTGCTTAACCCTACCCGCTGGTGGGGGCGCATGCCGCGGCTTTTCTGGCTGGTGGCGCTGTTTGTTGGCTATCTGGAGCGCCGCCGGGCGCGTTTGACGCCGGTGCTGCGTTCGCTGCTGATGACGCGGGTTTCGCAGATCTGCCACTGCGCATTTTGTATCGATGCCAACAGCCTGCGTCTGGCCGAGCGGAGCGGGGCGCTGGATAAAGTGCAGGCCGTCAGCGACTGGCACCATTCCACCCTGTTCAGCGAAGAGGAGCGCGCGGCGCTGGCCTTTGCGGAGGCGGTCACCGCCACGCCGCCTCGGGTGGATGAAAATATCAAAAGCCAGCTAAAGCGCCACTTTACGGAAGAGACCATCACCGAAATGACGGCCCTGATTGCTTTTCAGAACCTTTCCGCCCGCTTTAATGCCGCACTGGATATTCCGGCGCAGGGGCTGTGCGCCACGTTTAAAGGTAAACCGCATGCTGGATAAACATCTGCACCCCCGGCTGAAGCCCGGGCTGAATCAGCTGGCTGCCGCGCTGGATAAACCGTTTATCACGCCTGACGGGTTGACGCTCGCCGGGTTTGCCATCGGCGTGCTGGCGTTACCGTTTCTGGCGCTGGGCTGGTATCCGGCGGCGCTGGTCGCCATTGTGCTGAACAGGCTGCTGGACGGGCTGGACGGCGCGCTGGCGCGTCGCCGTGGCCTGACGGATGCGGGAGGGTTTCTTGATATCGCCCTCGACTTCCTGTTTTATGCCCTGGTGCCGTTTGGCTTCGCGCTGGCCGCACCGGCTGAAAATGCGATTGCCGCCGCCTGGCTGCTGTTCGCGTTTATCGGTACGGGCAGCAGCTTTCTGGCCTTTGCCGCGCTGGCGGGGAAACATGATATCGAGAACCCCGGCTACGCGCACAAGTCGTTTTATTATCTCGGAGGGTTAACGGAAGGGACGGAGACCATCGCGCTGTTTGTGCTGTGCTGCCTGTTTCCGGCACACTTCACGCTTTTTGCATGGGCGTTTGGCGCGTTGTGCTGGCTGACCACCACAACGCGCATCTGGAGCGGTTACGTGACGCTGAAGTCACTCCCCCGCTAGCGTGTTCGCTCCGGGCCGCGCGCGCCGGTGGAGACCGGGTTCTGCGGATGATTGCTCCATTCGTACCACCCGCCGTCGTAGACGGCCACGTGCTTCCAGCCCATGGCGCGGGCGTACATGAAGGCTTCAGACGCGCGCCAGCCGGTGCCGCAGTAAAACGCGACGTGCTGCTCCGGCAGGATATTCCACGCCTTCCACATGGCGGCGATATCATCGGCGCTGCGCATGGTGCCGTCCGGATTGTGGAAATCTTCCATGTGGGTCGCGTCGCTGCCCGCATGGCCCCAGCGCGCGCCGGCAATGTCACCTTTTGGCTTGATATAGCTGTAGCCGCTGGTTTCACCGATAAACTCCGGCCAGGAACGAATGCTTACCAGGGATGCATCCTGACGGTGCAGCATTCCCCGGGCCTGTTCCATATCCACCATCAGCTGGGGTTGACCCGGGATCGGCGCGCCAAAATCAGGGGCTGGCTTCACGTTCTCAGGCGTTCCGCGCTCAACGGGCAGGCTGGCGTCTGACCATGCCTTCCAGCCGCCGTCCAGAATACGCACATCCTTCACGCCCGCGTAGAGCATGATCTGCGCCACGCGCGCGGCGGCATACACGTCGCGACCGTACAGAATGACGGTGGTATCGTGACGGATCCCGTGCTTCGCCAGCATCGCTTTCAGCTTCTCGTCAGAGACCTTATTCCACAGCGGCTCGCTTTCCACTTCGTTGGTGTCAATGTAGCCCGCGCCGGGAATGTGGCTCAGGAGATAAAGCTTCGGCGCACCCCAGCCAGCCTCAATCACCTTCCAGTCGCCCGCCGGCGCGGCGGTAACCGGTTTACCCTGCTGCAACCGGTGGATCCACTGCGGATAAACCAGCTGTTCGAAATGCGCCAGCCGTTGCAGACGGTCAGCCTGTTGCAGGGCGTCGCTCAGGATGGAAACGCGGGTAAAGCCTGCTTTTTCCAGCCGCGTTTTGACGGTCTGGTTGTCGTCATCGTTGCCATAGAGCGCAACCGGCACGTCTGCCGTCAGCCGGTGCTGTTTTGCCCAGCCGCTGAGCTGTTCATCGCTCATTGCCCCAAGCCAGCGGGCAGAGAGATTAAGCGCGGCGGGCTCGTGCCCGGACGTTCCGCTCAGGGTCTGTGGCCAGCCGTTATAGAACGCACTGATACGCGTATCGATTACCGCGCCGTTCTTAGCCTGTAGCTGGGCCAGGGTGAGGGAGTGGGGCAGATCAGCCGCCGTGGAGGAAAGTGAAGCGAGGCCGCAGATCAGGGCCAGCGCGGTCAGTTGAGAAACACGTTTCATCGAAAAACCTGACGTCATTAAAAGAGGATGGCATTGTCGTCGCTCCTGAGGCCAAAAACATTGCGTTAGCACATTATTGCCAGCGAGAAATCTCAATCACCTCCCCGCCGGGCGGAATATCTTCCTCATCGTGGGTGACCAGCACCACCGGGATCCTGCGCTGACGAGCGATCTCAAATACCCATGCGCGGAATGAGGCGCGCAGCGCTTTATCCAGACGACTGAACGGCTCGTCGAGCAGCAATGCCTGCGGCTGAGCGAGGAGGGCGCGCAACAGGCTCACCCGGGCGCGCTCGCCGCCGGAAAGGGTAGCCGGATCGCTGGCGTAGTGGTTTGCCAGCCCGGCAGTGTCCAGGGCCTGCTCGACCGCCTCGCGCCGGGCGCGCCCGGCAACGTGTGCCGGCAGCGCCAGCATCAGGTTTTGCCCCACGCTGAAGGCGTCAAACAGCAGGGCATCCTGAAAGAGAATGCCGATCCCGCGCGTTTCCACGGGAAGCAGATCGCAGCGACGATCGTTCAGCCACAGCTCGCCGTGCGCCTTAAAATCAGCGGATAACGCGCCCACCATCCAGGCGAAAAGGGTCGATTTCCCGCTCCCGGATGGCCCCATCAGCGTGACGATTTCGCCCGCCGGGACGCGGAAGTTAACCTCATGAAAGAGCGGCGAAATGGTGAGATTTTTCACGTTCAGCATCAACGTAATCCTTGTCTGTAATGGCCTACGAGGCGGGAGAGCAGCGCGGCAAGGGCAAAGACGCTGCTGGTCAACAGCAGCAGACCCAGCGCCCGGTTAGCCAGGACGGGCACGCTGCCGCCGCTGCTGAGGGCGACGGCCTCCGTCGTCAGGGTGGTGAGACGGCCCGCCCCCAGCCAGAGGGTAGGCATGTACTGGGCTATGCTCACGGAAAAGCCGGCTGCAAAGGCCAGCAGCGCCGGGCGAACCATCAATGGGCATTTTACGCGCCAGAAAATTTTCGCCCGTCGCCAGCCCAGCGTTCTGGCGGTCAGGATCAGACGGGGATCGATCCTGCGCCAGGCCGGTTGCAGCACCAGAAGCATCCACGGGATGACCCAGAGCATATGGCTCCAGAGCACCGCAGCGTACTCGCCGTCGATGCCCAGCCACAGCGCAACGGCATACTGCCCGGATACGAGCGGCAGCGCCGGGAGGGCAAGCGGCAGCCAGATCCACACCGCGCCGCGCGGCGGCCCCCACTCAAGCCAGAGCAGGATGATTGCCAGCGCTATCAGGCTCGACAGCAGTCCCAACGAAAGGCTGTCGCTGACGGGGCCGACGTCGTCCCGGCGTGCCAGCAACAGCAGGACAAGCGCGCAGAGCACGCCGCACAGCGGCAGTAGCGCGCCCAGCGTACGTGCGGGCAGCACGAAATGCGAAGGACGACGGATCCCGGAGGTGTCCGGCCCGGCGCGCCGCCATGCCGTCCAGAGGCCGTAACCTGCGGCCGCCAGCGCGGCAAGCAGCAGGAGTAACACCAGACACAGCAGCGTTCCCTTGGTGTGCTGCTGCGCATCGCCCTGGGTGAGCCACTGCCAGGCCAGTACCGCCATCGTCGGCGGGTTGCCCGGCCCGAGCACAATGGCCACATCCACCGCGGAAAGCGACCAGGCCAGCACCGCCAGCATCACGGCGCCCAGCGCCGGGGCGATGGCCGGAAGAATGAGCCAGCCGAGCGCCTGCATCCGCCCGTAGCCGAAGGTATGCAGCACGATTTTCTGCTGGGCGAGGCGCTTTTCAGGCAGCGCGGCGTAGATCGCCCACAGAACGAACGCACTCTCTTTGACCGCCAGCGTCAGGCCAAGCCCGATACCGTAGCGGTCCAGCTGCGGCGAGCAGAATGTACAGAGCCGGTAAAACTGACCGCCTTCCGCAAACAGCAGCAGCGCACTGGTGGCGAAGGCGACGTGCGGCACGGCTAACAGCCACGGCAGGCGGGCGCTCAGGCGTTGCCAGCCTTCACCGGGCCAGAGAAGCGCAAGGAGGCTCAGGGCGATAATCAGCGAACCCAGCGTCGCGATCAGCGCTGACACCAGCGTGGCGGCCAGCGCCTGCGGCAGCTGTGGGTCGGCGAACAGCGCCGCCCAGTTGGCGAAAGAGAACGCCGGAGCCAGCAGCATGCCGCTGGCGGGAAGCAGCGGCAGATAGATCACCGCCATTGCTACCCACACCAGCCCGCTTAGCGGGTTCCGTAGCGGCGAAGCCATTCCTGCTCCAGGGCGTTCACCCAGGCGGCGTGCGGTTCGGGAAGCACATCTGGGGTGTCCGAAGGGGTAAAGGCGCGAAGCTGTTTTGCCGCTGTCGCAGGCAGTTTTCCGCCGTCCAGCACGCTCGGGTCACCCCAGACGGCAGGATCGGCTTTGCGGATCTGCGCCTGGGGTGACAGCAGGAAATTCGCCACCACTTTTGCGCCCGCGCTCGCGCTCGCATTTGCCGGGATAGCGACAAAATGCACGTTACCAATCATGCCCTGGCTAAAGCCGAAGCTGTAGCTGTCGGCAGGCAGTTCACCGCTCGCCACCTTTTGCTGCGCGTGGGCCGGATTAAACGTCAGCGACAGGTTCAGGCTGCCGCTGGCCAGCAGCATATCCATGCGCGCAGGCGAGGGAGGAAAATCGTTCCCTTCACGCCACAGCAGGGGATGCAGCGTATCAAGATAGCGCCACAGCGGCGCGGTAACCTGCGCAAAGGTATTATCCGGCGCCTTTTTCAACGCCTCCGGATGGGCGGTCAACGCCAGCAGTAGCTGCTCAAGAAACGCGGTGCCGGTAAAATCAGGAGGACGCGGATAGCTCACCTTGCCGGGGTGTTGCTGAGCGTAAACCAGCAGCGCGCGGGGATCTGCCGGTGGCGTCGGCATGCTCGATTTCCGGGCAATAAAGGTTAGCTGCGCGCCGCCCCAGGGGGATTCTGCGCCCTCGGTAGGAAGGGCAAAATCTTCCGTCACCGGCTTGCGGGTATCGACATAACGCCAGTTGGGCAGGGTTTGCGCCCAGCCGGTGAGCAGCAGGTTCGCCTCTTTCAGCGTGCGGAAGTTTTCACCGTTCACCCAGAGCAGATCCACCGACCCGTTACGGCTGCGTCCTGCGGCCTGTTCCGTCTGGATCCGCTTCACCGCGTCGGCGGCATCGGCCAGGTGAACGATCTTCAGGTTGATGGCGTAGTGCGTTTTCACTTCGCCGCTCACCCAGTCGAGGTAGCGATTAACGGCCTCATCGCCGCCCCAGGCGTTAAACCAGACGGTCTGCCCGCTGGCCTGCTGTTGAATGGATTGCCAGCTCTGGGCTGCAAAAACGGGCGTTGCCAGCAGCAGACCCGTCAGAAACGCGCAAAAACGCACCCGGCGCATAATGCCTCACTTTTTAATCGAAGGGATGTATCGGGAAAACAGCCGGCGCGTAGCCAGCGGTAATAACCCCAGTAGTGTAAAGGCGAACAGCAATCCCGGCGACAGAATATCGTGCAGCGAGGTGAGTTTCCCCAGTTCGCGCCCGGCGTTCAGGTAGATGACGGTGGCAGGCAGCATGGCAAGCTGGCTCACCCACCAGTAGTGACGCACCTTAAGTCGGGTAAGGCCCATCAGCAGATTGACCAGAAAGAATGGAAACAACGGCATCAGGCGCAGGGCAAAAAGGTAGCGCGCGCCGTCGCGATCCATTCCCGCATCGATCGTGTTCATCTGTGCAGCAAAGCGCCGTTGCACCCAGTCCCGCAGCAGATAACGGCTGACGAGCATGGCAAGCGTGGCGCCGAACGTCGAGGCAAATGAGACCAAAAGCGTCGCCTCCCACAGGCTGAAAAGCGCCCCGCCGAGCAGCGTCAGAAGCGCGGCCCCGGGTATCGACAGCGCGGAGACCAGAACGTAAACCGCAAAATAGAGCAGCGCGCTCTGAAGGGGCGCCTGCTCCACACGATTGAGCAACGTTTGCTGGTGCATTTTTAACGCGTCGAGGGAGAGGACGCCCGGAGGAAGCAAAACAACGATCAAAACAAATGCGCCCAGAAGGGCGCACAGGAGAGTGATTTTTTTACTGTTCACTGAGGATTACAGCTTGAATGTTGCCCATACCGGCGCATGGTCGGACGGCTTTTCCATGCTGCGGATATCATAGTCGATACCGGTTTCAATGCAGCGCTCGGCCAGCGGGGCGCTTGCCAGCAGCAGATCGATTCGCAGGCCACGGTTGTCATCGAAGCCTTTCGAGCGGTAGTCAAACCACGAGAAGCGGTCCTGAGTCTGTGGGTTGGCATGACGGAAGGTATCCACCAGTCCCCAGCCGAGCAGGCGCTCCATCCACTCGCGCTCCTCCGGCAGGAAAGAGCATTTGCCGGTGCGCAGCCAGCGCTTGCGGTTCTCTTCGCCGATGCCGATATCCAGATCCGTCGGGCTGATGTTCATGTCGCCCATGATCAGCACTGGATTCTCTTTTTTGAGTTCGGTTGCCAGGTAGTTTTGCAGATCCTGATAAAACTTCGCTTTAGCCGGGAATTTGGTTTCATGATCGCGGCTTTCACCCTGCGGGAAATAGCCGTTGATGACGGTAACGTTGCCGAGTGCGGAAGGAATTTCCGCCATAATGATGCGGCGTTGCGCCTCTTCACCGTCCCCCGGGAAGCCACGACGTACCGAGACCGGCGTAGCTTTGGTCAGCAGCGCAACGCCGTAGTGGCCTTTCTGACCGTGGTAAAAGACGTTATAGCCCAGCTTCGCTACCTCTTCGAGCGGGAACATATCGTCGTGAACTTTTGTCTCCTGCAAGCCGATCACATCTGGCTGATGTTGCTCAACAATCGCTTCAAGCTGGTGAGGGCGGGCACGCAGGCCGTTGATATTAAAAGAGACAAATTTCATAGTCGCTGCCAATGCAAGGTGAATAGTGCATGGATGGTAGCAGAATTTACGTCGTCTGTTATCCGCTTCGCCCAATTACTGCGACAGATAATGCCAACGGTGCAATATTTGCACCATTTCGACGCGCGTTGCCCTCAAACAGGGCGTAAAGGACCAATAAATTTCGCGAGCGATCACAATTCCAGAATTATATTTGGTCTCTGCATACTCTTTCTTGTTTTCATGCGGCAAAGCGCCGCTTGCTGTAAAAATATTCACTATTTATGCAACAACAGTGAATAATTCCATATTGTAACTCGTTGATATTCTGTTACCACAACCCGTTTATGCATTTTTATCGCTGGCTGGCACGAACGCTGCAATCTACATTCACAGTGCAAACACTCAATTATTTAACATTTAAACAACCTTTTATTTACCGGATGAGGTCGCTATGTCTCTGTCAGTTACGCGTGAAAATTTCGATGAATGGATGATGCCGGTATACGCTCCGGCGGCTTTTATTCCGGTACGTGGGGAAGGCTCTCGCCTGTGGGATCAGCAGGGCAAGGAGTACATCGACTTTGCGGGTGGTATTGCGGTGAATGCGCTGGGCCACGCAAACCCGGCGCTGCGGCAGGCGCTGAACGACCAGGCGGCAAAATTCTGGCATACCGGTAACGGGTACACCAACGAACCGGCGCTGCGCCTGGCGAAAAAGCTGATCGACGCCACTTTCGCAGAAAAAGTCTTTTTCTGTAACTCCGGTGCGGAAGCGAACGAAGCGGCGCTGAAGCTGGCGCGAAAATATGCGCACGATAAATTCGGCGCGCACAAGAGCGGCATTGTCGCCTTCAAAAATGCCTTCCATGGCCGCACGCTGTTTACCGTCAGTGCGGGCGGTCAGCCCTCGTATTCTCAGGATTTTGCGCCGCTGCCGCCGGATATCCGTCACGCCGCTTATAACGATTTACACGCTGCCAGCGAGCTGATTGACGATAACACCTGTGCGGTGATCGTGGAGCCTATGCAGGGTGAAGGCGGCGTCATGCCCGCTCAGAAAGCGTTCCTGCAAGGGCTGCGCGAGCTGTGCGATCGTCACAATGCGGTGCTGATTTTTGACGAAGTACAGACCGGCGTGGGCCGTACGGGCGAGCTATACGCCTACATGCACTATGGCGTGACGCCGGATGTGCTGTCGACGGCCAAAGCGCTCGGCGGCGGTTTCCCGGTGGGAGCGATACTGACCACCGATACATTTGCCAGCGTGATGACCGTGGGCACCCATGGCACCACATACGGCGGTAACCCGCTGGCAGCCGCTGTCGCCGGGCAGGTGCTGGATATCATCAATACCCCTGAGGTGCTTAACGGCGTGAAGCAGCGTCACCAGTGGTTTGTTGAGCGTCTGACCGCCATCAATAACCAAACCGGGCTGTTCAAAGAGATCCGCGGTCTGGGGCTGTTGATTGGCTGTGAGCTTGCCCCTGAGTTTGCCGGAAAAGCGAAGCTGATTTCACAGGAAGCGGCAAAACAGGGCGTGATGGTGCTGATTGCCGGTGCCAACGTGGTGCGGTTTGCCCCTGCGCTGATCGTCAGCGAGGAAGAGGTCAGAACCGGGTTAGATCGTTTTGCGCTGGCCTGCGAACAGGTGAAGTCCGGGGTGTCATCATGATGGTCATCCGTCCCGTTGCGCACGGCGATCTCGCCGGGCTTATGCAGCTTGCCGGTAAGACAGGGGGCGGGCTGACCTCGCTGCCTGCCGATGAAAAAACGCTGTCGGCGCGCATTGAGCGCGCCCTGCAAACCTGGCAGGGGACGTTGCCAAAGAGCGAACAGGGCTATGTGTTCGTGCTGGAAGAGACCGACACGGGAACCGTGGCGGGGATCTGCGCCATCGAAGTGGCCGTCGGGCTTAACGATCCGTGGTACAACTACCGCGTCGGCACGATGGTCCACGCCTCGAAAGAGCTGAACGTTTACAACGCGCTGCCGACGCTCTTTCTCTGTAATGACCATACCGGCGCCAGCGAGCTCTGCACGCTTTTCCTCGATCCGGACTGGCGCAAGGAGGGCAACGGCTATCTGCTCTCCAAATCGCGCTTTATGTTTATGGCCGCCTTTCGCGACCGCTTCAACGAAAAAGTGGTCGCCGAGATGCGCGGCGTGATTGATGAGATGGGCTACTCGCCGTTCTGGGAGAGCCTGGGTGAACGCTTCTTCTCCATGGAGTTCAGCCGGGCGGATTACCTGTGCGGCACCGGTCAGAAGGCGTTTATCGCCGAGCTGATGCCGAAGCATCCTATCTATACCCATTTCTTAACGCCGGAAGCGCAGGCGGTAATTGGTGAAGTCCATCCGCAAACCGCCCCGGCCCGCGCGGTGCTGGAGAAAGAGGGATTTCGCTACCGTAACTACGTCGACATCTTCGACGGCGGCCCGACGCTGGAGTGCGACATTGACCGCGTGCGCGCCATCCGTAAAAGCCGTCTGGTCGAGGTTTCGGAAGGCCAGCCCGCACCAGGCGAATGGCCGGCCTGCCTTGTCTCGAACGAGAATTACACCAGCTTCCGCGCCATGCTGGTGCGAACCAACCCGGCATGCGAGCGTCTGGTGCTGACGCCTGCGCAGCTGGATGCCCTGAAATGTAACGCCGGCGATACGGTTCGCCTGGTGCGACTCTGCCCTGAGGAGAAAACAGCATGACTCAATGGATTAACGGTGACTGGGTAACGGGCGAAGGTGAGGCGCGGATCAAAACCAATCCGGTGGGCCTGGAGGTGCTCTGGAAGGGGAACGACGCCAGCGCCGGGCAGGTTGAACAGGCCTGCCAGGCTGCTCGCCGCGCGTTTCCGGCGTGGGCGAAACGGCCATTCTCCGAGCGTCAGGCGCTGGTTGAGAAATTTGCCGGATTGCTGGAGGCGAACAAGGCCGAACTGACGCGTATCATCGCGTCCGAAACCAGCAAACCGCGCTGGGAAGCGGCAACCGAAGTCACGGCGATGATCAACAAAATCGGTATATCGGTGAAGGCGTACCACGCCCGCACCGGCGAGCAGCATACCGATATGCCGGACGGTGCCGCCACGCTGCGCCACCGTCCGCACGGCGTGCTGGCGGTGTTCGGCCCGTATAACTTCCCCGGTCATCTGCCGAACGGGCATATCGTACCCGCGCTGCTGGCGGGGAATACCGTCATCTTCAAGCCGAGCGAGCTTACGCCGTTAACCGGCGAGGCGGTGGTGAAGCTGTGGGAGCAGGCCGGGCTGCCGCCGGGCGTGCTGAATCTGGTGCAGGGCGGGCGTGAAACCGGTCAGGCGCTGAGCGCGCTGAGCGACATTGACGGCCTGCTGTTCACCGGCAGTGCCGGAACAGGCTATCAGCTGCATCGCCAGCTGGCGGGGCAGCCGGAAAAAATTCTGGCGCTGGAGATGGGCGGCAATAACCCGCTGATAGTGGAAGATCCGGATGATATCGACGCCGCGGTCCACCTGACCATTCAGTCGGCATTCATTACCGCCGGGCAGCGCTGCACCTGCGCCCGTCGTCTGCTGGTGAAACGCGGCCCGCAGGGCGACGCGTTCCTGAAGCGCCTGGTGGACGTGAGCGCGCGTCTGACCCCCGCGCAGTGGGATACCGAGCCGCAGCCGTTTATCGGTGGGCTGATTTCCGAGCAGGCCGCGCAGAATGTGCTGAAAGCCTGGCAGGAGCATGTGACGCGCGGGGCGAAAACCCTGCTGGAGCCGAAACAGGTCGCGCCGGGCACCTCGTTACTGACGCCCGGCATTATTGAGATGAGCGGTGTTGACCCTGTGCCGGATGAAGAGGTCTTTGGCCCGCTGCTGTGCGTCTGGCGCTATGACGATTTTGATGCGGCGATCGCGATGGCCAACAACACCCGCTACGGCCTGTCGAGCGGCCTGATATCGCCGCATCGCGAAAAATTCGACCAGCTGCTGCTGGAAGCGCGCGCCGGGATCGTGAACTGGAACAAACCGCTGACCGGCGCGGCGAGCACCGCGCCGTTTGGTGGCGTGGGAGCGTCGGGCAACCATCGCGCCAGCGCCTGGTATGCCGCCGATTACTGCGCGTGGCCGATGGCAAGCCTGGAAACCCCGGCGCTGACGCTGCCGGAGTCGCTGAATCCTGGGCTGGATTTTACAGAGGGTGATACCCATGAAAGCGCGTGAGGTTAACTTTGACGGGCTGGTGGGGCTGACGCACCACTATGCCGGGCTGTCGTTCGGCAATGAAGCCTCGACGAAGCACCGCTTCCAGGTCTCGAACCCGAAACTGGCGGCGAAGCAGGGGCTGCTGAAAATGAAGGCGCTGTCCGATGCCGGTTTCCCGCAGGCGGTGATCCCGCCGCAGGAGCGCCCGAACGTGGCCGTGCTGCGCCAGCTGGGCTTCAGCGGCACGGATGAGCAGGTAGTGGAAAAAGCCGGTACGCAGACGCCACAGCTGCTTTCCGCGGCCAGTTCAGCCTCTTCGATGTGGGTGGCGAATGCTGCCACCGTCGCGCCGTCGGCGGATACGCTGGACGGCAAAGTGCATCTCACCGTTGCTAACCTGAACAATAAATTCCACCGCGCCAGCGAAGCGGAGACCACCGGGCGCGTGCTGCGCGCCATTTTTAATCATGAGGCGCATTTCGAGGTGCATCAGGCGCTGCCGCAGGTTGCGATGTTTGGCGACGAAGGGGCGGCAAACCACAACCGTCTGGGCGGCGACTATGGCGATCCGGGTTTGCAGCTGTTTATCTACGGACGAGAAGAGGGCGGCCACGCCGCACCGGTTCGTTATCCCGCGAGACAAACCTTGGCCGCGAGCCAGGCGGTGGCGCGGCTGAACCAGGTGAATCCTTCTCAGGTGATTTTCGCCCAGCAAAATCCGCAGGTGATCGACCAGGGCGTGTTTCATAACGACGTGATTGCCGTTTCGAACCGCCAGGTGCTGTTTTGCCACGAACAGGCGTTTGCCCATCAGGAAAAGCTGCTGGCCACGCTGCGTGAACGCGTGCCGGGATTTATGCCGATTCAGGTGCCCACGCAGGCGGTAAGCGTGCAGGATGCCGTCGAAACCTACCTCTTCAACAGCCAGCTGTTGAGCCGGGAAGACGGCAGCATGATGCTGGTGCTGCCCCAGGAGTCCCGCAATCATCAGGGCGTCTGGCGCTATCTCAGCGAGCTGGTGCAGGCGGATAACCCGATTGATGAACTCCGCGTATTCGATCTGCGGGAAAGTATGGCCAATGGCGGGGGACCGGCATGCCTGCGCCTTCGCGTGGTACTCACGCCGGAGGAGATGCAGGCGGTAAATCCGGCGGTGATGATGAACGACACCCTGTTCAATACCCTTAACGACTGGGTGGATCGCTACTATCGCGACCGTCTGGTTCAGGCCGATCTGGTTGATCCGCAGCTGCTGCGCGAAGGCCGCGAGGCGCTGGATGCCCTGTCGACCATCCTGCAACTGGGATCGGTTTATCCGTTCCAGCGCTAAGGAGACGATATGGAAAACTTACTGGCGCTGACGCTGGCTGGAAAGATACCGGAGCGGCACGAGGGGGAAGGCTCCTCATTCCACTGGCGATGGCTGGGACCGGGCGTGCTTGAGCTGACGCCGTTGGAGGAATATGACCTGTCGCTGCTGCTCTCCACCGGCATTCACGGAAACGAAACCGCACCCGTGGAGATTGTCGATCTGTTGCTGCACGCGCTCTGTCGCAAGGAGATCACGCTGCACTGCCGTCTGCTGGTGGTGCTGGGAAATCCGCCTGCGCTGGCGCAAAACAAACGGTATCTCGTGAGCGACCTCAACCGCATGTTTGGGGGGCGCTGGACGCAATTTCCAGAGAGCGATGAAACGACGCGCGCGCAATGGCTGGAGGAGGTGGTGACGACGTTTTTTGCCGGGGCGGGGGCAACGCGCTGGCACCTCGATCTGCATACGGCCATTCGCGCCTCGTATCATGTGCGTTTTGGCGTTTTACCGCAGCGAGACCAGCCCTGGGATGAAGCGTTTCTGGACTGGCTTGGCGATGCCGGGCTGGAGGCGCTGGTTTTCCACCAGACGCCGGGCGGCACGTTTACCCATTTCACCTGCGAGCGTTTTGGCGCGCTTTCCTGCACCCTGGAGCTGGGAAAAGCGCTGCCGTTCGGGCAAAACGACCTGACCCGTTTTGCTCCTACGCATCAGGCGCTGCGGGCGTTGCTCGCAGGGGTTGCGCCGGAACACGCCCGTGAACCCGTCGTGCGCTATCGGGTCGTGCAGCAGATCACGCGCCGCAGCGAGGCTTTCCATCTTCATATGGCGCCCCATACGCTGAACTTTACGCCGTTTCGACAGGGAGTCCTGCTCGCGGAAGATGGTGAGACCCGCTATGCGGTACAGCACGCCACGGAATATGTTTTATTCCCTAATCCGTCGGTCGCATTTGGTTTGCGGGCCGGCTTGATGCTGGAAAAAATGTCCTGATCGTTTCCCCTCGCGTAGACCGGAGGGGAAGTGAAGAATAAATTTCTTAGCGATAAAAGCGCTCTTGTATAGTTTGCGGAATTTTCCTGGAGTATTGCTTTATTATTAAACGGCACTTCGTTATACTTCTCCATAATCTCTTTAAAATCATCCTGTTGAATATTTTTGTTTCATCTCTCCACGCTTTTTCCTTAATTTCTCCATAATTGGCGAAAACGTGTTTTTTATACTTTCATTGTTTTACCGTTGCTCTGACTAATTGACGATAAACCCCGTAAAGTTAATCTCGTCAACACGGCAAAGCGCCGAAGAATAACTGAAAGTAAGGAAAGACATTATGCGTAAATTAACTGCACTGTTTGTTGCCTCTACCCTGACTCTGGGCGCTACCAGCATGGCGTTCGCCGCAGATACCGCGACCACTACCGCCGCGCCGGCTGAAGGCAAAATGATGATGCATCATAAAGGCAAGCCGGGTATGCATCATGAGATGATGATGTTTAAAGACCTGAACCTGACCGACGCGCAGAAGCAGCAGATCCGCGACATCAGAAAAAGCCAGCGTGACCAGATGAAGCGTCCTCCGCTGGAAGAGCGCCGCGCGATGCATGACATCATTGCCAGCGACAGCTTCGATAAAGCAAAAGCAGAAGCGCAGATCGATAAAATGGCCGAGCAGCATAAAGCGCGCATGCTGGCCCACATGGAAACCCAGAACAAGATTTACAACATTCTGACGCCGGAACAGAAAAAGCAGTTTAATGCCAATTTTGAGAAGCGTCTGACAGAACGTGCAGCGCCGGAAGGTAAAATGCCTGCACCAGCCGAATAATCGGCTCACTCTCTTAAGACCGCCGGGCTCCTGTCTACAAAAGCGAAAACGCTGTGGACAGGACCGGCGGTTTTTCTTTTGCCCCATGCCTAAGGTCTGGCCTTACCGCTGCCGATAATACGTCTGTGAAATGCCCTGGCGCACGGTGCGTCCTTCAGGAGTGGTAATGGAATTCTTTGATATCCGTAAAATGCCCGTCAGTCTCTGGCGTAACGGCGCGGGTGAGACGCGTGAGATTTGCTGTTTCCCTCCCGCGACGCGGGATTTTTCCTGGCGGGCCAGCATCGCCTCCATCGCCAGTAACGGCGAATTTTCCGCTTTTCCGGGCGTTGACCGGGTGATAACGCTGCTGGAAGGCGGCGAGGTGACGCTGGATGCGGGCAGGGCGTTTTGCCATACCCTGAAGCACCATCAACCTTACGGCTTTGCGGGCGATCTGACGGTAAAAGCGGTGCTCACGGAGGGGCAGATGTCGATGGATTTCAACATTATGACCCGACGGGAGCACTGCCAGGCAAAGGTGCGCGTTGCTACCCGAACGTTCACCACCTTTGCGTCACGCGGTGGGGTGGCGTTCGTGTTAAGCGGGGCCTGGCAACTGGGCGACAAGTTACTGACCGCCGATCAGGGCGCCAGCTGGGAAGCGGGCACCCATACCCTCCGATTACTGGAAACGAAAGGGGCGCTGCTGTTCAGTGAAATTACCTGGCTGCCGGGTCAGTGAGCGCGATGATCTCATATTTACCGGTTAACAGCGGCTTACAGAGAATTTTATAACCGTCCTGATCGAACCCGGCGGGGGTGCGTAGCAGGGCGGTGGCGTCATCCAGGCTATCGACGGCGCCAAGCCAGAGCCAGTTGCGAATGATGTGATAATGCGTCATATCCTCGCGGGTTTCTTTCAACGCCACCGCGCCTTCCCACGGCCAGCAGTTAACGCTGATCGAGGCCAGGCCCGCCATAAACCGGGCGTGATGGTCTTCAACGCTCTCTCTTCCACAGCACGCCCCGGCGCAGCGTTTCAGCGCGGAACGGAAACAGGCGCGGCCGCGGGTGGTGGCTTCCAGCCCCAGCAGGCCGTAGCAAAGCTGTAATTCATCAGCCAGGGATTGCAGGGTTTGCAGTGCGGCACGTTTGTTGGCAAACAGGCCGTAAAGATTCGGTTCATGTGAAAAATCCACTTCACGGGCATACACCACCTGCGGTTTTCCCGCGTTGACCTGCAAGGAACACAGCTGGCGGTTGCGGCGCAGGCGTTTGTTAAACAGCGGCTGCTGTTCCTTGATGAGCCTGGCTTCGAGCAGAAGGGCACCCAGTTCGCCTGCCGTCTCGATCCAGGTGATCCGCCGGGACTGCCTGAGCATCGACGCCTCGTCTGGCGTACGCAGGTGCGACATCACCCGGCTGCGGATATTCACGCTTTTGCCGATATAGAGCGGCATGGTGTCGCTGTCGCCGTGAAAGAAATAGACGCCAGGCTGTTTAGGCAATGCCTCAAGCCAGGGGCGAAGATGCTCGGGATATTCGTAGATAGCCGCCGCTTCAAACTCAAGACGCGGGGCGGATTGACGCCTGCTCACATACTGCTCCATATACTGTTCAGGTATACAGTGTAGCAGGTGTTTGGTGGTTAAAAAAGAGCCGGGTGGCGGCTACGCCTCACCCGGCCTGCAACAGCGCGGAACCGTAAGCCCAGCAAGCGAAGCGCCGCTGAGCAAACATGTTGGCTATTTCTTCCAGAAGTCGTCAAACACCGTGATTGGCGGACGGCGCTTGTGCTCGGTTTTCAGATACCAGCCTTCGATAATTTTTGCAGTCCCTTCGTCGAGCGTTTTGCCTTCGAGATAATCATCGATGTTGTCATAGCTCACGCCCAGCGCCGCTTCATCCGGCAGGGAAGGACGATCGTCCTCGAGGTCTGCCGTTGGTGCCTTCTTATAAAGGTGTTCCGGGCAGCCCAGCGCCGCCAGCAGCTGCTTGCCCTGACGCTTGTTCAGGCGGAAGAGCGGGTTGATGTCCGTGCCGCCATCGCCGTATTTGGTGAAGAAGCCGGTAATGGCTTCCGCGGCATGGTCCGTGCCGACGACCACCCCTTTGGTCATGCCTGCGATACTGTACTGGGCCTTCATGCGCTCGCGGGCTTTCTCGTTGCCGCGAACAAAATCGCTCAGTTCAATGCCGGCTTCACGCAGGGCCTGCTCGCTTGCCAGCACCGATCCTTTGATGTTCACGGTAAGCACGCGGTCCGGCTGGATAAAGGCGATAGCATCCTGACAATCCTGCTCGTCGGCCTGCACGCCATACGGCAGACGTACGGCAATAAATTGCAGCGCGGCGTCACCGGTCTCGTCACGCAGCTCGGAGATGGCCATCTGGCTCAGCTTACCGGCCAGCGTGGAGTCCTGACCGCCGCTGATACCCAGCACCAGCGTCTTCAGGAAAGGGTGTGCAGACAGGTAAGCTTTCAAAAAATCAACGCTACGACGGATCTCTTCATTGGCATCAATCGCAGGTTTCGCGCCCAGCGCCTGGATAATTTCTTGTTGCAGAGCCATTACGCCCTCCCTATGCAGAACCAAACAGAATGTACGATCTGTTAAAACTAACCCTTTGTCGGGAAAACGACAAGGATCACAGTTTTGAGTGTACTGTTTTACAGCGATTTCGCAGCTTATCGTTGTTTTATTAGAATTTTCCGAAATTCGTCTGGCGTAACTCGCAAAGTTGAACAATAGTAATTTTTATCCCATGCTTAGTTAACACGCTGATAAACAAGAGGACGGAATATGAACAAGAACGTAGCAGGAATTTTAAGCGCAGCGGCGGTACTGACTATGCTGGCAGGGTGTACAGCTTACGATCGCACTAAAGATCAGTTCACACAGCCAGTGGTTAAAGACGTCAAAAAAGGGATGACGCGTTCCCAGGTTGCGGCCATTGCCGGTAAACCTTCTTCTGAGGTCACCATGATCCACGCGCGTGGTACCTGCCAGACCTATATTCTGGGTCAACGCGATGGTAAGGCAGAGACCTACTTTGTCGCCCTGGATGATACGGGTCACGTGATCAATTCTGGTTACCAGACCTGTGCTGAATACGACACCGACCCGCAGGCACCTAAGGCACAGTAAGCGTACTTGCCCGCTAGCGATTGAAACCGGCCTGAAGGCCGGTTTTTTTATGCATACGTAAATCTTATTTCTTGTCGCGAATTATTTGCCTGAAATGTGAAGGTAGTCAACAAGCCAGGTCAATGAGAGACAATTTTAGTCTGTCCAGAATTATCCCCTCCCTGTACCATTGCGTATACTCACTTCAACAACAAACAATGTTCAGCACACTGCCCGTCAGCCAGGATAGCGAGTCGAGTGATAGCGCGACGGCGGACAGACCAATAAGAGGGAAATTATCATGGAAAAGAAACATATCTACCTGTTCTGCTCTGCGGGCATGTCAACTTCGCTGCTGGTTTCTAAAATGCGCGCGCAGGCCGAAAAATATGAAGTCCCTGTGGTGATTGAAGCGTTTCCGGAAACGCTGGCGGGCGAAAAGGGCCAGGCGGCAGACGTTATTTTACTGGGGCCGCAAATCGCTTATATGTTGCCCGAAATTCAACGTCTACTTCCTAATAAGCCGGTCGAAGTGATCGACTCCGGTCTGTACGGCAAGATTGATGGTTTAGGTGTATTAAAAGCTGCTGTTGCGGCGATTAAAAAAGCTGCTAATTAATTTTTTATTTTTCCCGTCAAAGAGTTATTTCACACACAATACGCCGTAACGGTTGTTGCGGCATTTAAGGGTATTTTCCTATGAGTAAAGTCATCGCTTCACTTGAAAAGGTACTCCTTCCTTTTGCTGTTAAAATAGGAAAGCAGCCTCACGTTAATGCCATTAAAAACGGCTTTATTAAATTAATGCCGTTGACGTTAGCCGGGGCAATGTTCGTTTTAATTAACAACGTTTTTCTGAGCTTTGGTGAAGGTTCCTTTTTTTATTCATTAGGAATTAGGTTAGATGCTTCCACTATTGAAACCCTTAATGGTTTAAAAGCCATTGGCGGCAACGTATACAACGGTACGTTGGGTATTATGTCGCTAATGGCGCCTTTCTTTATCGGTATGGCGCTGGCGGAAGAGCGTAAAGTGGATCCGCTGGCGGCGGGCTTACTGTCTATAGCCGCGTTTATGACCGTCACGCCGTACAGCGTGGGCGACGCTTACGCCGTAGGCGCCAACTGGCTGGGTGGGGCAAACATCATTTCCGGTATTATTATCGGGCTGGTGGTGGCCGAAATGTTCACCTTTATTATTCGCCGCAACTGGGTTATCCGCTTGCCGGATAGCGTTCCGGCCTCCGTTTCTCGTTCATTTTCCGCGTTGATTCCGGGCTTTATTATTCTCTCCATCATGGGGATTATTGCCTGGGCGCTCTCTCACTGGGGGACTAACTTCCACCAGATCATTATGGACTCTATCTCAACGCCGCTGGCGTCGATGGGTAGCGTGGTCGGTTGGGCGTACGTCATCTTTACCTCCCTGCTGTGGTTCTTCGGCGTGCATGGTTCACTGGCACTGGCGGCGCTGGACAGCGGTATTATGACCCCGTGGGCACTGGAAAACGTCGCGCTTTACCAGCAGTACGGCTCCGTCGATGCGGCGCTGGCGGCCGGTAAAACCTTCCATGTGTGGGCGAAGCCGATGCTGGACTCCTATATCTTCCTGGGCGGTACCGGGGCGACGCTGGGTCTGATCATCGCGGTCTTTATTGTCTCTCGCCGCGCTGACCATCGTCAGGTTGCGAAGCTGGCCCTGCCGTCAGGCATCTTCCAGATTAACGAGCCGATCCTGTTTGGTCTGCCGATTATCATGAACCCGGTGATGTTCATTCCTTTCATCCTGGTTCAGCCGCTGCTGGCCGCGATTACGCTGACGGCGTACTACCTGGGCATTATCCCGCCGGTGACCAACATTGCACCGTGGACGATGCCGGCCGGTCTGGGCGCGTTCTTCAACACCAACGGTAGCGTGGCCGCCTTCCTGCTGGCGATATTCAACCTCGGGATTGCAACCCTGCTCTACATGCCGTTCGTGGCGATAGCGAACAAAGCCGCAACGGTGATCGATGAAGAAGAGAGCGAAGAGGATATCGCCCTCGCACTGAAATTCTAAAATTACACGGCGCGGGGCAACCCGCGCCAGCGTAAAGGAGCTGAAGATGTTAGATTTAGACAGTATCGTCGCAGAAGAAACCGTAGAGAACGATCTGGAAGAGGTGGTGATGGGTCTCATCATCAACTCCGGGCAGGCGCGCAGTCTTGCGTATGCGGCGCTTAAGCAGGCTAAGCAGGGCGATTTCGTTGCCGCGAAAACCATGATGGAGCAGTCCCGCACGGCGTTAAACGAAGCGCATCTGGTACAGACGAAGCTCATCGAAAGCGACCAGGGTGAAGGGAAGATGAAGGTGAGCCTGGTGCTGGTACATGCGCAGGATCACCTGATGACCTCCATGCTGGCGCGCGAGCTGGTAGCGGAGCTCATTGAGCTTCACGAGAAGATGCAGTAAGACAGTTCAGGCAGCAGGAGGTCAGCACGATGGAAATCAAAACCGCACATGAGCAGCAGCTGTTTAACGGCAAGAATTTTCACGTGGTGATATACAACAAGACGGAGAGCGCCAGCGGTCTGCACCAGCACGACTACTACGAGTTCACGATTGTTCTGACCGGCCGCTATTATCAGGAGATCAACGGTAAGCGCGTCCTGCTTGAGCGCGGTGATTTCGTCTTTTTGCCGATGGGATCTTATCACCAGAGCTTTTATGAGTTTGGTGCGACGCGCATTCTGAACGTAGGGGTGAGCAGGCGTTTCTTCGAGAAGCACTATCTGCCGCTGGTCCCGTTCTGCTTTGTGGCGTCACAGGTGTATCGCGTCAAAAATGAGTTTATGACCTGGATTGAAACGGTTATTGCCTCGCTGAATTTCCGCGACAATGAATTTGATGAATTTATTGAAACCGTGACGTTCTACGTGATGAATCGCCTTCGCCATCACCGTGAAGAACAGCAGGTGGTGGATGATATTCCCCAGTGGCTGCGCAGTACCGTGGAGCTGATGCACGACAAAGGGCAGTTCAGCGATAACGCGCTGGAAAACATGGTGGCGCTGTCGGGTAAATCGCAGGAATATTTAACGCGCGCCACGCAGCGCTATTACCGTAAAACGCCTGTGCAAATTATTAATGAAATCCGCATTAATTTTGCCAAAAAGCAGCTGGAAATAACGAACTACTCTGTCACCGATATCGCATACGAATCCGGTTACAGCAGCCCCAGCCTGTTTATTAAAACCTTTAAGAAACTGACTTCATTTACCCCGAACAGTTACCGCAAAAATTTAACGGTAATTAATTAACCTTCGGCGGTTTATCCGCCAGGAATATTGACGTAATGGCTTGCCCAAATAGCGGGAAGAGTACGCTATACCTTGCAGGCGATTAACCTGATACGCTAAGGGAGAAATTATGCAAAAGAAATTAAAAGTCGTAACCATTGGTGGCGGCAGCAGCTATACCCCGGAATTACTAGAAGGTTTCCTGAAACGTTATCATGAATTACCGGTCAGCGAATTATGGCTGGTGGATGTTGAAGAAGGTCAGGAGAAGCTGAATATTATTTTTGAGCTGTGCCAACGCATGGTTGAAAAGGCAGGCGTGCCCTTAACCGTGCATAAAACGCTGGATCGCCGCCTGGCGCTGAAAGATGCTGACTTCGTGACCACGCAGCTGCGCGTCGGCCAGCTAAAAGCACGTGAGCTGGATGAGCGTATTCCGCTGAGCCACGGTTATCTGGGGCAGGAAACCAACGGGGCAGGCGGCCTGTTTAAAGGTCTGCGTACCATTCCGGTTATTTTTGACATCATCAAAGACGTGGAGGAGATCTGCCCGAACGCGTGGGTGATTAACTTTACCAACCCGGCTGGAATGGTCACCGAGGCGGTTTATCGCCACACCGGTTTCAAACGCTTTATCGGCGTTTGCAATATTCCGATTGGCATGAAAATGTTCATCCGCGATGTGCTGGCGCTGAACGATAACGACGAACTGTCCATTGACCTGTTCGGCCTGAACCACATGGTCTTTATCAAAGATGTGATCGTGAACGGGCAATCGCGCTTTGCAGAACTGCTCGATGGCGTCGCCTCTGGCCGCCTGACCACGGCCTCGGTGAAAAACATCTTCGACCTGCCGTTCAGCGAAGGGCTGATCCGCTCCCTGAACCTGTTGCCGTGCTCGTATCTGCTTTACTACTTCAAGCAGAAAGAGATGCTGGCGATTGAAATGGGCGAATACTACAAAGGCGGCGCGCGTGCTCAGGTTGTGCAGAAAGTAGAGAAGCAGCTGTTTGATTTGTATAAAGATCCGAACCTGAACGTGAAGCCGAAAGAGCTGGAGCAGCGCGGCGGGGCATACTATTCGGATGCCGCGTGTGAAGTGATCAACGCCATTTACAATGACAAGCAGGCCGAGCACTATGTGAACGTTCCGCATCATGGGCACATCGACAACATCCCGGCAGACTGGGCCGTTGAGATGACCTGCATCCTTGGACGCGACGGCGCAAAACCGCATCCCCGCATTACCCATTTCGACGATAAAGTGATGGGCCTTATTCACACCATCAAGGGCTTTGAAGTCGCGGCGAGCAATGCGGCCCTGAGCGGCGAGCTGAATGACGTGCTGCTGGCGCTGAACCTCAGCCCGCTGGTGCATTCTGACCGTGATGCTGAAAAACTCGCGAGCGAGATGATCCTGGCGCATGAAAAATGGCTACCAAACTTTGCTGCAACGGTTGAGAAACTGAAGCTCACACACCGTTAAGAGGAGATGCGATGGAAAACCTGCTGATCGTCAATGCCGATGATTTTGGCCTGTCAAAAGGGCAGAACTACGGCATTATCGAAGCCTGTCGCCGGGGCGTCGTGACCTCTACTACTGCGCTCATCAACGGTGAGGCGGTGGAACATGCGGCGCAGCTAAGCCGTGAGGTGCCCGAACTGGGCATCGGCTTGCACTTTGTGCTGACGCTTGGGCAGCCCCTTTCACCGATGCCGGGGCTGACGCGCGACGGGCAGCTGGGTAAATGGATTTGGGAAATGGCGGAGCAGGACGCTCTGCCGCTCGATGAGATTGCCCGCGAGCTGGATTGCCAGTTTAACCGCTTTGTGGATGTGTTTGGCCGTGAGCCCACCCATATTGATAGTCACCATCATGTGCATATGATCCCGGCGATTTTCCCGCTTGTGGCAGAGTTTGCCCAACGTAAAGGCGTGGCGATGCGCCTGGATCGGGAGGTGCGCGAATTACCGGACGTCGTGGTGACGTCAACGGAGGGGTTCAGCAGCGCATTTTACGGCGACAAGATCAGCGAAGCGCTGTTCCTTAAGGTGCTGGATGATTCCGCCGTGCGGTCGCTGGAGATCATGGCGCATCCCGCCTTTATCGATAACACCGTGCGTAAGAGCGCCTACTGCTGGCCGCGTCTGGCGGAGCTGGACGTGCTGACGTCGGCGTCGCTGAAGTATGCGATTGCCGAGCGCGGGTATCGTCTGGGGACGTTCAGGGATCTTTGAGATAAAGCCCGGTGGCGGCTTCGCCTTACCGGGCCTACAAAAGCAATCGAAATGTAGGCCGGGTAAGCGCAGCGCCACCCGGCTTTTTTTTTTACGCCGGTATCTGGTCGGTTTTGCTGCTGCGCGACCACACGCGGTGCGCGGCGAGCAGGTCAAACAGCCGGGTCATAAACGCATCGTCAACGTTATCACCTTCGACAATGCCTTCTTCCCCTTGATCCGGTACCTTCAGCAGAGATTTAAACTTCCGCGCATCGCCTGCCAGGGCGATTGGCTTCAGGTGCTTATAGGCTTCCAGCAGATAATAGGCGGCATCACCGTTGCCGAGCAGACTCTCAACGTCGCCGCACGGCATAATCACCGCGTCAACCGTCAGCGACGGTGCCCCGGCGAAGGTCGCGGCAATCGGCAGGACGGAGCCATCGTCAGCCGTCACTTCACCCATGCGCGAGTAAAGCAGTTTGGCATGTACGCCCTGGGTTTTGAGCGCCCGCATGATCCCCAGCACGTCGCTGGCGCGCGGTTTATCGTTCAGCAGGATAGCCACCACGCGGCCTTTAATCGATCCGCCAGGTACCGCGTACAGGCTCAGGGACGGATCTTTCTTCAGCCCGTTCACGTCTTTTGGCGGCGCGGCATGGCATTGCTCGTCGGTGAGCGTAATGCCGAGGTTATTCGCCACGCCCTGCGCAAGCTGGATATCGATATGTGCCAGATGGTCAACCACGCGCTCGCGAATGTAGGTGCGCACCACTTTACTCAGCTCAAAGCTGAAGCCGCCGATAATGTGCTGCTGTTCGATCGGGGTCTGGCTGTTCCAGAACAGGCGAGGGTGGGCGTAATACTCGCCGAAGGACGGGCTGCGTTCGCGAATTTTTGTTCCGTCCACGCGCTCCTGATACGACTCGAATCCGCCACGTTTTGGTCCCGGCGGCGTTTCGCGCGGCCAGTTATCGTTAATGGAGTTCGGCTCGTAGTTCGCCGGGTTGGTGTCGATATCCTGACGATGCATCCCGTCACGCTGGAAGTTATGGTAAGGGCAGGTAGGACGGTTGATCGGAATTTCGTGGAAGTTTGGTCCGCCGAGACGACTGATCTGCGTATCGGTATAAGAGAACAGACGGCCCTGAAGCAGCGGATCGTTGGTGAAATCCAGCCCCGGCACAATATGGCCCGGGTGGAACGCAGCCTGCTCATTCTCCGCGAAGAAGTTATCCGGGTTGCGGTTAAGCACCATTTTGCCCACCAGCTGAACCGGCACCAGCTCTTCAGGAATTAGCTTGGTTGGGTCGAGCAGGTCGAAGTCGTATTTAAACTCGTCCTCTTCCGGGATCAGCTGTAACCCCAGCTCGTATTCCGGGAAATCTCCGGCTTCAATGGATTCCCACAGTTCACGACGGTGGAAGTCCGGATCGCGTCCGGTGAGCTTCTGCGCTTCATCCCACACCAGCGACGCTTTCCCCGCGACCGGTTTCCAGTGGAAGCGCACAAACGTTGCTTTGCCTTCGGCGTTAATAAGACGGAAGGTGTGAATACCAAACCCTTCCATGGTGCGATAGCTGCGCGGGATCCCCCGGTCAGACATCGCCCACATCACGTTGTGCAGCGTTTCCGGTTGCAGGGAGACGTAGTCCCAGAAAGTATCGTGCGCACTTTGTCCCTGCGGTATGGCCCAGTGTGGCTCCGGTTTTACCGCATGGACAAAGTCAGGAAACTTATGCGCATCCTGAATGAAGAACACCGGGGTGTTGTTACCGACCAGGTCGAAAATACCCTCTTCGGTATAGAATTTAGTGGCGAAGCCGCGGATATCACGCACCGTGTCAGCCGAGCCAGCGCCGCCCTGTACGGTAGAGAAGCGCACAAACACCGGTGTGATTTTGTTCGGGTCGGAAAGGAAATCCGCTTTCGTGATCTCCGTCAGGCTCTTGTACGGCTGGAAATAACCGTGCGCCGCGGAGCCGCGAGCGTGGACGATGCGCTCAGGAATACGCTCATGGTCGAAATGGGTGATTTTTTCGCGCAGGATGAAATCTTCCAGCAGCGTCGGACCGCGCGTTCCGGCGCGCAGGGAGTTCTGGTCATCGGCAATGCGAACGCCCTGGTTCGTGGTCAGCGCATGGCCTTCACCGCCCTTGCGGTGAGGATCGAGCGATTTCAGCTTTTCGTTTTCCGTTTCCGGGGCTTTCATGCTGCCCGGGGCGGTAGGCTGTTCACCCGGTGCGGAAGGACCCGGTGAAGGTTTGTGTGAGCCGTCGGCGGGGGCAAGTGAGTCCATTCCCGGTTGAGATTCTTCAGTGCCATGAATGGGTGACTGATGTGGTTTATCATTGTTCGACATTGCACGCTTCTCCTTTGTTCATTCCTAAAAACCCTATTAAGGATAGAACAATGTTAAGAATTAGCAGGCGAACTAAGCGTTTTCAGATATTGATTAGCGAAAGGAGCCCTCTGCCTTACGTCAGGCGCGACGGGCGGGGGGAGAATCGGCTATGATAGAAATTTCCTGCTTTAAGAATTTGCTTTAGTGAATCCGTCGCTTATGAAACCTCTTCGTCAACAAAACCGCCAGGTTATTAGCTATGTACCCCGCGTTGAGCCCGCGCCGCCAGACCATGCCCTGAAGGTGGATGGTTTTCGCGATGTCTGGATGCTGCGGGGTAAATACGTTGCCTTCGTGCTGATTGGCGAGCACTTCCGTCGCTCCCCTGCGTTTACGGTGCCGGAATCGGCGCAGCGATGGGCGATGCAGATGCGCCAGGATGAAGAGGTTGAAGAATAACAGCCATAAAAAAACCGCCCTCAGGCGGTTTTTTTATTTCGGCAGTGATTAACGATGGGCCAGTTCGGCATCTTCTTCACTGTCGAGAATCGTTTTGTCGGTCTGCTTCAGCCACTGGCTGGTCAGGGTACCAGCGGTCATTGAGCCACTCACGTTCAGCGCGGTACGACCCATGTCGATCAGCGGTTCAACAGAGATCAGCAGGGCGACCAGCGTCACCGGCAGGCCCAGCGCAGGCAGAACAATCAGCGCAGCGAAGGTCGCGCCGCCGCCCACGCCTGCAACACCGGCGGAGCTAATGGTCACGATACCGACCAGCGTCGCAATCCAGACCGGATCCAGCGGGTTAATGCCGACGGTTGGAGCTACCATCACGGCCAGCATCGCCGGGTAGAGGCCCGCACAGCCGTTCTGGCCGATAGTGGCGCCAAAGGAGGCCGAGAAGCTGGCGATAGACTCCGGTACGCCCAGACGACGGGTCTGTGCTTCGACGTTCAGCGGAATAGATGCCGCGCTGGAACGGCTGGTGAAGGCGAAGGTCAGCACCGGCCAGACTTTGCGGAAATATTTCAGCGGGCCAACGCCGTTCACCGCCAGCAGAATGCCGTGCACAACAAACATGATGCCCAGACCCAGGTACGAGGCAATCACAAAGCTGCCAAGCTTGATGATGTCTTGCAGGTTAGAACCAGCAACGACTTTGGTCATCAGCGCCAGGACACCGTAAGGCGTCAGCTGCATGACCAGACGCACCAGCTTCATCACCCAGCTTTGCAGGGTATCAATGGCAGTCAGCACGCGCTCGCCTTTTGGCGCATCGTCCTTCAGCAGCTTCAGCGCCGCCACGCCCAGGAACGCCGCGAAGATCACCACGCTGATAATGGAGGTTGGGCTTGCACCGGTCAGGTCAGCAAACGGGTTCTTCGGAATGAAGGAGAGCACCATTTGCGGAACGGTCAGATCGGCCACTTTACCCACGTAGTTGGTCTGAATAGCCGTCAGACGCGCGGTTTCAGCGCTGCCCTGCACCAGACCTTCAGCGGTCAGGCCAAACAGATTGGTCACCAGCACACCCACCAGCGCCGCAATCAGTGTGGTGAAGAGCAGGGTACCAATGGTCAGGAAACTGATTTTACCCAGCTGAGACGCATTATGCAGACGGGCCACGGCGCTCAGGATAGAAGCGAATACCAGCGGCATGACGATCATTTGCAGCAGCTGTACATAGCCGTTACCGACAATGTTGAACCACTGAATAGAATCTTTCAGTACCGGGCTGTCGGAGCCGTAAATAGCGTGTAAGGCCAGGCCAAACACCACGCCTATCACCAGACCGACCAGCACCTTTTTCGCCAGGCTCCACTGTTTGTGGCGAGCCTGGGCGAGAAGCAATAGCAATACGACGAACACAACAATGTTCGCGATGAGTGGAAAATTCATCCCCGTTCTCCTGATTTATTATTCGGTCGGTTTTTACCGAACCTGTTGGCGCAAGGTTATCAGAAGAGTGATGTAGCGCTTATATCCATATGGAATGGTTTATGACAAAAGTGATTATATTGTCGGTTTAATGTTCAATCTGGTGATTAATAAAACGATTGAACTGAAATTGCAGCGAGTTGATCATCTGCGACGACCAGCGCACTGCACCATTTTCGGGCAACGTCTGCGGCATCCAGACGGCATACGCAAACAGCGCCATGCACAGCACGCGCTCCAGCTGGTTGCCTTTTTGCGGCACGAGGATCGGCAGGCGGAAACGCCAGCGGCAGGGCCAGAGCAGCGGAACGCCCGCAGGCGTCAGCATATCCGCCAGGATATGGCTCAAGTAACCGAGCACCATGCCCTGAATGGCATCCGCCGGGACTATCCAGCTCTCAGGAACCTTCAGATAAAAGAGGGTTAACAGGCCAAACACGGCCAGCAGGCTGTGGGTGAACCCGCGATGACCAAAGGCTCTGGCGATGGGTTTTGAAATCCACTTCAGCCGTTGACCGAGGAAGGATTTGGGATGGTCGATGTCCGGCAACAGGCAGGTCAGTACGGCAGAAGGGACAATATGCCACCAGTCCCCCTGTGCCAGCACAGGGGTCAGTTCAGCGTTTTTAGCAAACACTGCACAGGCAAGTGAAAAAAGCAGGTGGCCTTCCGCCGTCATGATAAAACCCGGTAAACTGTCAATTCATACAGTATAGGGTTTTTATACAGTGTGCGAAAGAGGTGACGGTGTAACTCTTTATCACAAATGCGCAGTTAGCGCGCCAGCCAGCCGCCGTCTACGGCGAGGGTATGGCCGTTGACGTAATCAGAGGCTCCTGAGGCCAGAAACACCACCGGCCCCTGTAAATCCTCCGGTAGTCCCCAGCGTCCCGCCGGAATACGCTCGAGGATCGCCTGGCTGCGTTGCTCATCATCGCGAAGCTGTTGGGTGTTATTTGTCGCCATATAACCCGGCGCGATAGCGTTCACGTTAATGCCCAGCGGCGCCCATTCGTTTGCCAGCAGGCGGGTGAGCCCGAGGACGCCGCTTTTCGAGGCCGTATAAGAGGGCACACGAATGCCGCCCTGAAAGGAGAGCATGGAGGCAATGTTAATGATTTTTCCGCCCTGACCCTGATCGATAAACCGTTTGGCCACCGCCTGCGAGAGGAAAAAGACCGATTTCAGGTTCAGGTCGATGACTTCGTCCCAGTCTTTTTCGCTGAATTCCAGCGCATCGCACCGACGAATGGTGCCGGCATTGTTAACCAGAATATCGATGCGTCCCATCTCTTTAACAGCGGTGTCCACGACGCTCTGAATGTTCTCATGCTTGCCGAGATCGGCGCGGATTGCGATAAAGCGTCGTCCCAGCGCCGTAACGCACGCTGCCGTTTCGTCAGGAACCTTGCGGTTAACACCCACGATATCGCAACCTGCCTCGGCGAGGGCAATGGCCATGCCCTGACCCAGGCCGGTATCGCACCCGGTCACCATCGCCACTTTTCCTGCCAGAGTAAAAGCATCCAGTATCATACGCGCCTCATAAGTCAGGTTATTGTCATTCTGCACGTAAGGATAGGAGCCTGGAATGAGAAAAGCAAATAAAGTAAAACGATGTTTTAATTTTGTGATGCAGGCAGCCGAAGCTGCCTGAAAAGAGGGTCACTCTCCGCGCAGATGGCGGACAGTCAGTTCTTCAAGAGACGTCAGCCTGACATCCGCGAGGGCAAAACGAGGATCGTGTCGGCCTTCTTCAGCAGGCACAACGATGGAGCGCATACGCGCGGCTTTGGACGCTATCATGCCGTTAACGGAATCTTCCAGCGCCACGCAGGTGAGCGGATCCAGCCCCAGTTTCGCGGCGCAGTCCATATACACCTGCGGGTGCGGCTTGCTGTAAGGCAGCTTTTCGGCCGAGGCCAGCGCGTCGAAGCTGTCGCGCAGCCCAAACATCGTCAGCACTTTTTCCAGCATATGCAGAGGTGAGGCGGAGGCCAGCCCCACTTTCAGTCCTTGCGCCTTACACAGGGCGATAGCGTCATGGACGCCCGGTAACAGTGGCTTATATTCTTCAACCAGGGAGATAGCGCGGTTGATAATGCGCGCCGTGACTTCGTCGCGATCCGGTCCAACCCATGGCTGGTGGGCATACCAAAGATCGACCACCATATCGATACGCAGCCCCAGGGTATCGGGGAGTTCGTTACGACGACTGATATCGACGCCGAGGCTGGCCATCACGTCCAGTTCAGCCCTATCCCACAGGGGTTCGGAATCAATCAGCAATCCATCCATGTCAAAAATAGCGGCAAGTATCTGGCGCGGTGTCGACATTACAACTTCTCCTTATCTTAGAGGTAAGACGAACGGTGCTAAGCACAAGCAATTTAGCATATCGCATCCAAAGATCGGGCGAAAATGACCGACAGCAGGTAGACTTAGGCACAAATAACGCGTCTTTATTAAGAGGAACTGATGACGTATCAACAAGCTGGACGCATTGCGATCTTAAAACGTATTGCTGGTTGGGTTATTTTCATTCCCGCCCTGATTTCAACGCTGATTTCCGTACTCAAATTTATGTACGATCACAGCGAAAAACAGCCGGGCATCAATGCCGTCATGCTTGATTTTGCCCACGTAATGATTGAGATGATGCGGTTTAATACCCCGTTCCTGAACGTGTTCTGGTTTAACTCGCCCACGCCGGATTTTCACCACCAGCTTAACGTTGGCTTCTGGATAATCTATGCGCTGATCTTTATCGCAATGGCGTTGCAGGCCTCCGGCGCACGCATGAGTCGCCAGACCCGCTTTTTACGTGAAGGGGTTGAAGACCAGATGATCCTTGAGAAGGCCAAAGGTCCTGAGGGAATGACCCGCGAGCAGATCGAATCGCGCATTGTCGTTCCGCGCCATACCATCTTTGTGCAGTTTTTCCCGCTCTACGTTCTGCCGGTCATTATCATTGTGGCCGGGTATTTCTTCTTTACGCTGCTCGGCTTCCTGTAAATGCTGAAGGGGGCGTGTTGCGCCCCCCTTACGTTATGCCGCCAGAATGCGGTCCAGCGCACGCTGGGCATTAACCAGATGATTTCCGCCAAACAGGATGGCCCGGTTGAGCAGGGTGTATAGCTGATACACCGGCTGGCGTTCGAGAAAGTCAGGTGGCAGAGGCGAGACCGACTGGTAGCCATCATAAATTTGTGGCGGCTGTTCAGGGTGCAGCGGCAGCATCGCGAGATCGCACTCTCTGTCGCCCCAGTAGCAGGCCGGGTCAAATATATAAGGTCCATCAGGCCCAAGCGCACAGTTATCCGACCATAAATCCCCGTGCAACAGTGAAGCCTGAGGCTGATGCGAGGCCAGGCGCTGCTGGACGTGTTCAACAATCGCATCGATGTTGCCGAACGCCAGCCCCTTTTCAGCGGCCAGCTCCAGCTGCCAGCCGATTCGCTGCTCGGCGAAAAATGTCGACCAGCGACGCTGCCACGCGTTTGGCTGCGGCGTGGTGGAGAGGTCGTTATCAAAATCGAGCCCGAACTGAGGCTGATCGCTCCACTGATGCAGGCGGGCAATCTGTTGACCAAGGATAAAGGCGTTGTGGGCATCCAGAGGGCGCGCGGGGAGATAGTTCATCACCAGAAAGCTGTAGTCGCGATCGCTGCCGACGGCTAAAACCTGCGGAACGGTGACGGTTTTACTGCGCGATAACAGCTCAAGCTGATCGGCTTCGGCAGTAAAAATGGGAAGCAATTCGCGTTCATCACATTTCACGAAAAGATCGCGCCCGGCGTAGCGTAAATGCCATGCGGCATGGATCTCTCCGCCTGGCAGTTCGTTACGCAGTTCAATTTCACCTTCACCCAGCTGCTCACTTAAAAGATGACTGATAGCCTGCCACATGATGTCTCTCCCATGTTGTCTGCCAGATCATAAAGTTAGCGCAAAACGGCAATAAAAAAACAGGAACTAACGCACAACTGAGCGGTTTAATTTTATACAGGGCACTTATTGTTCTTTTTTGTGCCAGTTTTCCCAGCTATCCACGTCAATTTCTGTCGCTTTGTCAGTCACGCTTTCCACCAGGCTGCTGGCCAGCGCCTTGACCTCTTCCTGACTGAGCGGGCTAATCAGGCCAAAAGCCAGCGAGCCGAGGTCGTGGATATTGCCTTCGTCGTCGGTCAGCGTGAGCAGAAAATTTGCCCGCGTGAAAGCGTTGTTAAGTTCATTCAGCTCGGTCAGCGACGCCTCATGAATATTGACGGTTACGACGTAGCGGGTGATATCACCACTGCTCATAATGCACCTCGTTGTTATCCTGAAAGTTTTCTTAGCATAGTTGATAAGCGCTATTTAGCGACTTCCCCCTCCACAGGAGGGGGAAGAAGGTTTAGCTTTTCGCCAGGTAATCGACAATTTTTTGGGTATCCACAAGCGAGCACAGCCGCGTTCCCTGATTGATGGTGGCCGCACTCCCTGCCGCGACGCCATAGCGTGCCATCTCCAGAAGCGAAGCGCCCTGCGCCAGCTTCAGCACCATCGCGCCAACCATACTGTCACCTGCACCTACGGTGCTCTGGCTTTTCATCGGTGGTGGAACGACCTGCACACAGCCCGTCTTGTCGACAGCCAGCGCACCCTGAGGACCGAGAGAGACCACCACGCGATGCGCTTTGCCCGTACGTACCAGCTCTTCTGCGGCAGTACGCACGTCATCGGGCTGGTTGAGCTCGCGATTGACAAGCGCACTCAGCTCTTTCTGGTTAGGTTTCACGAGTTCAAGTTGCCCGGGTTCTAACGCCGCCTTCAGGGCTTCGCCTGAGCTATCAACAATGCAGCGGATGCCGCGCTGGAGCACCGCCTGAACCAGCGCCGTCAGCTTTTCTGTTTCAATGCCCGGCGGCAGGCTACCGCTGATGACCAGCAATGAGCCGCTTTCAATGGTCAGCACTTTCTCTTCCAGTTGACGAAACTCATCATCGCTCAGCTTTGCCCCCGGCATCACAAAACGATACTGTTCGCCGCTCGATTCAACATGAACGTGCAGGTTCTGCCGGGTCCAGTCTCTGGCGTCTACCGTGTCTACCGCAACCTGTTCATCTGCCAGCAACGCAACCAGATGTTCGCCCGTGGCGCCGCCAGCAGGGAAGATGGCGGTTGCTTTTCCGCCGAGATGGGTAATGGCGCGCGCCACGTTAATACCACCGCCGCCGGGTTCGAATACCGGCGCGCTACAGCGTAGCTTACCTTCCGGGTAAATTTGCGGCGTCATGGTCGCGGAGTCGAGGGAAGGGGAGAGCGTCAGCGTGTAAATCGAAGTCATCATGACCTCCTTTTAGCATGGGTTCTTTTAAGCCTGGCACCGTTTGGCAGGAAGGCAACGTAAATAACAGTATGATTTTAAAAATGAATGCTGACAAATAACCTGCGCAGGACATATAAAATAAAACGCGTTTTGGGATCGTTCTTATTCAAAAAATGAAAGAAGAAATTATTGCTATGTTATTTGCGGCTTTTTATAATTTGTTACCTTTCTATGGTCGCCTTGTCATTGATCCGCAAGAAAGTTTCCGAGACCGTGACGGTCTCTTTTTATGTTGTACGGACTCCTTAAATATAATGAAGCTTTTGAAGACAGTACCCGCAGCACTGATGCTGGCGGGTGGCGTATTTGCGTCACTGAACGCAACCGCCGATGATACCGTTTTTACTGTCATGGACGACCCCTCCACTGCCAAAAAACCCTTTGAAGGTAACCTGAATGCCGGGTATCTGGCGCAATCCGGTAACACGAAAAGCTCCTCCCTGACCGCAGACAGCACCCTGACCTGGTACGGCAATACCACGGCCTGGTCGCTGTGGGGAAATGCCAGCAACACGTCTGCTAACGATGAACGCTCCTCGGAGAAATATGCGGTAGGCGGACGTAGCCGTTACAACATGACCGATTATGACTACCTGTTCGGGCAGGCAAGCTGGCTGACTGACCGCTTCAACGGCTATCGCCAGCGCGATGTCGTGACGGCGGGTTATGGGCGTCAGTTCCTGAATGGGCCGGTGCACAGCCTCCGTTTTGAATTCGGTCCGGGTATGCGTTACGACGAGTACACCAACGGCGAAGATGAAACCCAGCCGCTGGGTTATGCATCGGGCACCTACGCATGGCAGATGACCGACAACGCTAAATTCACCCAGGGCGTGTCGGTGTTTGGTGCAGAAGATACCACCCTGAACTCTGAAAGCGCGTTGAACGTGGCCATCAACGAACACTTTGGACTCAAGGTAGCCTACAACGTAACCTGGAACTCATCCCCCCCTGATTCTGCGCCGGAACATACCGATCGCAGAACCACGATTTCTTTAGGTTATAAAATGTAATTCCGTCGGGCTGAGATTCTTCTCGGCCCGTTTTTTATTTTTTGAAACTGTGCTTAATTATATTAAATGGCGTTTTAAAAATAACAGAATGCATCCTCTTCATCATTTCTCCATAATTAGGCGTGCACGGCTTATTCAGTTTATTTGACACGAATTGATAAATATTTTGACTAGGAAAAAGTGTGATCCAGATCTACACTTACGCCACAGGCAAAAAATCGCCTCAGGCTTTTTCTGCATTAATTTAGTATGAGAATAAAATTATGAAAACAATCAAAACTGCTACAGCAGCGATGGTGCTTTCCGCACTTTCATTTGGCGTCTTTGCTGCTGATAATATGACGCAACCTGCCAGTGACGCTAACAGCCAAATCGGAATCACCAACGCCTCTGATGTTGAAGCGGGCTCTAACATTGCCCCTGGCTCCCAGTCTACCGGCCAGTCAATGAACGATGCGTTTGATGTGCATAAGCTGGTAGCGGGTGAGTGGTCCTGATAAATTAACTGCCACGTTGTGATGGAATATAAACGCTATGACAACCTGTCGAAAACCGGATAATGATGTACCGGTTTTTCACAATCCGGTGGCGTAAAGAGAGTTAAAGATTATTCAATAAATTAACGGCACGTTTACGCTGACCTCAGCACAAATGACTTCCCTT
Organism: Enterobacter cloacae complex sp. P24RS; assembly: GCF_014982165.1. Classification (NCBI taxonomy): domain Bacteria; kingdom Pseudomonadati; phylum Pseudomonadota; class Gammaproteobacteria; order Enterobacterales; family Enterobacteriaceae; genus Enterobacter; species Enterobacter cloacae complex sp. P24RS. Next base: position 144,001 of record NZ_JADCKU010000004.1, read on the forward strand.
TCTGACAATACATTAACCCCAAATCATTGCAGCCCAGCGCAGCAGCAACATCGCGCCGCAAATAGCAATTAATACCACGACCATTTTCCAGTGCTTAACGGCAAATCTTTTTGTTGGCATAACCTAATCCTTGTCAGTTGATACCCTTAGTGTACCAAAGTCTGCGCCAGAAAGCGCTTTACCCGGGACAACAGGTTATGCCAGAACACCGGTTCGGCTCAAAACCACTGGAATCTGTTGGCCAGAATCAAAACCAGGCCAGCCGCGGAAAGTAGATTCAATATCACAACGGTTCTGCTGGATACGTTCACGTGATACCCCTTCGATGTTTAAGGACCAGATCAAGAATAGCTCAGCACTTTTGGATTGCGAGCCTCCGTCAGCAAAAGTTCATGAACGCATACAAAAGGATGAGCGGTTCAAAACGGTCGCAGAGGATGCATTCGCCCTTTCAATAGTGTTACCATTAGGCTGCTTGCCGTATATTCGCCTTTGTCTGATTTCGGCTGGCAGAGGATGACGAACCAATTTGACGATTGTTGGTCAGATGGTTCCTAATCTACTGTTTAATCACGATTATTTTCTTTGTATATGCTCTTATGTGTGGGGCATCACTGCAAATAAGGATATAAAATGCCTGTAATTACTCTTCCTGATGGCAGCCAACGCCATTTCGACCACGCTGTAAGCCCAATGGATGTAGCCCTGGACATCGGTCCTGGACTCGCAAAAGCAACCATTGCAGGCCGCGTAAACGGTGAGCTGGTAGATGCGTCTGATGTTATTGAAAACGATGCGACGCTCTCAATCATCACCGCGAAAGACGAAGAAGGTCTGGAGATCATTCGTCACTCCTGCGCGCACCTGTTAGGTCATGCTATCAAGCAGCTGTGGCCAAACACCAAAATGGCGATCGGCCCGGTTATCGACAACGGTTTCTACTACGACGTTGACCTTGACCACACCCTGACCCAGGAAGATATCGACGCGCTCGAAAAACGTATGCACGAGCTCGCCGAAACTAACTATGACGTCATCAAGAAGAAAGTCAGCTGGCACGAAGCGCGTGAAACCTTCGTGAAGCGCGGCGAGAGCTATAAAGTCTCGATTCTTGACGAAAACATTTCGCATGATGACAAGCCTGGCTTGTACCATCACGAAGAATACGTCGACATGTGCCGTGGACCGCACGTGCCGAATATGCGCTTCTGTCATCACTTTAAACTGATGAAAATCGCAGGCGCCTACTGGCGTGGCGACAGCAACAACAAGATGTTGCAGCGCATCTATGGTACCGCGTGGGCCGATAAAAAAGCCCTGAACGCGTACCTGCAACGCCTGGAAGAGGCGGCTAAACGTGACCACCGTAAAATCGGTAAGCAGCTTGACCTGTATCATATGCAGGAAGAAGCGCCGGGGATGGTGTTCTGGCATAACGACGGCTGGACTATCTTCCGTGAACTGGAAACGTTCGTACGCTCCAAGCTGAAAGAGTACCAGTATCAGGAAGTGAAAGGCCCGTTCATGATGGACCGTGTGCTGTGGGAAAAAACCGGCCACTGGGACAACTATAAAGATGCGATGTTCACCACCTCGTCTGAGAACCGTGAATACTGCATCAAGCCAATGAACTGCCCGGGCCACGTTCAGATCTTTAACCAGGGTCTGAAATCCTACCGCGATCTGCCGCTGCGTATGGCCGAGTTCGGTAGCTGCCACCGTAACGAACCATCAGGTGCGCTGCACGGTCTGATGCGCGTTCGTGGCTTTACTCAGGATGATGCGCATATCTTCTGTACTGAAGATCAGGTACGTGATGAAGTTAACGCCTGTATTCGTATGGTCTACGATATGTACAGCACCTTTGGCTTCGAGAAGATCGTGGTCAAACTCTCAACGCGTCCGGAAAAACGTATCGGCAGCGATGAGACATGGGATCGCGCAGAAGCGGATCTCGCCGTGGCGCTGGAAGAGAATGGGATTCCATTCGAATACCAGCTGGGCGAGGGCGCATTCTACGGTCCGAAAATTGAATTTACCCTGTATGACTGCCTCGATCGCGCATGGCAGTGCGGAACGGTACAGCTGGACTTCTCCCTGCCGCAGCGTTTAAGCGCCTCTTATGTTGGCGAAGACAACGAGCGTCAGGTGCCGGTCATGATTCACCGTGCTATTCTCGGTTCACTGGAGCGCTTCATCGGCATCCTGACCGAAGAGTTCGCGGGCTTCTTCCCAACCTGGCTTGCGCCAGTGCAGGTGGTAGTGATGAACATTACCGATTCTCAGGCGGATTACGTTAAAGAATTGACGCAGAAACTACAAAATGCGGGCATTCGCGTAAAAGCAGACTTGAGAAATGAGAAGATTGGCTTTAAAATCCGCGAGCACACTTTACGTCGTGTCCCGTATATGTTGGTCTGTGGTGATAAAGAGGTGGAAGCAGGCAAAGTTGCCGTTCGCACCCGCCGTGGTAAAGACCTGGGGAGCCTGGACGTAAGTGAAGTGATTGAGAAGCTGCAACAAGAGATTCGCAGCCGCAGTCTTCAACAACTGGAGGAATAAGGTATTAAAGGCGGAAAACGAGTTCAAACGGCACGTCCGAATCGTATCAATGGCGAGATTCGCGCCCAGGAAGTTCGCTTAACAGGTCTGGAAGGCGAGCAGCTGGGGATTGTGAGTCTGAGAGAAGCGATCGAAAAGGCTGAAGAAGCTGGAGTAGATTTAGTTGAAATCAGCCCTAACGCCGAACCGCCAGTTTGTCGTATCATGGACTACGGCAAGTTCCTTTATGAAAAGAGTAAGTCTTCTAAGGAACAGAAGAAGAAGCAAAAAGTTATCCAGGTTAAGGAAATTAAATTCCGTCCTGGTACCGACGATGGCGATTATCAGGTAAAACTCCGCAGCCTGATTCGCTTTCTGGAAGATGGCGATAAGGCCAAAATCACGCTGCGTTTCCGCGGTCGTGAGATGGCCCACCAACAGATTGGTATGGAAGTGCTTAACCGCGTCCGTGAAGATCTGAGTGAACTGGCAGTAGTCGAATCCTTCCCTACGAAGATCGAAGGCCGCCAGATGATCATGGTGCTCGCTCCTAAGAAGAAACAGTAAGGCCTTCAAGCAGCAGAATCTGTGGAGCCTTCGGGCCCCATAGGTTTTGTTCGCCTATGTTTCGTTTATTTAACAATGCGAAGTGGAAGTTATTAAAATGCCAAAAATTAAGACCGTACGCGGTGCTGCTAAGCGCTTCAAAAAAACCGGTAAAGGTGGTTTTAAGCACAAGCACGCTAACCTGCGTCACATTCTGACTAAGAAAGCTACCAAGCGTAAACGTCACCTGCGTCCAAAAGCCATGGTTTCTAAAGGCGATCTGGGCCTGGTCATCGCGTGCCTGCCGTACGCATAAGTCGTTAACGTTTAACTTTTTTAACTTAGAATAGATACAGGAGAGCACACATGGCTCGCGTAAAACGTGGTGTAATTGCACGTGCACGTCACAAGAAAATTTTGAAACAAGCTAAAGGCTACTACGGTGCGCGTTCACGCGTATACCGCGTTGCCTTCCAGGCTGTTATCAAAGCAGGTCAGTACGCTTACCGTGACCGTCGTCAGCGTAAGCGTCAGTTCCGTCAACTGTGGATTGCGCGTATCAACGCAGCAGCACGTCAGAACGGTATTTCTTACAGCAAATTCATCAACGGCCTGAAAAAAGCCTCTGTTGAAATCGACCGTAAGATCCTGGCTGACATCGCAGTATTCGACAAAGTAGCGTTCACCGCTCTGGTCGAAAAAGCGAAAGCAGCACTGGCATAAGCCAGTTGAAAGAGGAGGCTTTGCCTCCTCTTTTCATTCAACACCATCAGAAGATTGACATTTATCCGTGCAGGCTTTTCAATAAGGTCTTAACGGTTTTTACCCTACAAGGTAACGCAAGCATGAATGCTGCTATTTTCCGCTTCTTCTTTTACTTTAGCACCTGACATCAGGAGGCTAGCGCGTGAAAGATGAAACGAAAAACAGCGCCAGATAAGCCTCCCGATGGAGGCTTTTTTTGTGCCTGAATTTGAGAGAATACGTCCAACAATTCGGTGTCTGCACCGACATAATGAGGAAAACCATGTCACATCTCGCAGAGCTGGTTGCCAGTGCAACGGCCGCCATTAACCAGGCCTCAGATGTTGCCGCGTTAGACAATGTCCGCGTCGAATATCTGGGCAAGAAAGGGCATTTGACCCTTCAGATGACTACCCTGCGTGAACTGCCAGCAGAGGAACGCCCGGCAGCAGGTGCAGTGATTAACGAAGCCAAAGAGCAGGTGCAGCAGGCGCTGAACGCCCGTAAAGCCGAGCTGGAAAGTGCCGTACTGAATGCGCGTCTGGCAGCAGAAACCATCGACGTTTCTCTGCCGGGGCGTCGTACTGAAAACGGCGGCCTGCATCCGGTGACCCGCACCATCGATCGTATTGAAAGTTTCTTCGGTGAGCTCGGCTTTACCGTGGCGACTGGCCCGGAAATCGAAGATGATTACCACAACTTCGACGCCCTGAACATTCCTGGCCATCATCCGGCACGCGCTGACCACGACACTTTCTGGTTCGACGCCACCCGTCTGCTGCGTACCCAGACCTCCGGCGTTCAGATCCGCACCATGAAGGAACAGGAACCGCCTATCCGCATCATCGCGCCGGGCCGCGTATACCGTAACGACTACGATCAGACGCACACCCCAATGTTCCACCAGATGGAAGGCCTGATTGTTGATAAAAACATCAGCTTTACCAACCTGAAAGGCACGCTGCACGATTTCCTGAACAACTTCTTTGAGGAAGATTTGCAGGTTCGCTTCCGTCCGTCCTACTTCCCGTTCACCGAACCGTCTGCGGAAGTGGACGTGATGGGTAAAAACGGCAAATGGCTGGAAGTGCTGGGCTGCGGCATGGTGCATCCAAACGTGCTGCGCAACGTGGGTATCGATCCGGAAGTGTATTCCGGCTTTGCGTTCGGTATGGGCATGGAGCGTCTGACCATGCTGCGCTACGGCGTAACCGATTTACGTGCGTTCTTCGAAAACGATCTGCGTTTCCTCAAACAGTTTAAATAAGGGCAGGACAGAACAATGAAATTCAGTGAACTGTGGTTACGCGAATGGGTTAACACCACGCTGGACAGCGAAGCGCTTTCCAACCAGATCACCATGGCGGGCCTGGAAGTTGATGGCGTAGAGCCCGTATCTGGCGCTTTCACCGGCGTAGTAGTAGGTGAAGTGGTGGAGTGCGGCCAGCATCCTAACGCCGACAAACTGCGCGTAACAAAAGTGAACGTGGGCGGTGACCGTCTGCTGGATATCGTCTGCGGCGCACCAAACTGCCGTCAGGGGCTGAAGGTGGCCGTGGCGACCGTGGGCGCGGTACTGCCGGGCGATTTCAAAATCAAAGCCGCTAAACTGCGCGGTGAGCCGTCTGAAGGCATGCTGTGCTCCTTCTCCGAGCTGGGGATTTCCGACGATCACAACGGTATCATCGAGCTGCCGCTGGATGCGCCGATTGGCACTGACATCCGCGAATATCTGAAGCTTGATGATAACACCATCGAAATCAGCGTGACGCCTAACCGTGCCGACTGCCTGGGCATCATCGGCGTGGCCCGCGACGTGGCCGTGCTGAACCAGACCGAGCTGAACGTGCCGGAGATCGCGCCGGTTGAGGCCACCATCAGCGACACGCTGCCAATTCAGGTTGACGCCGTTGACGCCTGTCCGCGCTACCTGGGCCGCGTGGTGAAAGGCATTAACGTTAAAGCGCCAACCCCACTGTGGATGAAAGAGAAACTGCGTCGCTGCGGTATCCGTTCTATCGACGCGGTGGTTGACGTCACTAACTACGTTCTGCTGGAGCTGGGCCAGCCAATGCACGCGTTCGATAAAGATCGTATCGAAGGCGGTATTGTGGTGCGCATGGCGAAAGAGGGCGAAACCCTGTTGCTGCTGGACGGCAGCGAAGCGAAGCTGAACGCAGACACCCTGGTGATTGCTGACCACAGCAAAGCGCTGGCGATGGGCGGTATCTTCGGTGGGGAGCACTCTGGCGTCAATGACGAGACGCAAAACGTCCTGCTGGAATGCGCGTTCTTCAGCCCGCTCTCCATTACTGGCCGCGCGCGTCGTCACGGCCTGCACACTGACGCCTCTCACCGCTATGAGCGTGGCGTAGATCCTGCGCTGCAATACAAAGCGATGGAGCGTGCGACCCGCCTGCTGATCGACATCTGCGGCGGTGAAGCCGGTCCGGTTATCGATGTGACCAACGACGCGACGCTGCCGAAGCGTGCAACCATTACCCTGCGCCGCAGCAAGCTGGATCGCCTGATTGGTCATCACGTTGCCGATGCGCAGGTAACTGATATTCTGACGCGTCTGGGCTGTGAAGTGACAGAAGGTCAGGACGAGTGGAAAGCCGTTGCGCCATCCTGGCGTTTCGACATGGAGATCGAAGAAGATCTGGTGGAAGAAGTGGCCCGCGTTTACGGCTACAACAACATCCCTGACGAGCCGGTGCAGGCGGGTCTGGTGATGGGCAGCCATCGTGAAGCCGACCTGTCTCTGAAGCGTGTGAAAACCATGCTGAACGACAAAGGCTACCAGGAAGTGATCACCTACAGCTTCGTTGATCCTAAACTGCAACAGCTGATCCACCCGGGTCAGGAAGCCCTGATCCTGCCAAGCCCGATTTCCAGCGAAATGTCAGCGATGCGTCTGTCCCTGTGGACCGGCCTGCTGGGCACTGTCGTTTATAACCAGAACCGTCAGCAAAACCGCGTGCGTATTTTCGAAAGCGGCTTGCGCTTTGTACCGGATACTCAGGCGAATTTAGGCATTCGTCAGGATCTCATGCTGGCGGGCGCCATCAGCGGTAACCGCTATGAAGAGCACTGGGACCTGGCAAAAGGGACGGTTGATTTCTACGATATGAAGGGCGATCTGGAAGCCATTCTCGATCTGACCGGTAAATTATCCGAAATTGAATTCCGTGCAGAAGCGATTCCGGCCCTGCATCCGGGCCAGAGTGCGGCGATTTATTTAGACGGCAAACGCGTTGGTTTCATTGGCGTTGTTCACCCAGAGCTGGAACGTAAGCTGGACCTGAATGGCCGTACCATCGTGTTCGAGCTGGAGTGGAGCCCGGTTGCAGACCGCGTGATTCCTCAGGCGCAGGACATCTCTCGCTTCCCTGCAAACCGCCGTGATATCGCGGTTGTGGTCGCCGAAAATGTGCCCGCAGCAGATATTTTGGCCGAATGTAAGAAAGTTGGCGTAAATCAGGTAGTTGGCGTAAACTTATTTGACGTGTACCGCGGCAAGGGCGTAGCAGAAGGTTTCAAGAGCCTCGCTATTAGCCTTATCCTTCAGGATACCAGCCGTACACTCGAAGAAGAGGAGATTGCCGCTACCGTCGCCAAATGTGTAGAGGCATTAAAAGAGCGATTCCAGGCATCATTGAGGGATTGAACCTATGGCGCTTACAAAAGCTGAAATGTCAGAATATCTGTTTGATAAGCTTGGGCTTAGCAAACGGGATGCCAAAGAGCTGGTAGAGCTGTTTTTCGAAGAGATCCGTCGTGCTCTGGAAAATGGTGAGCAGGTAAAACTCTCCGGTTTTGGCAATTTTGATTTGCGAGACAAAAACCAACGTCCGGGCCGTAACCCGAAGACGGGGGAAGATATTCCCATTACAGCCCGCCGCGTGGTGACCTTCAGACCCGGCCAGAAGTTAAAGAGCCGCGTCGAAAACGCAACGCCTAAAGCAGAGTAATATGAACTAACCAAAAAGGCCGCCCACGCGGCCTTTTTTCTTTGCGCTATTTGCCAAACCCGCCGTAAAATCAATGATATCTCAACCGGATAACCTATCGTCTATGCTTGATCTTGCCCGTCGCCAGCACCGCTCCGATCTCCGCCGCCTGTGTCTGCTCGGGGTGCTGTTGCTTGTCGCCACCACGGTCAGCCTGTGTGCGGGCGATCGGTGGCTGGGGCCGGCAAGCTGGTTTACGCCTGAGGGACAGATCTTTGTCTGGCAGATCCGCCTGCCGCGGACGCTGGCGGTCCTTTTAGTCGGCGCTGCCCTGGCGCTGTGCGGCACGATCATGCAGGCACTGTTTGAAAACCCGCTGGCGGAACCCGGGCTTCTGGGAGTGTCGAATGGCGCAGGCGTTGGGCTAATCGCCGCCGTGATGCTGGGAGGAGGCGAGCTCTCCGCCTGGGGGATTAGCCTCAGCGCCATTCTTGGCGCGCTGTTGATAACCCTCATCCTGCTGCGCTTTGCCCGACGCCACTTATCCACCAGCCGGCTGCTGCTTGCCGGGGTGGCGTTAGGGATCATCTGTAGTGCGCTGATGACCTGGGCCGTCTACTTCTCCACCTCTTTTGATCTGCGCCAGCTGATGTACTGGATGATGGGGGGCTTTGGGGGCGTTGACTGGCGTCAGGGATGGCTGATGCTGCTCCTGCTCCCGGTCATTCTGTGGACGGCATTCCAGGCGCAGCCGCTGAATATGCTCGCGCTGGGTGAAACGTCTGCTCGTCAGCTTGGGATGCCGATTGGGTTCTGGCGCAACGTGCTGGTTATCGCCATCGGCTGGATGGTGGGCGTAAGCGTGGCGCTGGCGGGCGCGATTGGCTTTATTGGGCTGGTGATCCCGCATATGCTGCGTCTGTCCGGCATTACGGACCATCGAACCCTGCTCCCGGCCACGGCGATTGCCGGGGCGGCAACGCTGCTGATTGCCGATATCATCGCCCGGCTCGCTCTGACCGCCGCAGAGCTGCCCATTGGCGTGGTGACCGCGACGCTGGGCGCGCCGGTCTTTATCTGGCTATTATTGAAAGCTGGACGTTAACACACTACCCGTAAGTCAACCTGAGGGAATGCTATGCAGTCTGATATTCTGAATACCGAAGTGACCACCATTGACGGCGAGAAAACCACGCTGGAAGGCTACAAGGGCAAGGTGCTGCTCATCGTGAACGTGGCGTCGAAATGCGGCCTGACGCCACAGTATGAACAGCTGGAAAATATTCATAAAGCCTGGGAAAAAGACGGTTTTACCGTGCTCGGCTTCCCGTGCAACCAGTTCCTGGGGCAGGAGCCGGGCAGCGAAGAGGAGATTAAGACCTTTTGCAGCACAACCTATGGCGTGACGTTCCCGATGTTCAGCAAAATTGATGTGAACGGGGAAAATCGTCATCCGCTGTATGCCAAACTGGTGGCCGCGGCGCCGACAGCGGTTGCGCCTGAAGAGAGTGGTTTCTACGAGCGCATGGCAAGCAAAGGCCGGGCGCCGCTCTATCCGGACGATATTCTGTGGAACTTCGAAAAATTCCTGATTGGCCGTGACGGTCAGGTCGTACAGCGTTTTTCCCCGGACATGACGCCTGAAGATCCTATCGTGATGGAATCTATCAAGCTGGCGCTGGCGAAATAATGTCGCTGCTGATGCAGCTCACAGACGTTGCCGGGAAGGGACGTCTTGAGCCTGTAACCGCCACCGTCAACGCAGGGGAAATTCTTCACCTGGTTGGGCCAAACGGTGCCGGGAAGAGCACGCTGCTGGCGCGCATGGCGGGGCTAACCGCCGGGGAAGGGGAGATTACCTTTCTAGGGCAATCTCTTGACGAATGGCCACCCGCTACGCTCGCCTCCCGTCGAAGCTATCTGGTTCAGCAGCAGGTGCCGCCGTTTGCGATGCCGGTCTGGCACTACCTGACGCTGCACCTGCCTGATAAAAATCAGGTGGCATTGCTCCACGACGTTGCCGCGGCGCTCGGGTTAGACGATAAGCTCACCCGACAGGCCAGCCAGCTTTCCGGCGGCGAGTGGCAGCGCGTGCGTCTGGCCGCCGTCATTCTTCAGATCCATCCGTCCGGAAATCCTCACGGGCGGTTGCTGCTGCTGGACGAGCCGATGAGCGGGCTGGACGTTGCCCAGCAGGCCGCGCTGGATGCCCTGCTCAGCGCGCTCTGCCGCAAGGGCATTACCATTGTGATGAGCAGTCATGATTTAAACCATACGTTGCGCCACGCCCATCGGGTGTGGTTGCTGGCCCGTGGCAAACTGATTGCCAGCGGACCGCGCGACAGCGTGCTGACGGCTCCCAATCTTGCCAGTACTTACCACATGTCGTTCCGGAGGCTGGATATTGAAGGCCACAAGATGCTCATCTCCACGGCGCAGGAATAACCTTTCTTGCACAGCCGCATAGATGCACGCTAAATTACCGAAAGAACAAAAAAAGCAGAGGATTCGTCTGAAATGCGATTCTGGTTTCTCCTTGTTGCGGCGCTCTTTCTTGCAGGATGCAGTAGCCATCGTGCACCTCCGCCCAACCCACGGCTTTCCGATTCCATTACGGTCATTGCCAGCCTGAACGATCAGCTCAGCAACTGGCGCGGCACCCCCTATCGCTACGGTGGCATGAGCCGGGGCGGGGTGGATTGCTCGGGATTCGTGCTGATGACCTTCCGCGATAAATTTGATCTACAGCTTCCGCGTGAAACGCGTATGCAGGCGGAGATCGGCACTGAGATTGATAAAGACGAGCTCCTGCCCGGCGACCTGGTCTTTTTCAAAACAGGCTCCGGTGAAAGCGGCCTTCATGTCGGCATTTATGACACCGATAATCAGTTTATTCATGCCTCGACCAGCCGTGGCGTGATGCGCTCCTCTCTCGATAATGTTTACTGGCGTAAAAACTTCTGGCAGGCCAGACGTATTTAACCGATGCATAAAGATGCAGTGCGGGGAGCCTGGCGGCGAATATAGCCGTCAGGCTTTTCTTACGGGTTGATTAAAGTTAAATTTTTGCCCAATTATTTATGTCGGCATGTGCCTGTTTTATCTAAAACTGGCTATTATTCAATAACCAGGATAAAATTATTAAAGATTCAGGGAAAAATCTGAAAATTAATACGGAAAGAATGAAATTAAACTTATTAAAATCAAGACAGTGGAATTGTGCCTGCAATTGCTCCAGGATGTTCTCTCTCATCTTTAATGCAGGACAAGCGCGATGATTATTACGCTAGATAATGCTTACCAGTCTGAACTTTTACTGCTTCCGGCGCGTGATAGTGCAGGTTTGCTTAAAGGTTTAGAGATTTTGGTTAACTTTACTGGCGTGGGTACGGACGTACGAATCCCGACGGAACTGGTTATCCCGCATCTTTCCCGGGAAGATGAATTAGCGCTGTTTCAGGAGAAACTGCAATTACTCGATATCTGTAAGCTATTTTTTATTCAGCATCAGTTAATTGCATGGATCAATATTACACCCGCAATTGTTGAGTTTTTATTAACTAATGAGAACGCTGTTTCAATCCTTGAGCGTTATCCGTTTCTTGAGTTTACTGTTAATGAGAACTATCCAGGTTTAAATAACGGAAAAGACGATCTGACGCTGGCAAGAATGGCGATCCATTTCCCATTAGTGCTGGCTAACTTTGGTGCAGGGGCCGCGTCCCTTAAGCCGGTTTATGATGGTTTGTTCAAACGGGTCATTCTGGATAAAAACTTCATCCAGCAGCGCGTTTCGGCGCTCTCCTTTGAGCCTTTTATGCGCGCTATCCTCTGGCAAATCACGCCGCACTGTCAGTCGGTCATGGTCTCAGGAATTGACGATCACGGCATCCTGCAACGCGTGCTGCCCTTCAATTTTGGTGCAATGCAGGGCACCCTGTGGCCTGCCGTCCCGGCTGAACGCGTCACGACCCTCGTTCAGCAATAACCCCTTTCTTCGCCCGTGTTTACGTACAGGGAAACCCTCTACACTTAAAGCAGGAGGACTTATGACCCTGTCTTTTACTGCCCACTGGCATGATGAACTACCTGGCTTTTACACCGCGCTTAAGCCAACGCCTTTACAGAATGCACGTCTGATCTGGCATAACGATGCGTTAGCGGATTCGCTTGGCATCCCTTCGTCTCTTTTTCAGCCAGAAAAAGGCGCCGGCGTCTGGGGGGGCGAAACGCTGCTTCCGGGCATGAAGCCGCTGGCTCAGGTTTACAGCGGACACCAGTTTGGCGTCTGGGCGGGACAGCTCGGCGATGGTCGCGGCATCCTGCTGGGTGAACAGGTATTGCCGAATGGCGAAACGCGCGACTGGCACCTGAAAGGGGCAGGGCTGACCCCATACTCTCGCATGGGAGATGGCCGCGCGGTGCTGCGCTCAACCATCCGTGAAGGTCTGGCGTCGGAAGCCATGCATGCGCTGGGGATCCCCACCTCACGCGCGCTGTCGATTGTCACCAGCGACACGCCGGTTGCCCGCGAGACGATGGAGCAGGGAGCGATGCTGATCCGCGTGGCCGAAAGCCATCTGCGTTTCGGCCATTTTGAACACTTCTATTATCGCCGCGAGCCGGATAAGGTCCGCCAGCTTGCCGATTACGCCCTTCGTCGTCACTGGCCGCATCTGCAAAACGAAGCGGATCGCTATGTTCTCTGGTTCCGCGATATCGTCGCGCGCACCGCCTCCATGATTGCCCGCTGGCAGGCCGTCGGCTTTGCGCACGGCGTAATGAATACCGACAACATGTCCCTGTTGGGGCTGACGTTTGACTACGGTCCGTACGGCTTCCTTGATGACTATCAGCCGGGTTACATCTGTAACCATTCGGACTATCAGGGGCGTTACCGGTTCGACAACCAGCCTGCGGTGGGGCTGTGGAACCTCCAGCGTCTTGCACAAAGCCTGTCGCCGTTTATCGACGTCGATGCCCTGAACGATGCGCTCGACAGCTATCAGGAGGTGTTGCTGCGGGAATACGGCGCGTTAATGCGCAACAAGCTGGGCCTCATGACGCAGGAAAAAGGCGATAACGCGCTGCTGAATGGGCTGTTTGCGATCATGGCGCGGGAAGGCAGCGACTATACCCGAACCTTCCGTATGCTGAGCCAGACCATGCAGCAGAGCGCCGCGTCACCGCTGCGCGACGAGTTCATTGATCGACAGGCGTTTGATGACTGGTTTGCCGCTTACCGCGCGCGTTTGCAGCAGGAGCAGATTGACGATGATACCCGTCAGGCGCAGATGAAGGCGGTTAACCCGGCGATGGTGTTGCGCAACTGGCTGGCGCAGCGGGCCATTGAGCAGGCAGAGCAGGGGGATTATACCGAGCTGCACCGGCTGCATATCGCCCTGCGTACGCCGTTTGCCGACCGGGGCGATGACTATGTCAGCCGCCCGCCGGACTGGGGCAAGCGGCTGGAAGTGAGCTGCTCAAGCTAAGGGGCGAGAAAAACCTGCGGCGCGGCATGCGCCGGATGCGTGCCGACGTGCACCTGCGCACCGTACCAGCGGGCCAGCGCGTCGGCCTGCAAAACTGTCTCCGGCATTCCCTCAGAAACAATCCTCCCGTTGTGGAGCAGCAGGATCCTGTCCGACCATAACGCGGCAAGATTGAGATCGTGCAGCACCACGCAGACGTGAAGTTGGCCCTGACGGGTGAGGGATTTCAGCAGACGCAGCAGATGCTGCTGGTGATAGAGATCCAGCGCGGAAGTGGGTTCGTCGAGAAACAGCCAGCCGCGCGGCGTTCCGTCACGCCACAGCTGCGCCAGCGCGCGGGCGAGCTGAACGCGCTGCTGCTCGCCGCCCGAGAGGGCATGATAGCGCCTGCCGGCCAGCGGCAGGCAACCGGTCAGCTGCAACACCTCACGCACAATCGACGGTTCCGGGTGCCGCGTCCAGGGCGCACGCCCCATTCCAACGATCTCCTCCACCTGCCAGTCAAATCCTGGCTGAGTATGCTGGCGCATCACCGCCCGATAGCGGGACAGCGTTTCCGGCGGCCATTCGCCCAGAGTTTTCCCCGCCAGCGAACAGCTGCCGCTGTCGGGCTTCAGGTAGCCTGTCAGCAGCCGCAGCAGCGTCGATTTCCCCGCACCGTTGGGGCCGATAAGCGTCACCAGCTCTCCCTGCGACAGTGACAGCGAAATATTATCCGTCAGCGTGCGGCCAGACCGGGTAAGGGTAAGATGTTCAGCCGTATAGCGTTCAGCCATGCTGTTCTCCACGCCGAAAGATAAGCCATAAGAACCAGGGGGCACCAAGGATGCTGGTGAGCAGGCCGACCGGCATTTCTGCTGGGGCGACCAGGGTGCGCGCCACCGTATCCGCCACCAGCAGCAGAAGCGCGCCCGCAAGTATCGCACCGGGGAGCGTTGCGCGGTGATCGGCACCCAGCCACATGCGCATCAGGTGCGGCACCACGAGCCCGACAAAGCCAATCACGCCGCTGACGGCGACAGCCGCCGCGACCAGCAGGGCGCTGCACAACAGTAAGATTCGCTGTATCAGGGCAACGTCCACGCCAAGGTAATGCGCTTCCTCTTCACCCAGTTGCAGCAAATTTAACGCGCTGGCACAACGCCAGATCGCCAGAACGGCAGGCACCATCAGCGAGGTCACGGCTAACAGCGTTGACCACTGCGCCTGACCGAGACTTCCCATTCCCCAGAGCGAAAGCTGGCGAAGCTGCGCGTCATTGCTGACCCACGAAAGTACGCCTACTGCCGCACCGCACAGGGCATTGATGGCGATCCCCACCAGCAACAGGCGTGACAGCGAGCCGTTACGCTGTCGGCTGAGCAGAAAGATCGCGGCTGTGGCCGCCAGCGCCCCAATGAATGCCGCCAGCATCGGGGCGTAGAGCATCACCAGCGCGGGCAAAGAGAGCGGAAGCACCACCCAGAGTGCGACGGCCAGCGCCGCGCCGCTGCTGATCCCGAGCAGGCCCGGGTCGGCCAGCGGATTGCGGAACAGTCCCTGCATGACGCAACCGGCAAGCGCCAGCGATCCGCCAATCACCAGCGCCAGCAGCACGCGGGGCAGACGGATGGTTAGCCAGATCTGGCGCAGCGTCTCATCGCTGCTGCTCCACAGCACGTTCACCGGCAGGCGTAACGCCCCAAAACCGGTGGCGGTGAACGTTATGACGGTGAGCGCCCCCGCCAGAAGCCACAGCGAGAGCGTGATGCGCCGGGACATCAGGGCAGTTGCTCCGCTCTGGTTCGCAGCTGCTGAATGGCTTTCGGCGTACGGACGCTGAAGCCCAGCAGGGCCATGTCGTCAATGGCCAGCACCTGCCTGTTTCGTCCCGCTGGCGTTTGCGCCAGGCCGGGCAGTTTCCACAGATTTTCTTCACCGCCCAGCGCGGTGAGGCCGTCCTGCGAAATCACCACCAGATCCGGCTGGCTGGCCACCACTCCCTCCTGCGAGAGCGGCTGATAGCGGGTAAAGCCCTGCATGGCGTTCTGCAACCCGGCAGCGCGGATTGCCGCATCCGCGCCGGTCTGTTGCCCGGCCGCCATTGCGGTCATCCCGCCGTGGCTGAGGATAAACAGCACCCGCTTGTTGAGCGGTGACGAGGGCAGCGCCGCCAGCGCCTGACGCAGCGAGCTGCGCAGGGTTTCCCCTTGCGCCTCATGATGCGTCGCCTGGGCTATCACCCGTACTTTTTCGTCAATCGCGCGCAGGTCCGGGGTACCGGGAACGGTCACCACCCTGACGTGGCTCTGTTCAACCTGCTTCAGCGCCAGTGATGGCTGTGCCTGGTCGCTTGCCAGCACCAGCGTCGGGCGCACGGACAAAATCCCCTCCGCGTTGAGCTGGCGCAGGTATCCCACGTCAGGCAGCGCTGTCGTTGCCTGCGGCCACTGGCTGGTACTGTCGCGCGCAACCAGAGAGGACTCCGCGCCGAGGGCGTAGACGATCTCCGTCACATCGCCGCCGAGGGCGACAATTCTCTCCGGCGCGGCGGCGGCGACCAGCGGCAGGGCGCAGAGCAGGGCAAACCAGTTTTTCATGCGGCCAGTCCTTCCGGCGTCAGGGCGTCAATCTGGCGACGCCACAGGCTCTGCTCCGGCTCGCCTTCAGTACGCTGACCGTAGAGCTGGGCGATTTGGGTGCCATCCGCCGCAAACAGCTCCAGGCTGGTGACGTGACCGTCCGCCGTCGGCTTGCGCGTTACCCACGTCTCCGCGACGGCCTCCTCCAGCAGGTGCAGGGTAAAGGTCGGGTTGAAGATGTTCAGCCAGCCCTTCATTGGCGTCAGCTTTTCCACCGCACCGGTGAAGATCTGCACGCAGCCGCGGTTGCCGACAAAGATCATGATTTCGTTTCCGTCCCGTCGCGCCGTCTCCAGCAACTGCGCCAGCGCGCTGTTTTCAACCTTACAGGCCAGATCGTCACTGACCAGACGAAACGCCTGCTGGCGGCTGAGGTTGTGGCGCTTGAGCAGGCTAAAGAACTGGTGCACGTCGGTCATGGCGCGCCACTCGTTCTCTACCGTACTGGCGTCTGCGCGCTCGGCATGCGCGGGGGCATCGGCCGCTTCCAGTACCAGAGAGGGGTTATCAGCAATGATAAAACGGGTCAGCACGTCGCCCCAGGCGGCGACGTCGGTGCTATCCGTGGCGTAGACCTTCAGCAGCGCATCGCCCTGACGATCGAAGAACTGAATGCTCTGGCGTTCGCCACGCGAGGTCGCCTCGCTGATGTGAAACGCGCTCGCCCACTGGTTGAGGAACAGACGCAGATCCAGCGCGCGCGGGTTCAGCACCAGCCCGGCGTGGCCGCCGAGGTGCTGGTTAGTAAACGCCCCGACCTGTTCATGAACGGCGTACTCGTTACGGCAGATGCATTTGGTTTCGCCCACGGACTCCAGCGCCGCCAGAATGTCGCGGATCTCGCCGCGCAGCCGCCAGGCGTCGTGGCCGACGCGTGCATAAGCCAGCTCCGCCTCACTGATGTTCATTAAGCCGGCGATATCACGCGCGTACTTACCCGGATTTTCTTCTTTAAGCTCAAGCCAGCGTGTGTAGTGACGCATAATCTTATCCTTCTGAATCGTTGCCCCGACGGGGATTACCACTGATAACTGACGAAAATTTTACCGTTGCGACCGTCCTGCGGAATGCCCTGCGGTGACCAGTAGGCTTTATCAAAGGCGTTCCCCAGTACGAGGGTGGTGGTGATGCCTTTGAACTGCTGCTGGCCTTTGTAGCTGACGTAGAAGTCGTTAACCGCATAGCCCGGCTGCTCGCTGTAGCTGCTGCTGATGTGCGTTGAACGTTCGACGAAGGTGCCGATCCAGCCCACGGAGAAGCCGCTTTGCGCCACCGGGATATCCAGCTTGCTGGTGACGGTGTCCGGATTAATGCTGGAGATATATTCGCCCGTGTCGGTATCTTTCCCGCGCGTGCGGTTGTAGGCCACGTCGAGGTTGAACAGACTGGTCGAGTAGGTCGCCATCATGTCCCAGCCCCAGATTTTGGCGTTTGGCACGTTGTAGGACATGGTGGTAGCCGCCGCAAAATCGACGGTGGTGGAGATGTAATCTTTCGCTTTGGTGTCGAAGTAGCTGGCTTTGAACTCCAGCGCGTCGTTGGCGAGCATGAGATCGTCAAAACGCAGCCCAAAACCGAACTCCTGGGTTTCGTTAGTTTCCGGACGCAGGTTCGGGTTCGGCACCCAGTAGTTGGTGTAGAAACTGCCGATGGAGAAGTGCTTCGAGTCGTTATACATCTCGCCCATCGTTGGCGCGCGGAAGGCCTGAGCGTAAGAGCCGAACAGCATCAGCCAGTCGGCTGGACTCACGGTTAACCCGGCGCGTGATGACCACTTATCCGCATCCACGTCGTCGTAACCGCTGCTGCTGCCGCGGTAGTTGTCGTAACGCGTCCCGCCGAGAAGCGTTACCGGCAGGTCGCGCAGGGTGATCTCATCCTGCAACCAGCCGGAGCTAAAGTCGATCTTCGCGTCCGGGAAGCCGGTGGTCGCGCCGCCAGGGTGTTGCTCCTGACGATAGTATTCCCCGCCGTAGGTCAGCAGGTGCGAGGCAAAAGAGTCGCTGAACAGGCGGGTGCGGTTTTCCACTTTGCCGCCTTTGGTGGTCTGCTTACGGAACTCGCCGCTGGCGTCAATGTTCTGGGCGTTGATCCGTGCTTCGGACCAGTAGATTTTCGCATCGGCGTTTAGCCAGTCGTTTCCGGCGGGCGCAATGCGGTAGCCAAGCTGGGCATCGCGCTGAATGGTGGAACGGTCGGTCATCGGGTTACTGCTGTTGGCATCCGTGGTCTGCGGATTTTTTGGCTCCTGCGCGTCGTTGTTGTAGTAGCGCAGGGAGCCGCTGAGGGTCTGAGCCGGGTCGATTTTCCAGCTGCCTTTCGCCAGCATATTGTTGATGGACTCGTCGTTTGGTGCCCTCGCGCCGTCGCTCTGGCGAATGTCGCCGCGATCGCGGCTGGACCAGGAGACCAGGCCGTCAAGGGTATCAGTGCGGCCATAGGCGCTGGCACCCATTCCGATGCTGCGATCGCCCGTCGCGCCGGTAGCAAACACGCGATAGCCGCTGTTTTTACCTGCGTCCAGCAGATCGCTGGCGTCGACGGTATCATACGAAATCACGCCACCCAGCGCGCCGCTGCCGTACAGCAGGGCGGAAGGGCCGCGCACCACTTCAATACGTTTGATCAGCGCCGGGTCGAGGAACGTGCTGTTCAGGTGTCCGGTATCGGTACCCTGGCGTACGCCATCCACCAGCACCAGCACGCCACGGCGGTCGTAACCGCGCAGGTTAACGTCCTGGCCGTTGGTGCGACCGGTGCCGTCCAGCATCAGGCCAGGCACCTTGCGCAGCAGGTCGGCGGCGGAGCTGGCGGTCTGGTTTTCCGGGGCGGTGGCGTCAATCACGCTCACCATCATGGGGGCTTCAAAGGCGCTGCGGGCATTGCCGGTGGCGGTAACGGTGATATCGTCTGCGGCGGCAAACGCAACGCCCGGCAGGGTGCTGACAATCGCCAGCGCCAGAAGGGACGGGCGTAAAGACGCGGATTGCAGGTGTGGCATAGCAACTCTCCATAAGAATTGAAAAGCGCTGGCTGCCTGGGGATCACCTGGGTGGCTGGCGAAGGTTTAGTCTGGTTTATTTTGTCAGGATCAGTTTTCCGGCATTGGTCTGGCGCAGCAGATAGTGCTGGCCGTCATGCTCGATAATCACCCGGCCTTCCTCGCCCAACAGGCTTTTGCTGTCGATGCGGCGATCGGTGGAAGCAGGGGATGGCGCTGTGTGTGTTTTTACTGGCGTTGCTGCGCTGTTATCGGTCGGTGACATAATGTTTATAAATAACAATCAATGTAACAATGATAATCATTATCAATAAACTGCATTTTCACAGCAAGCGTTTTTGTGAAAATTGTGTGACGGGATCAAATTTGTGCAATGAAACGCCCGGTGGCGGCTACGCCTTACCGGGCCTACAACGGCACGAACCGTAGGCCGGGTAAGGCGTAGCCGCCACCCGGCAAGGGTTTAAAATCGAGAATCAACCGCCGCAGCCAGCTTCTCCAGCAGCCGTTCGCTGTCTTCCCAGCTTAGGCAAGGGTCGGTAATCGACTGGCCGTACACCATGTGCTGTCCGGCCACGATCTTCTGGGTGCCTTCTTTGATAAAGCTCTCCGCCATAATCCCCGCAATGGCGGTCGAGCCGCTGCGGATCTGCTGGCAGACTTCATCGCAGACGTCCAGCTGGCGGCGGTGCTGTTTCTGGCAGTTGCCGTGGCTGAAATCCACCACCAGATGCTCCGGCAGGTCAAACTCCGCCAGTGTTTCGCAGGCGGCGGCAATATCTTCCGCGTGGTAGTTCGGCTTTTTACCGCCGCGCATAATGATGTGGCCGTAAGGGTTGCCGCTGGTCTGGTAGATGGTCATCTGGCCGTTTTTATCCGGAGAGAGGAACATATGGCTGGCGCGCGACGCGCGGATGGCATCGACGGCAATTCGGGTATTGCCGTCAGTTCCGTTTTTAAAGCCCACCGGGCAGGAGAGCGCCGATGCCATTTCACGGTGGATCTGGCTTTCGGTGGTGCGCGCGCCAATCGCGCCCCAGCTGATGAGGTCGGCAATAAACTGTCCGGTCACCATATCCAGGAATTCGGTGGCGGTCGGCACGCCCAGCTCGTTAACCTGTAGCAGCAGCTTGCGCGCCAGGGCAATACCGTGATTCACCCGGTAGCTGCCGTTCAGATCGGGATCGGAAATCAGCCCTTTCCAGCCCACCACGGTGCGCGGCTTTTCAAAGTAGGTACGCATCACGATCTCTAGCCGATCCTGATACGTTTCGCGCAGCGTCTGAAGGCGTTTTGCATAATCCATCGCCGCGTCCAGGTCGTGAATGGAGCAGGGGCCAATCACCACCAGAAGACGTTTGTCTTCACCATTGAGAATTTTTTCGATGCGACGACGGGAGGCCGTCACATGGTCCGCCACCTCGGGGGAAACGGGGTGCAGCTGTGCCAGTTCAGCCGGTGTGACCAGGCTATCAATGCGCGCAGTGCGAAGTTCGTCGGTTTTGTTCATGGAATGTCTCAGAAATTTTTTGCTTCATCGGCAGACTACCGGGAAGTGATGGGCATCACCTTAAACCAATCCCTGCTGATTTCAAGTTCGGGGCGCGTCGCCCCGAGGATGAGCGTAATAATAACTGAAACTGGATTAATGTACTAGCATATTAGTACATGCGGCGATTCAGCCCCATGATGTCGAGGATTTTGGTGGCAATTTCTTCTACCGAATAGTTGGTGCTGTTCAGCCAGGGGATCTGGTTTTTTCGGTACAGCGCTTCGACTTCGGCGACTTCCATTCGACACTGGCGCATCGAGGCGTAGCGGCTGTTCTCGCGACGTTCTTCGCGGATCGCCGCCAGACGTTCCGGGTTGATGGTCAGCCCAAACAGCTTATGCTGGAGCGGCTTGAGCGCGGCGGGCAGCACCAGGTTATCCATATCATCGGCAATAAAGGGGTAGTTGGCGGCGCGAATGCCAAACTGCATCGCCAGGTAAAGGCTGGTGGGAGTTTTACCGCAGCGCGACACGCCGAGCAAAATGACCTGCGCCTGGTCCAGATTGCGCAGCGAGATCCCGTCGTCGTGCGCCAGGGTATAGTCAATGGCGGCAATACGCGCATCGTATTTGGTCAGGTTGCCGGGGTTTAGTCCGTGGGTACGGTGGGCGATGGGCGTCGGGTCGAGCTTCAGCTCGCTTTGCAGCGGTGCGACCAGCGCCTGCACGATGTCCTGACAGAACCCTTCGCTTTGCAGAATGATGTTGCGGATCTCGGGGATCACGATGGAATAGAACACCAGCGGACGAACGCCGGTCTGCTGATAAATGGCGTCGATCTGGTCCTTGACCGCTTTGGCCCGGCTCTCGTTTTCCACGAACGGCAGCGTGATGCTGTTTATCGACACGGGAAACTGCGACATCACCGCGTGGCCCAGCACCTCGGCGGTGATCGCCGTCCCATCAGAAATATAAAAAACGTGGCGATCGACAGCATTATCCATTTTATTCACCCTGAATAGCGTACGTAATTGCCTGAAAGCATAAATTAAAAAAGTTAATTTCACAGCTAAGAACTTATCTGAATTTAAAATGAAATGGTGTTTTTGATTTTCCTGAAAACCGGATTTCATTTTCGGAATAGCGGCTTTATTTCTACGGTTTCTGGCGGAATCTATAGGAATCATCGGGTTAGCAAGCGTATGGAAAGTGTCCGAAAAGTTGAAAAATAAAATTGCTTACACGATTCACCGTTTTTTTAGCGGAAATAAATATGCCAGTATAAATACGTAGTCAGGTGTTTCTTACTCCGATCAAATATCACAAAAGGATTGTTTCGATGTCCAACAATGGCTCGTCACCGCTGGTGCTTTGGTATAACCAACTCGGCATGAATGATGTAGACAGAGTTGGGGGCAAAAATGCCTCCCTGGGTGAAATGATTACAAATCTGTCCGGTATGGGTGTCTCCGTACCAAACGGGTTTGCCACAACCGCCGATGCGTTTAACCTGTTTTTAGACCAGAGCGGTGTAAACCAGCGCATTTACGACCTGCTGGATAAAACGGATATTGATGACGTGACCGAGCTTGCCAAAGCCGGCGCGCAAATCCGCCAGTGGATTATCGACACACCTTTCCAGCCGGAACTGGAAAAAGCCATTCACGACGCGTACAACCAGCTCTCCGCTGACGACGCGCAGGCCTCCTTTGCCGTGCGCTCCTCCGCCACCGCAGAAGACATGCCGGACGCCTCTTTCGCTGGTCAGCAGGAAACGTTCCTGAACGTTCAGGGCTATGACGCGGTGCTGGTGGCGGTGAAGCACGTCTTCGCCTCCCTGTTCAACGACCGCGCCATTTCCTATCGCGTGCATCAGGGCTACGACCATCGCGGCGTCGCGCTTTCTGCTGGCGTGCAGCGCATGGTGCGATCCGACGTAGGATCGTCCGGCGTGATGTTCTCGATTGATACCGAATCCGGCTTCGACCAGGTGGTGTTTATCACCTCCGCGTGGGGCCTGGGTGAGATGGTGGTGCAGGGGGCAGTGAACCCTGACGAATTTTACGTTCACAAGCCAACGCTTGCGGCAAACCGCCCGGCGGTGGTGCGCCGTACCATGGGCTCGAAAAAAATCCGCATGATCTATGCCCCGACGCAAGAGCACGGCAAGCAGGTCACGATTGAAGATGTGCCGCAGGAGCAGCGCGACCGCTTCTCCCTGACCGATGCCGAGGTAGAAGAGCTGGCGAAGCAGGCGGTACAGATTGAAAAACACTATGGCCGCCCGATGGACATCGAGTGGGCGAAAGATGGCCACACCGGCAAGCTGTTTATCGTGCAGGCGCGTCCGGAAACCGTCCGTTCTCGCGGTCAGGTCATGGAGCGCTACACCCTGCATGCTCAGGGCAAAATTGTTGCGGAAGGCCGCGCGATTGGTCACCGCATCGGTGCCGGTCCGGTGAAGGTGATCCACGACATCAGCGAAATGAACCGCATTCAGCCCGGCGACGTGCTGGTGACCGACATGACCGACCCGGACTGGGAACCGATCATGAAGAAAGCGGCCGCCATCGTCACCAACCGCGGTGGACGCACCTGTCACGCGGCAATCATCGCCCGTGAGCTGGGGATCCCGGCGGTCGTCGGCTGCGGTGACGCGACCGAACGCATGAAGGACGACCAGAAAGTGACGGTCTCCTGCGCTGAAGGCGATACCGGGTACGTGTATGCCGATATCCTTGACTTCAGCGTGAAAAGCTCCAGCGTGGATACCATGCCGGACCTGCCGCTGAAGATCATGATGAACGTCGGTAACCCGGACCGCGCGTTTGACTTCGCCTGCCTGCCGAACGAAGGCGTGGGCCTGGCGCGTCTGGAATTCATCATCAACCGCATGATCGGCGTTCACCCGCGCGCGCTGCTGGAGTTCGACGACCAGGACGCGAAGCTGCAAAACGAAATCCGCGAGATGATGAAGGGTTACGACTCGCCGAGAGAGTTCTATGTTGGCCGCCTGACGGAAGGGATCGCCACGCTCGGCGCGGCCTTCTACCCGAAACGCGTGATCGTGCGCCTGTCGGACTTTAAGTCCAACGAATACGCCAACCTGGTGGGCGGCGAGCGCTACGAGCCGGAAGAAGAGAACCCGATGCTGGGCTTCCGCGGCGCAGGCCGCTACGTGTCTGAAAGCTTCCGCGACTGCTTCGCGCTGGAGTGCGAGGCGGTGAAACGCGTGCGCAACGACATGGGGCTGACCAACGTGGAGATCATGATCCCGTTCGTCCGTACCGTGGATCAGGCGAAAGCGGTGGTGGACGAGCTGGCGCGTCAGGGGCTGAAGCGCGGCGAGAACGGGCTGAAGATCATCATGATGTGTGAAATTCCGTCCAACGCCCTGCTGGCAGAGCAGTTCCTGGAGCACTTCGACGGCTTCTCCATCGGCTCGAACGACATGACGCAGCTGGCGCTTGGTCTCGACCGCGACTCCGGCGTCGTCTCTGAGCTGTTCGACGAGCGTAACGAGGCGGTGAAAGCGCTGCTCTCCATGGCCATTCGCGCGGCGAAGAAACAGGGTAAATACGTTGGCATTTGCGGTCAGGGTCCGTCTGACCACGAAGACTTTGCGGCCTGGCTGATGGACGAGGGGATTGATAGCCTCTCCCTGAACCCGGACACCGTGGTGCAAACCTGGCTGAGCCTGGCAGAGCTGAACAAGTAAAACCGACATAACCTGAAAAAGGCGAGGATATCTGTCCTCGCCTTTTTTATTTTCCTGCGAATATGCTCACCATCACAAATAAAGCAAAAAACCAAATATCATAATTTACCTGTTAATTTAGACAATTGTTAGCGGGCAAGGCGTTGCTAATACTTGAGCCTTACCGTGTGCATCCTTCGGGATGATGCGCGACTGGTTGAAATACGTTTTAACCTGATAAAAAGGCAAATAACAATGACAATCTCCTCTGTATTACGCACCAAAGATAAAATAGGTTATGGCCTGGGTGATATGGCCAGCGCGCTGGTCTGGCAAACGGCAACGTTATTTCTCGCTTATTTCTATACGGACGTATTCGGTTTGCCAGCGGCCATTATGGGCACCATGTTTTTAGTGGTGCGCGTGGTCGATGCGTTTGTCGACCCGTGCATTGGCGCGCTGGTGGATCGCACTCAGACGCGCCACGGTCGTTTTCGCCCCTGGCTGCTCTGGTTTGCCATTCCGTTTGGCGTGAGCTGCCTCATTACCTTCTACGTGCCGGATGCCGGGGCGACGGCAAAAATTGTCTATGCCTGCGTGACGTATGCCATCCTGAGCCTGATCTACTCCGCCATTAACGTGCCTTACTGCGCCATGCCCGGCGCGCTGACGCTCGACCCGCGCGAGCGCCACTCGCTGCAATCCTGGCGCTTTGGCCTGTCGTTTATCGGCGGGTTGATTGTGACGGTTATTGCGCTGCCGCTGGTCTCATTATTAGGTCAGGGTAATGTGCAGAAAGGCTATTTCTATGCCATGAGCCTGATGGGGCTGCTGGGGATTGTTTTATTCTTCTGCTGCTTCTTTATGACCCGGGAGCGCTACTCTCCGCGCAATGACACCTCCGGCTCGATGCTGACGGATTTAAAACTGCTGGCCGGCAACAGCCAGTGGCGAATTGTTTTTCTGTTTAATATTTTACTGTTAACCGCCGTCGTAACGCGCGGCTCTGCGACCATGTATTACGTTAACTATGTTCTGTTACGTCCCGATCTGGTCTTTGCCTTTATTGTTTCCGGCATGGTGGCATCCCTGAGCGGCGCATTATTATCAGAACGCCTGCTGGGGAAATTCGACCGCGTGCGTGCCTATCAGTGGACCATTATTTCCTTCGTTATTTTTGGCGCGCTGATTTTCTTCATTCCCCCTTCGCAGGTGTGGCTGATATTCGGTCTGAATATTGTATTTAGTTTTATTCAGAACCTGACCACGCCGCTGCAATGGACCATGTTCTCAGACGTGGTGGACTACGAAGAGCACCGCAGCGGCCGCCGCCTGGACGGTCTGGTCTTCTCTACCGCCCTGTTTGCCATCAAGTTTGGGCTGGCGCTGGGTGGGGCAGTGGTCGGTTGGGTGCTTGGCATGGTGGATTACGCTCCCGGACAGGCAAACCAGGCCCCTCACGTACTCGCAACGATCAACGCGCTGTTCACCCTGATCCCCTGCGCGCTGTTCCTGTGCATGGTGGCGCTCCTTGCCATCTACAAACTCAACAGCCGGCTGGTGGACGCCATCGCCCGGGAGCTGGCCAGCAAACGCGATATTCGAAACGATGCGGGGCAGCTTAGCCCGGCAGCGCAATCCGCACTACAGGAGTAAACCATGACTGCGATCTACAGGGACGCGGGACGTCCCGTACACGAGCGTGTCGCCGATCTACTGGCGCGTATGACCCCGGAAGAGAAATTTGCCCAGATGCACGCATACTGGCTGATCCTCGATGAAAACGGCAACCATCGCGAGCGCAGCGATCTGAGCGATAAGTTTGCCGGTGTAAGCGAACAGGTGTCCCTCAGCGAAAGGCTGAAGCTGGGCGTCGGGCAGATCACCCGTCCGCTCGGCACGCACATTGTCGATGCGAAGACCGGCGTGCGTGCCGCCAACCGCCTGCAACGCCTGATGATGGAGGAGACTCGGCTCGGCATTCCGGCGCTGTTCCATGAGGAGTGTCTGGTCGGCTTGCTGTGTAAAGACGCCACGCTCTTCCCGTCGTCGCTGAACTACGGTTCCACCTGGGACCCGGCGCTGGTGCAGCGCGCGGCGGAGCAGATTGGCAAAGAGGCCCGCTCAGTCGGGTGCCAGCAGGGGCTGGCCCCGGTGCTGGACGTCTCCCGCGACGTACGCTGGGGGCGTACGGAAGAGACCTTTGGCGAAGATCCGTGGCTGGTTGGGGTGATGGCCACGGCGTACGTGAAGGGATTGCAGGGTGACAAGCGCGATCTGCTGGCGACCCTGAAGCATTACGTGGGCCACTCGTTCAGCGAAGGGGCGCGCAACCATGCCCCGGTCCATCTCGGCTTCAGCGAGCTAAACGATACTTTCCTGCTGCCGTTTGAGATGGCGGTCAAGCTGGCCAACGCCGGTTCGGTAATGCCGGCCTATCACGACATCGATAATCAGCCGGGCCACAGCGACCATTTCCTGCTCACCACCGTTTTGCGCGAGCAGTGGGGCTTCGACGGCATTATCGTGGCGGACTACGGCGGCGTCAGCCTGCTGCACCAGCACCATGGAATTTCTCACGATCCAGCGGAATCGGCTGCGCTGGCGTTTAACGCCGGGCTGGATGTGGAATTGCCGAAGGATGACTGCGCGCGCCACCTGGCGGAAGCGGTAGAGCGTGGGCTCATCTCCATGGCGAAGGTGGATGAGATTGTGGCGCGCGTGCTGGGTGAAAAATTCCGCCTCGGGCTGTTTGAAAACCCGTACGTCGATGAAGACGGTATCGATTTGCAAAGCGAGGCGACCCGACAGGCGGCGCGCGAGGTGGCAACCACATCGATAACGCTGCTGGAAAATAACGGCATTTTGCCTCTGGGCGGCAAACCGCGTGTAGCGGTAGTCGGGCCGACGGCAGACGATCCGCTGGCGCTACTGAGCGGCTACAGCTTCCCGGTTCACCTGATCATCAGCGATATGGTTGAAGAGACCTCGCAGGTGACCACCCCGCGTGCCGCGCTGGAGCAGTACCTTGGCGCATCGCAGATACGTTACGCGAAAGGGTGTCACATTATTGAAAAACGGATGGCGGGCGCGCCGGTTTTCCCGGGCGACAGCGGCGGTAAGCCGATGCAGCAGTCGCCGGTGTCACAACGCATGGATCTGATCCCCGACGCCGTGAGCGCTGCACAAGCGAGTGACGTAGTGGTGGCCTGCGTTGGCGACCTTGCCGGGCTATTCCAGAGCGGCACCGTGGGGGAAGGCTCGGATACCGATTCGCTGGCGCTGCCGGGCGTGCAGCAGCAGCTGCTGGACGCGCTGGTGGCAACCGGCAAGCCGGTGATTGTCGTCATGACGGGCGGGCGTCCTTATAACCTTCAGGGGCTGGAAGAGAAGGTGGCCGCGCTGATAATGGCCTGGGCGCCCGGACAGGAAGGCGGTTGGGCAATTGCCGACGTGTTAACCGGCCGCGCCGAACCGCAGGGCAGGCTGGTGGTGAGCGTGCCGAAAAGCGCCGGAGCGATGCCGTACTACTACAATCACAAGTTGAAAAGCGGGGGCACGCCGTTTGCCTTCCATTTCGGCGCGCGTTACCCGTTTGGTTACGGGCTCGGCTGGACGCAATTTAGCTGGGGAGCGGCACGGCTGGCTGAAAGCCGCGTCCCGATCGCTGGAGAGGTGACATTACGTATCGATATCACCAACGCCGGCGAGCGCAGCGGCAGCGAAGTGGTGCAGGTCTACGTGCGCGATAAGGTCGCCACGCAGGTGCGTCCGCTTCAGGAGCTGAAAGCGTTCCAGCGCGTTACGCTTGCACCGGGAGAAACCGCCACGCTGACCTTTACTCTGCCGGTGGAGATGTTCAATTTCACCCGCCGGGACGGGAAGCGAATTGTCGAGCCAGGGGAGTTTGAGCTACAGGTTGGCGCTTCCTCGGCGGATATTCGCGAGGTTGTAACGGTGCAGGTGACCGGGGAGACGCGGGTGCTGGCGGGTGACTGGCAGATGCTCAGCCGCTGTAATATTACGCGAACGTAAAAAGGATAAAAAAAAGCCCATCGTGGGAGATGGGCAAAGACTACACACAGCAATTCGTTGTTTCACTCAGGGGATTTCCATGCTTATAAATCAAGGTGTTGATTTATAACCGTGTCTTAATAGTAGGCATGCCAGGATTTTGAGTCGATCGGATTCGTCTCAATAGTTAAAGGTAGGTAAAGATTTCTTGAAGAGAATGACGGTTTTAGGCTGGAAAAGGCGGGTCTGACCAGTGTGCAGAGAATAAATAGTTTAGCAACGTTTAAGTATTGCTGCAAAGAGTGTAGGCCGGGTAAGCGCTGGGGCTACCCGGCATAAAACCTTACTGCGCGTTCTTGTCTTCCAGCTCTTCTAGTTCCCTTAACATGACGTCCGGATCGGTTCCCGGCGGCGGCACTTCATGCACCCAGGCGGAGAAGAGACGCCAGGTTACCGCAAGCAGCACCGGACCGATGAACAGACCAATCATGCCGAAGGCAATCAACCCCCCGATCACCCCGGACAGGATCAGGATCAGCGGCAGGTCAGCGCCCATGCGAATGAGCAGCGGGCGAATCACGTTATCCATGGTGCCCACCACGCAGCTCCAGACCAGCAGCACCGTGCCCCAGGTCGTATCACCCGTCCAGTAAAGCCAGATAATGCAGGGGACCAGCACCAGCAACGGACCAAGCTGCGCCAGACAGGTCATCAGCATGACGACAGTGAAAATAGTGGCATAAGGGACGCCGGAGATCGCCAGTCCGATACCGCCAAGCACCGCCTGCACCAGCGCCGTCACCACCACGCCAAGCGCCACCGCGCGAACGGCCTGGGCTGCCAGCAGTACGGCCGCGTCGCCGCGTTTGCCTGCCAGCCGGGTGGCGAAATGACGTACGCCCAGTGCAACCTGCTCGCCGCGCCAGTAGAGCAGGGCGCTGAAGAGCAGCATCAGCGCACAGTGCATCATAAAGCGGCCAACGTGGGCGGCCTGACCCACAAACCAGGTGGTGGTCGTGCCGATGTACGGACGCACTTTCGCCATCAGCGCGCTGCCGCCCATCTCCAGCAGGCTATGCCAGCCGCTGTACAGTTTAGCGCCCACGACCGGAATGCTGTTCAGCCACGCGAGATCCGGCAGCGTCATGTCACCGCTGGTGACCGCGCGAATAACCGGGCCGCTGCTGTCCACCAGGCTATTCACCAGCAGTGCAATGGGAATAATAAACAGCAGGAACAGCAGCAGCGTCATCACCATTACGGCGAGGCCGCGACGACCAAACAGCAGTTTCTGCAAGCGTAAGAGTAAAGGCCAGGTGGCGACAACAACGGTAGCGGCCCAGGCAAAGCCGAGCACGAAAGGCCGAACAATCCACAGACACGCAATAATCATGAGGGCCAGGAACAGCACCGACAGTAAAATTTGCGCAACATCCCTGGGCTGGCGAAGGTTGACCATAAATAAAACTTTCCTTAAAAGAACGCCAGTCTGACTGGCGAGAACGTAAACCGCATCTCTTTAATCATTAATGATCTCAGCGATTTTTGACAGGCGAATTCTGCCTGTAATTCTGCTGAGCGTATAAGAAAAAAATGTGATAAAAAGTTGTGATACAACGCAAACGATTCCCACCACTCTCATTAGGGACGATAGTCATGATCCCACAGATTTCTCAGGCACCTGGCGTCGTTCAGCTGGTGCTTAATTTTTTGCAGGCACTGGAGCAACAGGGTTTTACAGGTGATACCGCCACCAATTATGCCGACAGGCTGACGATGGCAACCGATAACAGTATCTACCAGCTTCTTCCCGATGCCGTCGTTTTCCCGCGCTCTACCGCGGACGTGGCGCTTATCGCCCGCCTGGCATCGCAGGAGCGTTTCACCTCTCTCGTCTTTACCCCGCGCGGCGGCGGTACGGGCACCAACGGGCAGGCGCTGAATCAGGGCATCATCATTGATATGTCCCGCTATATGAACCGCATCATTGAGATCAACCCGGAAGAGGGGTGGGTGCGCGTGGAAGCGGGGGTGATCAAGGACCAGCTCAATCAGTTTTTAAAACCGTACGGCTATTTTTTTGCGCCGGAACTGTCCACCAGCAACCGCGCGACCCTTGGCGGGATGATCAACACCGATGCCTCCGGGCAGGGCTCGCTGGTCTACGGTAAAACCTCCGATCACGTGATGGGGGTGCGGGCGGTGCTGCTGGGGGGTGATATTCTCGACACCCAGCCGATGCCGATCGAACTGGCCGAAACGCTGGCAAAGGAGAGCACCACCAGCGGACGGATTTATCGCACCGTGCTGGAGCGCTGTCGCGAAAATCGCGAACTGATCCTCGACAAATTCCCGAAGCTAAACCGCTTCCTGACGGGTTACGATCTGCGACATGTCTTCAACGACGACATGAGCCAGTTCGATCTTACCCGCGTATTGACCGGGTCAGAAGGTACGCTGGCCTTTATCACCGAAGCGCGTCTGGATATCACCCCGCTGCCGAAGGTGCGCCGTCTGGTAAACGTCAAATACAACTCCTTTGACTCCGCGCTGCGTAATGCCCCGTTTATGGTGGAAGCGCGGGCGCTGTCGGTGGAAACCGTCGACTCTAAGGTGCTGAATCTGGCCCGGGAAGATATCGTCTGGCACTCGGTGAGCGAGTTGATTACCGACGTACCGGATAAAGAGATGCTCGGCCTGAACATCGTTGAGTTTGCCGGGGACGACGCAGAGCTCATTGAAAGCCAGATGAGCACACTCTGCCAGCGGCTGGACGAGCTGATTGCGCAGGGCGAGGGCGGCGTCATTGGCTGGCAGCTGTGTAACGATCTCGCCGGCATCGAGCGCATCTACGCGATGCGTAAAAAGGCGGTGGGGCTGCTCGGCAACGCGAAAGGGGCGGCGAAGCCGATTCCCTTTGCGGAAGATACCTGCGTGCCGCCGGAGCATCTGGCTGACTACATCGTTGAGTTTCGCGCGCTGCTCGACGGTCATGGCCTGAGCTATGGTATGTTCGGGCACGTTGACGCGGGCGTGCTGCACGTGCGCCCGGCGCTGGACATGTGCGATCCGCAGCAGGAGATCCTGATGAAGGAGATCTCCGACGAGGTTGTGGCCCTGACGGCCAAATACGGCGGTTTGCTGTGGGGCGAGCACGGCAAGGGGTTCCGCGCCGAGTACAGCCCGGCCTTTTTTGGCGAACAGCTCTACGCCGAGCTGCGTAAGGTGAAGGCCGCGTTCGATCCTGATAACCGCCTCAACCCGGGAAAAATCTGCCCGCCGGAGGGCGTTGATGCGCCGATGTTGCGGGTGGATGCCGTTAAGCGCGGCACCTATGATCGCCAAATTCCGATTGCGGTGCGCGCTTCCTGGCGCGGCGCGATGGAGTGTAACGGCAACGGGCTGTGCTTCAACTTTGATGTGAAAAGCCCGATGTGTCCGTCGATGAAAATTACCAGCAACCGCATCCACTCCCCGAAAGGACGCGCGACGCTGGTGCGAGAATGGCTGCGCCTGCTGGCCGATCGCGGCGTTGACCCGCTCAAGCTGGAGCAGGAGCTGCCGGAAAAACGCGCCAGCCTGCGCGGGCTTATCGAACGCACCCGCAACAGCTGGCATGCGAATAAAGGCGAATATGATTTCTCCCACGAGGTGAAGGAGGCGATGTCCGGCTGCCTGGCGTGCAAGGCATGTTCAACCCAGTGCCCGATTAAAATCGACGTGCCGGAGTTCCGTTCACGCTTCCTCCAGCTGTACCACACGCGTTATCTGCGCCCAATGCGCGACCATCTGGTGGCGACGGTCGAGAGCTACGCGCCGCTGATGGCCCGTGCGCCAAAAACCTTTAACTTCTTTATCAACCAGCCGCTGGTGCGCAAGCTTTCCGAAAAACATATCGGGATGGTCGATTTGCCGCTGCTCTCTGTTCCCTCGTTGCAGCGTCGGCTGGTGGGGCACCGCTCGGCGAATATGACCCTGGAACAGCTGGAGGCACTCTCGCCGGAGCAGAAAGCGAAGACGGTACTGGTGGTGCAGGATCCGTTTACCAGCTACTACGATGCGCAGGTGGTGGCGGATTTTGTGCGTCTGGCGGAGAAAATGGGTTATCAGCCGGTGGTGCTGCCGTTCTCACCGAACGGTAAAGCGCAGCATATTAAAGGCTTCCTGACCCGCTTTGCGAAAACCGCGCAGAAAACTTCAGACTTCCTGAACCGCGTGGCGCAGCTCGGCATGCCGATGGTTGGCGTCGATCCGGCGCTGGTGCTCTGCTATCGCGACGAATATAAGCAGACGCTCGGCGATACGCGCGGTGATTTTCAGGTCTTACTGGTCCACGAGTGGCTGCCTGCGGTGCTGAAGCAAACGGACGCTCAGGAGGCCAGCGGAGAATCCTGGTATCTGTTTGGGCACTGCACTGAAGTGACCGCGCTGCCGACGGCGCCCGCCCAGTGGGCGTCTATCTTCGCCCGCTTTGGTGCGAAGCTGGAAAGCGTCAACGTGGGCTGCTGCGGTATGGCTGGCACCTACGGTCATGAAGTCAAAAACCACGCCAATTCCCTCGGCATTTATGAGCTGTCGTGGCATCAGGCAATGCAGCGCCTGCCGCGCAACCGCTGTCTGGCAACGGGGTACTCCTGTCGCAGCCAGGTGAAGCGGGTGGAAGGTAACGGTGTGCGCCATCCATTGCAGGCTTTACTGGAGATTATGGGATGATCTGGAAACGTGCGGTCACGCTGGAGGCATTAAATGCCATGGGTGCAGGAAACATGGTCGGCTTACTGGATATCCAGTTCACGCGCATTGGCGACAACGAACTGGAGGCGACGATGCCGGTAGACAGCCGTACGCATCAGCCGTTTGGCCTGTTGCACGGCGGCGCGTCCGTCGTGCTGGCTGAAACGCTCGGCTCAGTCGCAGGCTACCTGTGCACGGAAGGGGAGCAGAAGGTGGTCGGGCTGGAGGTCAATGCCAATCACATCCGCGCCGTTCGCAGCGGGCGCGTGCGCGGCGTTTGCCGTGCGCTGCACGCCGGAGGCCGTCATCAGGTGTGGCAGATCGATATTCTGGACGAGCAGGATCGCCTGTGCTGTTCGTCCAGGCTGACGACGGCCGTTGTGTAAAGTTTCCAGATGTCTTGTTTTTGGTCAAAAAATAGCCGTCCGGTTGTGATATACTGGTCACGTTTTGAACATAAGCGAGGACATCATGGATACTGAAATAACCCCAACACGACTGGCAATTGAATATTTACGTCGCGATAAAAGCAATCTGTCTCCAGCGCAGTACCTGAAGAAGCTGAAACAGCTTGAGCTGGAATTTACGGATTTGCTGGCGCTCTCTTCAAACGAGCTGAAAGAAGAGATCTACTTTGCCTGGCGGTTGGGCGTTCACGTCCATTAAGCAGTGAAGAAAAGGCCGCAAGCGCGGCCTTTTTTGTACCCGAAACTCAGTATTTAGCCGGTAGTTTGTTAATTTTAATGAGCCGGCCTTCTTCCATTTCGATAAACCCGCCCGTTTTCAGGTCAGCAAGTATCCGCATTACGCCGCTTCGGGAAAGCTGGGTTTTATCCCTGATATACTTTTCCGCCGTCACGCTGCACCGGTAGCTGTCATCTTCCTGCATGAGCAGCATGAGCTGCTGTCGAATCATCTCGTAGGCCGTTGGCGCGCCTTTCGGCATGACGTTGTGATAGAGGCGGTTATAGACAAACATAAGATGTTGAGAAAGCAGCCCCCACAGCGCCTTCTCTTTAATAATGTCAGCCACGCGGTCAGTCGTGAGCACACCGATCAGGCAAGGCGTCACCGTTCTGAGATAATCGTTAAAATAAATGTCCGTCAGATTAGCGAGGCCAAACAGGGCGGGACTGCGCGCCGTTGAAAGCATCATGTCGTCGCTTCTTCTGTAGATGGCGATCGTGCCCTCAAGAATTAAATAACACATGCTTTGCCCGTTAACCTGAAGATCGAGCTGTTCACCGCGATCGGTTTTATGCGTGGCGCAGTGCGGCTGTAAATGAGAAATCAGTTCCTGGGCATAGGGAGAGCCGCGATGCGATGGTTTGTCAGAAAACATAGCGTTAACCTGGAAAGAGACAGTACTTTCTATAGTGTCGCTCTTCTTTTCCACCTTCTCCAGAGATAAATACGGCCTCAGTACTTACGGGGTAAATGGTGGATCTCGATTAGCACGCCGCGCTCCATGGTGATGTATTTCCCTGTCCGCAACTCCGCCAGGATCCGCATAATACCGCTGCGTGAAAGATAGGTGCGGCTTTTGATGTAGGCCGCGGCGGTTATGTTTTGTCTTATGGCTTCCGGCTCCTGCATCAGTTCTACCAGCTGAAAGCGGATGATGTCATAAGCCGACATTTGCGATATCTGGGCACAATGCTCGTAGACGCGCGATGCGGTATAGATCAGCAGGTTTGAGAAATGCTCCCATAAATTCTGCTGGGCAATAACATGATTGAAACACGCCAGCGAAACGCGAGCCACTTCTGAGGTTTCCAGCGCTCTGACGTACAGATGTTCAGACGAAAACTGGCTGCTTACGCCGAGTATAAACGGCGCGGATTCAGAATTTAAAACAATGCCGTCACCACGGCGGTGCAAGGCCACGCTGCCGTGTAACAGTAAAAAACACAGACGGGTATCCCCTGAGTAATAATGGATAACTTCCCCTTTAGCCATAATGCATCTCTCCGCATGCGGCAGAACATTATCGATTATTTTTTCAATGTGCTTAAAAGGCTTAGCACCAAGCGCTGTTGACTTATCAACTTCTGGCTCGGGGGCGAATCGGGTATTCATTTGAGACCTCACTCACTCATGCGATCATTTTTTGATCGGCATGAAGAATTATCTTAAAAAACAGTGGGTCAGGGAATGTTTTCGGCAAGTCTAATTATAGACTTGTCTTTTTTCAGGAGTTAATTAATTGAATTTAAAATATTTTTAACTCAGGTCTAAAAGTAGACTGTGACCATTATTCTTAAGGCGTTTCCTGGCGAATATGTTTTGTTTTTGTTAAAGCAGGGTCTACAGCTAGACCCTGAAAATCATTGTGCGCGGAATAAGAGTTGTATAAATTTTGACTTGTCGGCAGGGCTTTTATTTCTGCAACTGAATGTCAGTAATAAATAAGGTAATACAGGATAAAGATTTATGAATAAGAAATTGATGATAGCAATGTTAGCGGCAGGTTCTGCACTCACCGTGACGAATGTATTTGCGGCGGCCGGTACCGTTAATTTTAACGGGAATATTCTGGATTCTGCCTGCGACGTTGATGTGGCATCTAAGAATCAGGTGGTGGTATTAGGCGATTATTATAAAACGGAATTTCCGACGACGGGTGCCAGAACGGCTGCGACACAGTTCAATATTATTTTGAAAAACTGTCCGGTGACGGTCACTAATGCAAAAGTCCGTTTTGACGGCACGCCGGATTTAACCAATGCCAGCCTGCTGGCGGTGGATACGTCCGTGGCAGGGGCAGCCACAGGGGTGGCGATTAACCTGATGACGGCAGATAAAGCCGATCTGCCGCTGCACGGCAGCAATGGGTATACCTACGCGCTGAGCAGCACGGCCGATAATACGCTGAACTTCTACGCTCAGTATGTTTCTACCGCGTCGTCCGTTACCGCGGGTCCGGCTAACTCAGTCGCAAACTTCTCCGTGGTTTACAACTAGGTCATTGGCAGTAATCAGCGGGGGGCCGCCCGGCCCCTTGCTTTATGAGGTATTAAAATGCGTTTTATCACCACAACTGGCCTGGCTATGGCGCTGTTAACGCTTACGTTGACATCCGCCCGCGCCGGCGTCGTTATTGGCGGCACCCGTATTATTTTCGATGGGGCTAAAAAAGAGGCGTCAATAAGTATTACTAATCCTGATAACGTTCCTTATTTAATCCAGTCGTGGATCGATGTTCAGGATGGTCAGTCCGGTAAAGCGCCTTTTATTATTACCCCTCCGCTGTATCGGCTGGACGGTGGGCAAAAAAACCTTGAGCGTATTGTTATGACGGGCTCGCTGCCCCAGGAACAGGAAAGTTTATTCTGGTTAAATATTAAAGCTATTCCATCGGCCTCAAAGCAGATGAACGCGCTGCAAATTGCCGTTAAAACGCGCATTAAATTGATTTATCGGCCAGAGCGTCTTCGCGCGTCTACGCCCGAAGACCAGGCCAACAAATTAACCTGGCATCGTGCGGGGAATACCCTCCAGGTGAATAACCCTACGCCGTACGTTATCAACTTCAATGAAATTACGGTAGGGGATAAAAAACTCGACGATGTCACGTACGTAATGCCTTCAGGTTCAGCCTGGTTTCAGTTACCGAAGGGGGCCCAGGGCAATGCGCTGACGTTTAAGGTCATTAACGATTATGGCAGTCCTGGCGAATTACACCGGGCCAGTTTGTGATCCCTTTGCATTAATCAGGTGTTCGTCATGACCACGGCATTTAATACAGTGCAGCCTGCACGTCTGGCAATATTTATTGCCCTCGCGCTCGCGGGTATCTCTCCCGCGCTGTATGCCAGCGATACGTTTAATACGGAACTGATAGAGCTGGATAATCCCGGAATGGGAAAAGCGGATTTATCAGCCTTTGAATCCGGCTCGCAGGCGCCCGGGACGTACCACGTTGATATTATTCTTGACGACCAGCTGCTGGAAACGCGGGATATTCGCTTCATCGCGGTGAAGGATGCCAACGGCAGCGAAACGTTGCAGCCGTGCCTGAGCGTCGGGCTGTTAAAAGCGTGGGGCGTGAAAACGGCGCTTTTTCCACAGCTCGCCGCTCAGCGTGAGTGCGCAGATCTCAAGGCGATCCCACAGGCCAGCGCAGACTTCCAGTTCGGCGCCCAGCGTCTGGCGATCAGCATCCCGCAGGCGGCTATCGATCTCCCGGCCAGAGGTTATGTTCCCCCAGATAGGTGGGATGAGGGCATTACCGCCGCCATGCTCAACTACAGCCTGAGCGGTGCGAATAGTCGGGCGAGAAGCGGGGCGGATACCAGCAGCGACAGCCAGTATGCCAACCTGCGGCCTGGTATCAATGTCGGCCCCTGGCGGTTACGCAACTACACCACCTGGTCCCGTGATGCGTCCGGCCAGGACAGGTGGGACAACGTCTACACCTGGATGCAGCGCGCCATCATTCCTCTGAAAGCCCAGCTCACGCTTGGCGACAGTTCCGCGCCTGCCGATGTGTTTGACAGCATGCCGTTTCGCGGCGTCCAGCTGGCGTCCGACGACGATATGCTGCCGGATTCCCTAAAGGGCTACGCGCCGGTAGTGCGCGGTATTGCGCGAACCAATGCGCAGGTCGTGGTGCGTCAGAATGGCTATCAAATCTACCAAAGCTACGTGGCGCCGGGCGCGTTTGAGATCGCGGACATGTACCCCACGGGCGGCGCGGGGGATTTGGATGTGACGATCGTCGAAGCCGACGGCAGTGAGCAACATTTTACCCTGCCGTACGCTTCGCTGCCGGTCCTGCAACGGGAGGGCCGCCTCAAATATGCCCTTACCGCCGGGCAGTATCGCTCGTACAACCGTAGCGTGGAGAAAACGCCTTTCGGGCAACTGACCGGGATTTACGGCCTCCGCCACGGCATCACGCTCTATGGCGGCGTTCAGGGGGCAGATAAGTACCAGTCGGCGGCTCTGGGCGTGGGCAAAAACATGGGCGATCTCGGGGCGATATCCGCTGACGTCACTCAGGGCTGGTCGACGCCGGAGCATACCGCGAAAACAAGCGGTCAGTCGTGGCGAGCCCGGTACAGCAAGAATTTTATCAATACCGGGACAAACTTTGCGATTGCCGGGTATCGCTACTCCACCCGCGGCTATTACTGGATGCAGGACGTACTCGATTCGTACGGCGACGGCAGTGCGCTTCAGGACAGGCGGCGTAACCGTGCAGAGCTGACGATGAGCCAGATGCTGGGGGATAACCTGGGGGCGATCACGCTCACTGCGGCGCGAGAAGATTACTGGAATGACGGTAAGTCGATGGCGTCGTGGAGCGTCGGCTATAGCAACTACTGGCACAACATCAGCTATGGCATGACATGGACCTACAGCAGAAATGTCCGTTCAGCGTCGGAGAGCCACGACGGTCAAAAACAGGCTGACCACGACCAGTTGCTGGCGTTCAACATCAGCATTCCGCTGGATAAATTTCTGCCGCAGACGTGGGCTAACTACGGCATGAACGCCAGCAGGAATAACGGGACGACGCGCAGTATCGGCCTGAACGGGGTTGCGCTCGAAAACCGAGCCCTGAACTGGAACGTTCAGCAGGGATATGGCACAGAGGGCGTGGGCTATACCGGCAACCTGAACGCGGACTACCGGGGCACCTATGGCGAAGTGACGGCGGGTTATGGCTATGACAAAAACAGTGAACGCCTGAATTACGGGCTGCAAGGCGGCATTCTCGCCCACGCCGATGGCATCACGCTTTCTCAGCCGCTGGGGGAGACTAACGCCTTAATCAAAGCCCCTGGCGCGCACGGCGTGGATATCCGCAATCAGCCCGGTGTACGGACAGATTTCCGCGGTTATACGGTTGTGGGCAACCTTTCGGTCTACCGGAAAAACGATCTCACTCTCGATCCGGAAAATATGCCGGACGATGTCGAACTGGAGATTAACACCCGCACGGTAACGCCGACGCGGGGAGCGGTGGTGAAAGCCGATTACCTTGCGAAATCGGGTCGTCGGGTGTTGATGACCTTAACCGACAACGATCGCGCCGTGCCGTTTGGCGCGGTGGTTACCCTCGTCGGTGATGACAGCGGCAGCTTTATTGTGGGCGATCGCGGCCAGGTTTATTTAACCGGAATGCGCGACCAGGGAACGCTAGTCGCGACGTGGGGCAGTCAGTCCAGCCAGCAATGCCGCGCTGATTTCAGCCTGCCGAAACACTCAACGTACGGCGGGATCGCTGATATGCGCGCCACCTGCCGTCAGGAACGCTAACATGAAATGTTTTAACGCGATTTTGCTTCTTGGTTTGCTCGCGGCGGGAAACCTCGCCCGTGCCGGTACCTGCACTACCATCACGCCGCAGCTTTCAACCCTGTCCGTGGGAACCATCAACGTGCAGCGCGATGCGCCCGTCGGCACGGTGGTCTTTTCCGGCGCGGCCTCGAACACCGGTTCCTATCTTACCGGCTGTACCAATCCACTGATGCTGGGATTTAGCATGCGCTACACCAGCGCCACGCCGAGCAGCTACGGCAACCATGTTTACAACACTAACGTCAGCGGGATAGGCATACGCTTTTCTTCAAACGCCTATTTTGAAAACCCGAGCAATACGTTTTCCTACAACGCGCAGACCTCCTACGTGGACTGGTACGGCGGGAAGATCGAGCTGGTGGTGACGGGCCCGGTGTCGTCGGGGGCGTTAACGCCAGGGGTTGTCGGCGTCGTAACGCTTCAGGGGAGCGACGGTATCTACCGTGACGGCCTGACCGTGCAACTCACCTCCGGAACCATTAATGCCCTGGCGTGCACGGTCAATACGTCACAGCTGACGTTCCCGATAGGGGATATTCCCGCTTCGGCGTTCGGCTCCGTGGTTGGCACCACGCCGACGGGGGCACAGAACACGCAAAACCTGGGACTGACCTGCGCCGCCGGAACCAATATTAATGTCTCGCTCAGTGGCATACAGAATCCGGACAGCGCGAACACCAGCGTGATGGCCTTAACCGGGCAGGGAAATGCCGGCACCGCAAAAGGGGTTGGGGTGCAGCTTATCTATAACGGGACACCGCTGGTGATGAACAGCCGACTTTTCCTGCGCCAGTCTGCTGGCGGACAGGAGACATTACCGTTAACGGCGCGATATTACCAAACGCTGACCCGCGTGGAGTCAGGCTCAGCGAATGCCTCCGCGACCCTTAATTTGACCTATCAGTAGCAGGTAACAAGATGAAAATAAGGTACAGCACTTTGCTGTTGCTGGTTTTACTCAGCGGGAAAGTTTTCTCCGCTGATAGCGTGAACGTCGGCGTGACGGGGAATATCGTTGCGTCGCCGTGCGTATTCAATGGCGGGAATAACAGCCTTGATGTCAACCTGGGCAATATTCAGGCAACCAACATGGCGACGCCGGGCTCGACTTCAGATCCGGTATCCTTCAGCCTGCTGTTTACCCAGTGCCCAACGGGAACGCAGCGTGTGACCGTCTCTTTTACCGGCAGCCCCGATCCCGTGGCGGGGGCAGACTATTTTCTAAACAGCGGGTCGGCCTCCCACGTGGCGATAGCCATGCTTGATGCCCAAACCGGTACGCTCAAAGGAACAGGTTCCAGCATGACCCAAACCATTGCCGCCGACAGAACCGCGACCATGGATATGCAGGCTTCGGTCAAATCCGTAACGGGTGGCGCCACGCCGGGCAGCATCAGTGCAGTTGTGGTGATGACGATGCAGTACAACTGAATGCCGGTGATAAGCATTTATTAACGACGTGGGGATGAACGATGTTGAATATTCTGATTCAGGATACGGATCTGTTTTTTCAGGCTGGGCTACAGTACTTTTTCGAGGATTTTTTTAAGCATAACTTTCATCGCGCCATCACGTTTAACCCTGGCCTGACCCATGAAAACGTCAGTCAGGCCGATATCATTGTCCTTTCATTATGTCAGGGTGAAACGCTGACCTGTTTTCCCGAGTTACTGGCCCGGCAAAAAGGGATTGTGATAGGCCTCGTCGACGATGAGCTGCGCTTTACGGCGTTACCCTCCTGCTTTGAGGACATTATATTTCTCCCTCGCCGTGCATCGCTCGATCGTATTAGCGGCGTCCTGTTTATCGCGTGGTTCAGGACGCAATTACCGGGTTACACGTGGAATAAAAAGCGCTGTTTCGACTGCCAGCATAAGGGGTTATCCCGACAGCAAGTGCGTATTATGGTCAATTTCTACAGAGGGCTGTCGGTTGTGCAGACCGCTCACGCGCTGGACATGAGCGAGAAAACGGTTTTTACCCATAAGTATATGATGATGCAGAAATTTAATCTGCGTAGCGATTACGAGTTGATCGTCTTGCTGAGAAAATTAATTGAGAAAAAGAGCCGACCGAACCTGCTTCGGGACTACCTGGAAAACAGTTATGCACAACCAGTAACCTGAAAGGGCAGCGGATAGCGCGCCTGGCACGCTATCCGTTTATGGGGGAAGGGGGAGGCCTTAAAGATCGTCCATGGTATAACCGACAACAATCTCCAGCGTCTTACGGATCACATCCGCCTTGACGACGTCGTCGGTGGTTTCCAGCGTCTGGATCAGCCAGAGAATGATCGCTTTGTTGGTCAGATGACCTTCGGAAGCGAGAATACAACGAACCGCAGTCGAAAAAATGGCAGACTCTTCAGCAAAGCGATCGCCCGCATGACGGAAATACTCCGACAGCGCGCTATCTAAAAAGGCAGAGTGGTATTCGGGTTGAAGCTGAATATTTTGTCTCATTTGTTCTCACCGTAGCTGTGAAGTTGTAGTCAATGTATCTTC
Source organism: Enterobacter cloacae complex sp. P24RS (assembly GCF_014982165.1). Lineage (NCBI taxonomy): Bacteria > Pseudomonadati > Pseudomonadota > Gammaproteobacteria > Enterobacterales > Enterobacteriaceae > Enterobacter > Enterobacter cloacae complex sp. P24RS. The sequence goes on from NZ_JADCKU010000004.1 coordinate 185,648, forward strand.
TTGGGACTGGAAGGTTTTCCATGACCAAATAACGGCACTACATTGTCTCGATTATTCTTAAGAGATCCCTCTCTCTGTGTTCGTCCTTGTGCGGTTCTGCGACCTGTAAAAGCGACCGTGCCAGAGCTGATTTCAGCTATCACCGTCGCCAGTGTCTCCCGCCGCTGGGGATCCGTTTCACGTGCTTGCATGTTACGCAGATGCTGAACCAACCCCTCGGTCGTCACGGGAGCGCGCCCCTTCAAGAGTGAAAGCGCGGCTTCTCCAATAAGCTGGTCGATCAGGCTATCTGCATCACTGCCTTTCATAACATTAACGTTCGAAGAGCAGACCAAGAAGCAGGTGATAATGGCGTTCCTCTTCAGGGCCTTTAGCCTTTTCGAGGCGACTTAACAGTTTTGTGCAGAGCGATTTGCGATTCAGATTTCGCCCATCGCTAAGAATTTCAACAACAACCTGGCCCAGGGTTTCCTGCTGGGTTGGAAGCGCGGCTTTTTCGAAGTACTGCGCAATGGCGGTTGCTGAGTCTGCGACGTAACCTTTCTGCTGCATGTTTCGCTCCTGTAAAATTCTGTAATCAGTAACGTTACATTTAAGGTATACATAATTTTCAAATCTGTACATTTAAAATGTACAATTTCTTAAGAATTTTATAATATATTTTATAAATATATTATTTATCATATAGTTGAGCGTGTTAAATTTTATGCGGAATTTACAGAATATATTGTACAATCCGAAGCGGCGTCGCAGAGTTGTACAAGCAAGCAAATAGCGTAAAGAAGCCGCGTAAATCGTTGAGATGTAAATTATTTGTTGGGCAATAAATGTGCTATAACAGAGTTCTCCCCACGCGTTTTCGTGGTCACCCCTTCAATTTCCAGGATTAGCATGCTCACAACCATTATTTACCGCAGTCATATCTGCGAGGACGTTCCAGTTAAAGCGCTGGAAGACATGGTCGATGCTGCAAATTGTAGAAATCGCCAGTTAGATGTAACGGGGATTTTGCTGTTTAACGGCACACACTTTTTTCAATTACTTGAAGGGCCCGCTGAGAACGTAAATGAGATCTATCAGCTCATCTGCCGCGACCCACGGCATCACAACGTGGTTGAATTATTGAGCGATCACGGTCCTTCCCGGCGCTTTGGCAACGCCGGGATGGAGCTTTTTGACCTTCGTCAGTACGACACGGACGAAGTGCTGCAACAGGTTCTCGATAAAGGCACTACCCGCTATCAGCTGACCTATAACGATCGCGCCCTGCAATTTTTCCGCACATTCGTTGAAGCCACTGAAAAAGCGAACTATTTTGAGCTGCCTTCGGCAGATTCCTGGGAATTTGTCACCGAAAACACGCCGTTATCTTCGCAGCCGACGGTTGTGGCAAAGGGGGCTGACTGTAGTTTCGCATTTCAACCTATCGTCGATCCGTTTATGCAGCAGGTGGTCTCATGGGAAGCCCTGCTCCGCACGCCGTCCGGGGAGTCGCCGGAAGAGTATTTTGCTAACCAGCCGCGTGAGGCGCTGTACGAATCGGATTTAACGAGCAAGCAGGTGGCTTTGTCGATGGCCAGCGCACTGGGCCTGGGGAATCAAACATTGTCCATCAATCTGCTGCCAATGACGCTGGTCAATGTACCCGGTGCCGTCGATTTTTTACTCACGGCAATAGAGGCGAACGGTTTTGTGCCGGAGCAAATTGTGGTCGAGTTTACCGAGAGCGAGGCGATCTCGCGCTTTGAGGAGTTCACCAGCGCGGTCAGACAGCTTAAAAGCGCCGGTATTAGCGTGGCTATCGATCACTTTGGTGCGGGGTTCGCCGGTCTGCAACTGCTGGCCCAGTTCCAGCCGGACAGAATTAAGATTAATCGTGATTTGATTGCCAACGTGCACAAGAGCGGCCCGCGTCAGGCTATTATTCAGGCGATCATCAAATGCTGCGCGTCCCTGGAAATTCTGTTCTGCGCAGTCGGCGTAGAGCTGGCTGAAGAGTGGATGTGGCTGGAATCTGCCGGGATTTCTCAGTTCCAGGGAAACCTGTTCGCCAGCCCGCGTCTGGGGGGCATTCCGGCGATTGCCTGGCCAGAGAAAAAGTATGATTTATAGAAATCCTGTACGTCATTCTTAAGAGTGACCTGTACGTTTGGCTAAATTTATACAACAATACATTAACGAGTGAGTGGTTCTCTGGGCCATTCACTTGCCTCCGAACCCGGAGTTAGTTATACAAATATATTGTACAATCTGATAAGGTTGGTTTGGTTAGGTATGGAAGTATTGTGCGTGAGGGAGTTAATGGCCTATTACAGTATCGGCGAAGTAGCCGAACGATGCGGTATCAACCCCGTTACGCTGCGTGCCTGGCAGCGCCGTTATGGATTGTTGAAGCCGCAGCGCAGCGAAGGGGGTCATCGTCAGTTTGACGATGAAGATATCCTGCGTATCGAAGAGATCAAACGCCTGATGAAAACGGGTGTTTCGGTCGGCAAAGTAAAAGCGCTTCTTGAAAATACGGAAGTGATGACTCAGGGGAACTGGGCATCGTTTCAGGAAGAGATGTTAACCGTTCTGCGCTACGCCAATCCGGCAAAGCTGCGCGCCAAAATCGGTGAGTTCCGTCGCGATCATGCGATGGATGTACTGATTGATAACATCATCACCCCTGTACGACAACGAATGAACCAGGACCAGAATACGGTGCGCCATATGGCGAGCCTGCTTGATGGCGTCCTGATTGAGTTTGCCGTTACAAGCCTGGTGGAATCGCGCAAAAAAGCGGGGAAAGACGCGCTGCTGATAGGGTGGGAGTGCGACGACCGTACGCATTTGTGGCTGGAAGCGGCCCGTCTGGCCTACAAGGGCTGGCATATCGACGTGCTGGCCGAACCGATTGATTCTCCGCGTCCGGAACTCTTCCCGGGGCAAAAAATTTTCGTCTGGACCGGAAAAGAGCCAACGCCTCGCCAGCAGCAACAGCTCGACCACTGGCGTGAACAGGGCTTTGCCGTCGCGTTCCATCACTGAAGCTAAGGGGTCCGACGGTAAACCACCAGCGCGGATTTTTTGCTTTCTGGCGATACGACAGGGGTATCCGCGAAGATGCATGGCATCAGTACCTCTGTCATATCGTCGGTTTACTCCATCGTCAGGTTGTCTGGAATATTCATGCTGGCCACGGATTCGACTTTCCACTCGCCATCTTCCTTGACCATGCAGTCAATCACGGTGTGATCCCGCTTTTTGCCGAATGAAATGTAGACCTGCATGCAGGCGGCATCGTAATCCAGCGCCCGCGCACTGACTACGCCCCAGTCATCTTCATATCCCTGAGCCTTAATGAACATATCGACGTCAGGCACGTCATATTCATCTGGATCCAGCTTATCCATCGCTTTGAGTTTGCTGATGGTTTCACGGGTGACGTAGGGTCTCAACTCGTCATAGTTTTTCTGGGGCTCTTTCCCGCTAATAATTTGCGAGATGTACCATTTATTAAACTGAAGGGCAGCGGATGCCTCAGGTGGTAACGTCTGTGCAGCTGATATGAGAGTGGGCAGAAGCAGGCCCGCCAGAATTATTTTTTTCATATCAGTCATGTCTGTAAATTGCATACGCTGGCTTTACTTCCCGGTATTCTTTTCCCGGATACATTGTTCTCTGAACAAAATCAGAGTACCAGACGCCGTTCCCGCCATAGATGCATACGTGGCCATAGGGATGGTGGGCTGTGGGCTGGATCACCGCCACATCACCCTCAACAGGCTCACCGTAAACCTGGTGGAAGCCAGCCAGAATTAAATTGCTTTTCATATCCTTAGCATAATGCGTGTTCTGTAGATTAGCACCGCCGGCGCGAATGGCTTTTGAAACGAATTCTGCGCATCTTTTCTGGCTATGCTGGCCAGCATGCTGACGAGCATATACTGCGGCTTTATGGGCGCTCCACATAATGTAATCCCTTACTGATTGACTGGTTAACAAGGGAAACATTACGCCGAAAAGTGACGAGTTTATGTAATTAATCGTGATCGGAATTTAACCACTATCAGTTTGATAAATAATGATTAATTTATCCATCAAACATCTTTATGCCCGGTACGTACGAACATTTTTTATTCCCGCTATTGTCTTTCGCTATGATGAATTAAGCGGCTGATTTTTTAATAATCGACTGCATTCATGAAAATAAAAAATCTATCTCAAAAATAGGTATTTCCAATACAATTTTTCTTTTTGCCCTTCACCTTACCGTCTTTCCTCTGAAATGCATTATTTATCAATGCATTAAACAAATATCACCATCCCATCCGCATCCCGTCACAGGGTCTATGCTTAAAGAAAGTAGCCAAAAAGGGCGGTTTAGCCCAAAGCCCCTGCTGTCAGGGGGTTGAAGTGATAATCGTTATCACTAACATGGTGTTATGCCCTGGTGGCTTATCAGATGAGGTGGACCTATGGAATTGCATTCAGAAACCTTCAATCCGGCCGATTTTGCCTGGCGTGGCTTAACGCTTACGCCTGCGGCGGCGGCGCACATTCATGAGCTGGTGGCTAAAAACCCCGACATCCTCGGCGTACGTTTAGGCGTTAAGCAGACGGGCTGCGCGGGCTTTGGCTACGTGCTGGACACCGTCACCGAACCTGAAAAGGATGACCTGGTCTTTGAAACCGACGGCGCTAAGCTCTATGTCGCGCTACAGGCTATGCCGTTTATCGATGGAACCGAAGTCGACTACGTTCGTGAAGGTTTAAACCAGTTATTCAAATTTCATAACCCGAAAGCCCAGAACGAATGTGGCTGCGGCGAAAGCTTTGGGGTATAGGCGGTACTATGTCTCGTAATACTGAAGCAACGAGTGATGTAAACACCTGGAGCGGCGGAAACCTCAACTACAAAGAGGGGTTCTTCACGCAGCTGCAAACCGATGAGCTGGCGAAAGGCATCAGTGAAGATGTCGTGCGCGCCATTTCGGCCAAACGTAACGAGCCTGAATGGATGCTGGCGTTTCGCCTGAGCGCGTTTCGTGCGTGGCAGGAGATGGAAGAGCCCCACTGGCTGAAAGCGCACTACGATAAGCTGAACTATCAGGATTACAGCTACTACTCCGCGCCGTCCTGCGGCAGCTGTGATGACACCTGTGCCTCGCAGCCCGGCGCGGTACAGCAAACCGGTGCAGAGAACAGCTTCCTGAGCAAAGAGGTGGAAGAGGCGTTCAATCAGCTCGGCGTGCCCGTGCGCGAGGGTAAAGAGGTGGCGGTAGACGCCATTTTTGACTCCGTCTCGGTGGCGACCACCTACCGTGAAAAGCTGGCGGAGCAGGGGATTATTTTCTGCTCCTTTGGTGAAGCCATTCACGATCACCCTGAGCTGGTGAAAAAATACATCGGCACCGTGGTGCCCAGTAACGATAACTTCTTTGCAGCACTGAATGCGGCGGTGGCGTCAGACGGCACCTTTATCTACGTGCCGAAAGGCGTACGCTGCCCGATGGAGCTCTCGACCTATTTCCGCATCAACGCAGAAAAAACCGGGCAGTTTGAACGCACCATTCTGGTGGCAGATGAGGGCAGCTACGTCAGCTATATCGAAGGCTGTTCCGCGCCGGTGCGCGACAGCTACCAGCTGCACGCGGCGGTGGTTGAGGTGATCATCCATAAAGACGCGGAAGTGAAATACTCCACGGTACAGAACTGGTTCCCGGGCGACGGCAATACCGGTGGTATTCTGAACTTCGTCACCAAGCGCGCGCTGTGCGAAGGCGAAAACAGCAAAATGTCCTGGACGCAGTCAGAAACCGGCTCCGCCATTACCTGGAAATACCCGAGCTGCATCCTGCGCGGGGATAACTCCATCGGGGAATTTTACTCCGTGGCGCTGACCAGCGGTCATCAGCAGGCCGATACCGGCACCAAGATGATCCACATCGGTAAAAACACCAAATCGACCATCATTTCGAAAGGGATCTCCGCCGGACACAGCCAGAACAGCTATCGCGGGCTGGTGAAAATCATGCCGACGGCCACCAACGCGCGTAACTTCACCCAGTGCGATTCCATGCTGATTGGCGCCGACTGCGGGGCACATACCTTCCCGTACGTCGAGTGCCGCAATAACAGCGCCCAGCTGGAGCACGAGGCGACCACGTCACGCATCGGTGAAGATCAGCTTTTCTACTGCCTGCAACGCGGGATCAGTGAAGAAGATGCGATTTCAATGATTGTTAACGGCTTCTGTAAGGACGTGTTCTCCGAACTGCCGCTGGAATTTGCCGTTGAAGCCCAGAAACTCCTCGCCATTAGTCTTGAACACAGCGTCGGTTAAGGAAAGCACATGTTAAGCATTAAAGATTTACAGGTCAGCGTGGAAGAGAAAGCGATCCTGCGTGGCCTCAATTTTGACGTCAAGCCGGGTGAAGTTCACGCCATCATGGGGCCAAACGGCTCCGGGAAAAGTACGCTTTCAGCGACGCTGGCAGGACGCGAGGACTATGAAGTCATAAGCGGCTCCGTTGAGTTTAACGGCAAAGATCTGCTGGAGATGTCGCCGGAAGAGCGTGCCGGTGAGGGCATCTTTATGGCCTTCCAGTATCCGGTGGAAATTCCGGGCGTCAGCAACCAGTTCTTCCTGCAAACCGCGCTAAACGCGGTGCGCAAGTATCGCGGACTTGAGGCGCTGGATCGCTTTGACTTCCAGGATCTGATGGAAGAGAAAATCAAGCTGCTGAAAATGCCGGAAGATCTGCTCACCCGTTCGGTAAACGTGGGTTTCTCCGGCGGTGAGAAAAAACGTAACGATATTCTGCAAATGGCGGTGCTTGAGCCTGAGCTGTGCATTCTCGACGAGACCGACTCCGGTCTGGATATCGACGCCCTGAAGATCGTCGCTGACGGGGTGAACTCTCTGCGTGACGGGAACCGCTCATTTATTATCGTGACGCACTACCAGCGAATTCTGGACTACATCAAACCGGACTATGTCCACGTGCTTTACCAGGGACGCATTGTGAAATCCGGTGATTTTACCCTGGTTAAACAACTGGAGGAGCAGGGTTATGGCTGGCTTACCGAACAGCAGTAATGCACTCCAGCAGTGGCACCGGCTGTTTGAAGCGCAGGGTGATTCGCGTTCAGAACAGGCTCAGCACCATCTCCAGCAGCTGCTGCGTCTCGGTTTACCGACGCGTAAGCATGAGAACTGGAAATATACCCCGCTGGACGGTCTGCTGAACGGCGAGTTTGTCACGCGCCTTGCCCAGGTTAGCCCTGGCCAGCGCGATGCGCTGGCGCTGAGCGTGGATGCCGTGCGTCTGGTGTTTGTTGACGGGCAGTTCCGGGAGGAACTCAGCGACAGCGTGGAGGAGAGCGGGTTCGATATCGCCATTAACGACGAGCGCCAGTCGTTGAGCGCTCCGGTCCAGCCTGAAGTCTTCCTGCACCTCACGGAGAGCCTGTCGCAGTCTGTCACCCATATTCGCGTTAAGCGTAACCAGCGCCCGGCGAAACCGCTGCTGCTGATGCATATCACGCAGGGCGTTGAGGGCGACGAGATCAACACCGCCCACTATCGCCACCATCTCGAGCTGGCAGAAGGGGCGGAAGCAACGGTGATTGAGCATTACGTTAGTCTGAATGACACCCGTCATTTTACCGGCTCGCGTCTGACGATGAACGTGGCGGCCAACGCCCAGCTGCACCATATCAAGCTGGCGTTTGAGAATCCGCTCAGTCACCACTTCGCCCACAACGATATTCTGCTGGGCCAGGATGCCGCGGCGTACAGCCACAGCTTCCTGCTTGGCGGCGCGGTGTTACGCCACAACACCAGTACCCAGCTGAACGGTGAGAACACCACGCTGCGCATGAACAGCCTGGCGATGCCGGTGAAGGCAGAAGTGTGCGACACGCGCACCTGGCTTGAGCACAACAAAGGCTACTGCAACAGCCGTCAGCTGCATAAAACTATCGTCAGCGACAAAGGTCGTGCGGTGTTTAACGGCCTGATCAACGTGGCGCAGCACGCCATCAAAACTGACGGGCAGATGACCAACAACAACCTTCTGCTGGGACGTCTGGCAGAGGTGGACACCAAGCCGCAGCTGGAAATCTACGCGGACGACGTGAAGTGCAGCCACGGCGCGACGGTCGGGCGTATTGACGACGAGCAGATGTTCTACCTGCGCTCGCGCGGGATAGACCAGCAGGCCGCGCAGAAGATGATTATTTACGCCTTTGCGGCTGAGCTGACGGAAGCGCTGCCCGACGGCGGACTTAAACAGCAGGTGCTGGCCCGTATCGGTCAGCGGCTGCCTGGAGGCGAAGCATGACATTTCCCGTAGAGAAAGTCCGGGCCGATTTTCCGGTACTGACCCGTGAAGTGAACGGTCTTCCGCTGGCCTATCTCGACAGCGCGGCCAGCGCGCAAAAACCGAATCAGGTAGTGGAAGCGGAAGCTGAATTTTACCGCCACGGCTATGCGGCGGTACATCGCGGGATCCACACCCTGAGCGCCGAGGCGACCCAGCGCATGGAAAACGTGCGTACCCAGGTCGCGGGCTTCCTCAACGCGCGTTTGCCGGAAGAACTGGTGTTCGTGCGTGGAACCACCGAAGGGATCAACCTGGTGGCCAATAGCTGGGGCAATGCGCAGGTGCACGCGGGGGATAACATCATCATCACCCAGATGGAGCACCATGCCAACATCGTGCCCTGGCAGATGCTCTGTGAGCGCGCAGGGGCCCAGCTGCGGGTGGTTCCCCTGAATGAAGACGGCACGCTCCAGCTTGAACAGCTGGACGCCCTGCTGGACGACAGGACGCGGCTGGTGGCCGTTACTCACGTTTCAAACGTGCTGGGGACGGAAAATCCGGTGGCGCTGATTATCGATAAAGCCCATCAGGCCGGTGCAAAAGTGCTGATTGATGGTGCCCAGGCGGTCATGCACCATGCGGTTGACGTTCAGGCCCTGGACTGCGACTTCTACGTTTTCTCCGGGCACAAGCTTTATGGCCCGACGGGCATCGGCGTGCTGTATGTGAAGGAGGATATTCTTCAGGCCATGCCGCCGTGGGAAGGGGGCGGCTCGATGATCGCCACCGTCAGCCTGACGGAAGGAACCACTTACGCCCGCGCCCCGTGGCGTTTCGAGGCGGGTACGCCAAACACCGGCGGGATTATCGGGCTGGGTGCCGCCATTAGCTACGTCTCTGAAACGGGGCTGGCGGCAATTCAGCAGTACGAACAGCTGCTGATGCAGTACGCCTTGCAGGAGCTTGCCAGCGTCCCGGAACTGACCTTATACGGCCCTGCTGACCGTCTGGGTGTGATAGCCTTTAACCTCGGCAAGCATCACGCCTATGATGTGGGCAGTTTCCTGGATAATTACGGCGTCGCCGTACGTACCGGGCATCACTGCGCGATGCCGCTGATGGCGTATTATCAGGTACCGGCCATGTGCCGCGCATCGCTGGTGATGTACAACACAACGGAAGAGGTCGACAGACTGGTGGCGGGACTAAAACGTATTCACCAGCTGCTTGGCTAACGGAGAGGCGAGAGATGGCAGATTTGCCGGACAGAGATAAACTGCTGCGCAACTTTGGACGTTGCGCAAACTGGGAAGAGAAATACCTTTATATTATCGAGCTGGGGCAGCGCCTGCCGCCGCTCAGCGAAGAGGCGCATAACCCGAACAACATCATTCAGGGCTGTCAGAGCCAGGTCTGGATCCTGATGCAGCAGACGGATGATGGCGTAATCGAATTGCAGGGCGACAGCGATGCCGCCATTGTGAAGGGGCTTATTGCCGTCGTATTTATTCTCTATCACCGGATGTCGGCGCAGGATATTGTCGCCTTTGACGTCCGTCCGTGGTTTGAAAAAATGGCCTTAACCCAACACCTCACCCCGTCCCGATCCCAGGGGCTGGAAGCGATGATCCGCGCCATTCGCGCTAAAGCCGCAATCCTTAGCTAAACTAACTGAACAGCATTCATTCTGTTTCGCGGGGTGGTTTCCACCTCGCTGGTTTTTCAGCTTTCTGACGTTCAGTCAGTGAATAAGGAATCTCAGCATGAAGCGCGCGTCTCTAATAACTCTATTACTCCTTGGTTCGCTCAGTGCTGTTAATTCAGCCAGGGCGGTTGATTATCCGTTACCGCCCGCAGGCAGCCGCCTGATTGGGCAAAACCAGACATACACCATTCAGGAAGGCGACAATAAGCTCCAGGCTATCGCTCGTCGGTTTAATACCGCAGCACAGCTTATTCTTGAAACCAATAATACCATTGCACCGGTGAACCCTGCGCCAGGAACGGTCATTACCATTCCTTCCCAGATGCTGCTGCCGGACACCGATCGTGAAGGCATTGTGGTGAATCTGGCGGAGCTGCGTCTTTACTTCTATCCGCCAGGTGAAAATATCGTTCAGGTCTATCCGCTGGGTATCGGTCAGCTTGGGCTGGAAACGCCGGTCAGCACCACCCGTGTGAGCCAGAAGATCCCCAATCCCACCTGGACCCCGCCTGCGGGCATCAGAGCGCGCTCACTGGCCCAGGGCATAAAACTGCCGGCTGTGGTACCCGCCGGGCCTAATAACCCGCTGGGGCGCTATGCGCTGCGTCTGGGCATCGGCAATGGGGAATATCTTATCCACGGCACCAGCGCACCGGACAGCGTGGGGCTGCGGGTCAGCTCGGGCTGTATGCGGATGAATGCGCCGGATATCAAAGCGTTGTTTGAACAAGCCCGCGTCGGCACGCGGGTTCAGATTATCAATGAGCCGGTGAAGTTCTCTGTGGAGCCGGACGGCAAACGCTATATCGAGGTACACAGGCCGCTGGCGCAGGCTGAGGGCGAAAACCCACAGACGGTGCCATTTGCGCACTCTGCGGCGTTTACCGCTTTTGCAGCGGAATCAGGCAGCGATAAAACGCTCATCGATAAAGCGCTGGCGCGCAGGGCGGGGATCCCGGTTGCCGTTTCAGCGGGTAACGGTTCGGCAGCCAGCAGTTCTGTCCTGTCTGTTCAAAACAGTCGTGTCTCAGCGGCGGTGGCGGAAGGCGAGGGAGAGAAGGTGATTCAGTAGGAGTTTGACGCAGGCAAAAAAAATGGCGCACAATGTGCGCCATTTTATTAACAGGTACTATTACTTACGGTATTTAGTAGCCTGGTTGTCCAGACGCTGGTTAGCGCGAGCTGCGTCGTCTTTAGCAGCCTGAACGTCGGAACGCATTGCGTTCACGTCGTTGCTCAGCTGGTCAACTTTAGCGTTCAGAGTCTGAACGTCAGAAGACAGCTGATCGATTTTAGCGTTGCTGGAGCAACCTGCCAGCAGAGTAGAACCCAGGATTACCGCGCCCAGTACCAGTTTAGTACGATTCATTATTAATACCCTCTAGATTGAGTTAATCTCCATGTAGCGTTACAAGTATTACACAAAGTTTTTTGGGTTGAGAATATTTTTTTGATGGGATTACGCCTATTTTTGATCGTTCGCTCAAAGAAGCAACGAAATCGGCAATTTTTACGAAAAAGCTATGTTAAAAAAGGCATTTTTCATCGGATTCATCTTAGATAAATCGCGATTAAATAGAAAAACCCGATTTGCTTTTTGAATAGTTCTGGTTAAAGGCGGGAATAAAAAAAGCGCCCCGAAGGACGCTTTTTAACAAAAATATAATTTGTTCGGGAATTATTACAGCACGTGAACAGATGCGGTGTTGGTTGTGCCGCTTGGTACCAGCGCGCCAGAAACCATAACCACAACGTCGCCTTTCTGTGCCAGACCACAATCAACCAGTTCCAGCGCCACTTCTTTACCCAGACGATAGAAATCATCGGTAGACGCAATCTCTTTGACCAGGTGTGGGATCACGCCTTTGCTCAGCACCAGCTGACGCGCGGTGGTTTCGTTCGTGGTCAGGGCCAGGATGGTTGCATCCGGGAAGTATTTACGCACGGCACGCGCAGATTTACCGCCCTGGGTTGCCACAACAATCAGCGGGGCTTCCAGTTTTTCAGCGGTTTCTACCGCACCACGGCACACGGCTTCGGTGATGCGCAGTTTACGGCTGTCGTTGTTGTAATCCAGACGGCTTTTCATCACGCGGTCGGTACGCTCGCAAATGGTCGCCATGATGCTGACCGCTTCCAGAGGGTATTTACCTTTCGCAGATTCACCAGACAGCATAACGGCATCGGTACCGTCGAGGATGGCGTTCGCTACGTCGCCTGCTTCCGCGCGGGTAGGGCGTGGGTTTTTGATCATGGAGTCCAGCATCTGCGTTGCGGTGATAACCACTTTACGCGCGCGAACGCATTTCTCGATCATCATCTTCTGCGCGAAGATCACTTCTTCAACCGGGATTTCAACGCCCAGGTCGCCACGCGCAACCATGATGCCGTCAGACGCTTCGAGGATTTCGTCGAAGTTGTTCAGGCCTTCCTGGTTTTCGATTTTGGAGATGATCTGAATGTTCTCGCCGCCGTGCGCTTTCAGGTGCTCACGGATCTCAACCACGTCAGAACGTTTACGGATAAAGGACGCAGCAACGAAGTCAACGCCTTGTTCGCAACCGAAGATCAGGTCTTGTTTGTCTTTTTCAGCCAGCGCTGGCAGAGCAATGGACACACCCGGCAGGTTAACGCCTTTGTTTTCGCCCAGGTCGCCGTTGTTCAGCACCTTACAGATAACTTTGTTACCTTCGATCGCGGTTACTTCCATGCCGATCAGGCCGTCATCCACCAGCACGGTGTTGCCAACGGACAGATCGCTGGTGAAGCCTTCGTAGGTCACGGCAACGATTTCGTTGTTACCCACAACGGATTTGTCGGTGGTGAAGGTGAAGGTCTGGCCCGCTTTCAGAGAAACGTCGTTACCGTCTTCCAGTTTGATGGTACGGATTTCAGGACCTTTGGTGTCGAGCAGGATCGCGGCTTTTTTACCGGTTTTGCTCATCACGTTGCGCAAGTTCTGGATACGCTGACCGTGTTCAGCATAGTCACCGTGGGAGAAGTTCAGACGCATCACGTTCATGCCGGCGTCCAGCATTTTGCTCAGCATCTCTTCGGATTCGGTTTTCGGGCCGATAGTACAAACAATTTTCGTCTTTTTCATGACAGTCTTAGTCTTTAAGTTGGGAAGGATATGGAAATCTCAATCCGGGGGCGCACCGCCGCGGAGTCAAACCTGTGTTGCGAAAGAGTATATGACACGCACTAAGAATAGGTGACATCAAATGAGCGTGCAGAAGAAAGTGTGCCTGAGTGCCAGCCCAACGGAGGAGAGGAGAAGTTGTACGTTGTTTTTTGTATTCCAAGCGCTGAAACCATTCACCAGGGATTTGGCGCGCATTATACGCTGATTTGCAGCAAAAAGGAAAATGGAAACGGTGTTTCAAAAACAATCTGTGCAGATTCACATAAGTTTGTTATCAATGCGTTAAGGCCTAATGTCATCTTATGACGGCAGGCGTAACGCCCACCGTTTTTTGCTCACTTTTTCAGCGCCTGCTGAAGGTCGGCGATCAGATCGCTCGCATCTTCAATGCCCACCGACAGGCGGATCAGCTGCGGCACAATGCCGTTGGCAAGGCGCTGCGCCAGCGGGATCGAGGCGTGGGTCATGCTGTAGGGCTGGCTCACCAGACTCTCCACGCCGCCCAGACTTTCGGCCAGGGTAAAAAGCGTAAGGTGACGGATAACGTCAGTCGCGCGTTGCGCATCACCTTTTAAGACGACCGAGATCATGCCGCCCGGCAGCGCCATCTGGCGACGGGCAAGCGCATGCTGCGGATGCGACGCCAGCCCGGGATAGTACACGCTTTCAACCTGCGGATGCGCCTCCAGCCATTGCGCAATCGCCAGCGCGTTGGCGCTGTGCTTCTCTACGCGCAGCGACAGGGTGCGAATACCCCGCAGGGTCAGGAAGCTGCTGAACGGATCCAGAACGCCTCCAACTGCGTTTTGCAGGTAGCCCAGGCGATCCGCCAGCTCCTGGTTTGCGCCGACAACAGCCAGCCCGGCAACCACGTCTGAGTGACCGTTGAGATATTTGGTGGCGGAGTGCACCACGATGTCAAACCCTGCCTCCAGCGGCCGGTGAATGACCGGAGAGGCGAAGGTATTGTCCGCCACGCTGATCGCATTATGACACCGGGCAATTTCCGCGATGGCCGCCAGATCGGCCAGCTTCAGCAGCGGATTTGTCGGCGTCTCCACCCAGATCATGCGGGTGTCCGGGCGAATGGCGGCCTCAAGACCGGCCACATCGTCCGGCTTAACCCAGCTCACCTGTAGCCCGGTGCTGCGCTTGCGCACGTTTTCGATCAGGCGATACGTACCGCCATACACGTCGTCAATGGCGACGATATGGCTGTCTTTATCCAGCAGTTCGAGCACGGTGGAAATGGCCGCCAGCCCTGATGCGAAGGCGTACCCGCGCGTGCCGCCCTCCAGCTCGGCTATCGCGGTCTCCAGCGCGTGGCGGGTGGGGTTGCCGCTTCGGGAATATTCATAGCCGGTATGCTCACCCGGAGACGGTTGCGCAAACGTCGAGGTGGCGTAAATCGGCGGCATGACGGCGCCGTGCGGGTCGTTAAACTCGCCGCTGTGAACGCTGAGGGTTGCCAGGTTTTTCATCTTTTGCTCCTTTTATTTCTCCAGGCGGTTACGCCAGGCGGTGAGAACGTCGCTACGGGTGATCAGACCCAGAAAACGGTCGTTGTCATAGATAATGGCTACCAGGCCACGGTCAAAGATGGCGTGCAGGGCGCTCTCCGGGGCCTGCCTGTCCAGGTATTCCACCTGACGCGTCATGGCCGCCGTCACGGGGAGAGAGAAGCGATCGGCTTCCCCCCCGATGTGTCGCAGCAGGTCCCATTCGTCGATGATGCCGACGACCTTATCGTTATCGAGCACCGGCAGTTGGGAGATGTCGTACAGCCGCATGCGGGCCAGCACGGTGGAAAGGGTGTCGTCCGGGGCGGCAGTCACCGTAGCGCCTTCATCGTGGCGCAGGGCAATGTAGTCGGAGAGATCCCCAGCCTGCGGACTCGCGATCAGCCCCTGCTGGCGCATCCAGTCGTCGTTGAACATTTTCGAGAGGTATTTATTGCCGCTGTCGCAGGCGAAGGTGACCACGCGTTTTGGCGTGGTCTGCGCCTGACAATATTTCAGCGCCGCCGCCAGCAGCGTGCCGCTGGAGGAGCCCGCCAGGATCCCTTCCGTTTTGAGCAGCTCGCGGGCGGTGGTGAAGGCTTCGCGATCGGTAATGCGCCAGGCGCGTTTAACCCCTTCGATGTGCGCCAGCGGAGGAATAAAGTCTTCGCCAATCCCCTCAACCAGCCACGATCCGGCATCGTTATAGCGTCCGGTCTCAACCTGATCTGCCAGCACCGACCCGGCCGGATCGGCAAGCACAAATTCCGTCTGCGGTGAGTGCTCGGCGAACCACGCCTGTAAGCCGCCCAGCGTACCACCGGACCCAACGCCGACGACGATGGCGTCGATCTGGCCGTCAAGCTGCTCAAACAGTTCCGGCGCGGTGGTCGTGCGGTGCGCCAGCGGGTTAGCCTCATTGTTGAACTGGTCGATGTAAAACGCGCCGGGCAGTTCGTTCGCCAGCCGCCGGGCGTAATCCTGATAATAGGCCGGATGCCCCTTATTGACATCGGAACGGGTCAGCACCACCTGCGCACCCAGCGCCCGCAGGTGGAAAATCTTTTCGCGACTCATTTTGTCCGGCACCACCAGAATCAGCGAATAGCCTTTCTGCGCGGCGATCAGCGCCAGCCCCAGCCCGGTGTTCCCCGCAGTGGCTTCGATAATGGTCCCGCCGGGCCGCAGTTGCCCCGAGCGTTCGGCTTCGTTAATCATCGACAGTGCGACGCGGTCTTTGATCGAACCGCCGGGATTTTGGTTTTCCAGCTTCAGAAACAGCGAGCAGGGACCGGTATCCAGTTTGTGCAGCTGGATCAGCGGCGTGCGGCCAATCAGTTCGGTGACGGAGTGGTAAAGCATCATGGTCATGTCCTGTGAGAGGGGGATGACCGGATAATAGGATCCTGAAATTTTCTCAATAAAGAACGTTTCACTGGGTATTAGAACGGAAAGGAATATTCGTCGTGTTTTCAGATGGAAAGACAGCGAGACGTAAAGTTGTCCGGATGTGAGGATGTCTATATGCGCGCAAAATGCTGAAAAAACAACCCATTCAGGCGGGTGAGAAGGCGCTGATATGCAGCTGTCGGATATGTATTGCTGATATTCATCTAAGCGCTTTTCAGCCGCCAGGTCGCGACTTATTTCATCGCGTTATAAGACATTCCTTTTTGGTCATTTAAAAGCTGATAACGGCTGTTTACTATCTTTTGGACATCCATACTGCTAAACCGCTATACGCGGCACGGATAACGAATAAGAATGATTGTACTCAGCAATATTTCGAAGATTTTTGACAACGGAAAGGTGGCGCTGACAGCCGTTGATAACGTTAATTTGACGATCGAGCAGGGACAGATTTACGGGATTATCGGCTACAGCGGAGCCGGGAAAAGTACCCTGATCCGTCTGCTGAACGGCCTGGAAAAGCCCAGCGCCGGACGCGTCACCATTAACGGACAGGATATCTCCGCCGCAAAAGGAGAAGCGCTGCGTCAGGCACGCCTGAAAATCAGCATGGTGTTCCAGCACTTCAATCTGCTCTGGTCGCGCACGGTGAAGGAAAACATCGCCTTTTCAATGCAAATTGCCGGTGTACCGAAAGCGAAAATTCAGGCACGCGTCGCCGAGCTGGTGGATCTGGTCGGCCTGAGGGGGCGCGAGAATGCTTTTCCGTCGCAGCTGAGCGGCGGACAAAAACAGCGTGTGGGCATCGCCCGCGCGCTGGCCAATCATCCCGACGTGCTGCTGTGTGACGAAGCCACCTCCGCGCTGGATCCGCAGACGACCGATCAGATCCTCGATCTGCTCCTGGACATTAACCGTCGCTTTAACCTGACCATCGTGCTGATCACGCACGAGATGCACGTGGTGCGCAAAATCTGCGACCGCGTGGCGGTAATGGAGAACGGGAAAGTGGTGGAGGAGGGGGACGTGCTGAGCGTCTTTACGCATCCGCAGCAGCCGATCACCCAGCAGTTTGTCCGACAGGTGAGCCAGTACGCCGAAGATGAAACCTTCAATACGGAACTGGCAACCGGGCTGGAGGGCACGGTAATCAAACTCACCTTTACCGGGCACAGCACGCACAGGCCGATCGTCGGGGAACTGACCCTGCGCTACGGCCTGCCGTTTAATATCCTGCACGGCAAAATGACGCAAACCGCCCACGGTGTTTTCGGGCAGCTCTGGGTACACGTGGTGGCATCGGATGAACAACTGAACAATATCCTCGCCGATCTGAAGCAAAGCGATATTGAAGGCGAGGTTATTAAGCATGGCTGAAGAACTTTTTCCGCACCTGAAGTGGGATCAACTGTGGGCTGCAACTCAGGAGACGCTCTACATGACCGCGCTTTCGGGCGTGGCGACGTTTGTTCTGGGGATCGGGCTTGGTCTGGCGCTGTTTTTAACCGCCCGCGGCGGGTTATTTCAAAACCGCACGGTCTACAGCGTGATGTCAATTGTGGTGAACGTGTTCCGCTCCATTCCGTTCATCATTCTCATCGTGCTGCTGATCCCGTTCACCAAGACCGTCGTCGGGACCATTCTTGGCGCTAACGCCGCGTTGCCCGCCCTGATTGTAGGCGCCGCACCGTTTTACGCCCGTCTGGTCGAGATCGCCCTGCGTGAAGTGGACAAAGGGGTTATCGAAGCCACGCGTTCGATGGGCGCACGGCTGAGCACGTTAGTGTTTCGGGTTTTACTGCCGGAATCCTCACCCGCGCTGGTTTCAGGCATGACGGTGACGCTGATTGCGCTGGTGAGCTACAGCGCAATGGCGGGGGTGATAGGCGCCGGCGGTTTGGGAAATCTGGCTTATCTGGAAGGATTCCAGCGCAACCATGGTGACGTCACGCTGGTGGCAACGGTGACCATTCTGTTCATCGTGTTCATTATCCAGTTCTGCGGCGATGTCATTACTTCACTGTTAGATAAACGCTAATAAATACACACAGGAACCACATCATGAAAAAGACACTGACACTGATCGCCGCAGCCACCCTGAGCGCCCTGAGCTTTGCCGCCTGGGCGGATACGCTGACCGTGGGGGCATCCAACACGCCGCACGCGGAAATTCTGGAGCAGGCTAAGCCGATTCTGGCAAAGCAGGGTATCGATCTGGAGATTAAGCCGTTCCAGGACTACATTCTGCCCAACACCGCGCTGGCGGGGCGTGACATCGACGCCAACTACTTCCAGCACATCCCTTATCTGAACAGCGTGCTGAAAGATCACGCGGGCGATAAGGATTATGATTTTGTCAGTGCGGGCGCTATCCACATTGAGCCGATCGGTATCTATTCGAAAAAATACAAATCGCTGAAGGATCTGCCGGAAGGCGGCAAAATCATCATGCGTGATGCGGTTTCCGAGGAAGGACGTATTCTCTCCATCTTCGAAAAGGAGGGGGTGATCAAGCTGAAGCCTGGCATCGATAAAGTGACCGCGCGCATCAGCGATATCGTGGAAAACCCGAAAAAGCTGGAATTTACCCCGAATGTGGAAGCGTCCCTGCTGCCGCAGATGTACAACAACGACGAAGGTGCCGCGGTGGTGATCAACGCTAACTACGCCATCGACGCGGGCCTGGATCCGGTGCACGATCCGATTGCGGTTGAAAGCGGTGAGAATAACCCGTACGCCAACATCATTACCGTCCATCGCGGTGACGAGAAGAAGAAAGATATCGTCGCGCTGGTGAACGTGCTGCATTCCAAAGAGATCCAGGACTGGATCCGTACCAAATACAAAGGTGCGGTCATCCCGGTAAACAACTAATCGCCTGATTTTCCAGACGAAGCCCGGCGAGCAATACGCCGGGCTTCTTTTTTGTATCCAGCCGACGAATGCTTTAAGCTGACGGTTTAAGGCATCGGAGTGATGGCAATGGGTAATGTGACCAAAGACGAAGCGCTGTACCAGGAGATGTGTCGGGTGGTAGGCAAGGTCGTTCTCGAAATGCGTGATTTAGGGCAAGAGCCGAAACATATTGTCATTGCGGGCGTACTGCGTACCGCGCTGGCGAACCAGCGCGTTAAGCGCAGCGAGTTGACCACCAAAGCGATGGAAACGGTCGTTAAAGCGCTGGCCGGCTAGCGCGCCGGCGCCTTGGGCGTTTCTCAAATCCTGCATATCAACAGTCAGTATTGTTATTTCCTCTTCATGATGAAGGCGTGTTTAACTGAGTTCAGGTTAAGCGAGAGGGGTAATGACGATGAAAAAATGGATCGGCACGTTACGGCGGTTTTTTGCCACCCAACCAGCGAATGCGGAGAACAGCGCGCAACGTGTTCTTGAGTCAATACTGCCTGTCGCCAGCCTGTACGGCGTGGACGTAGCCAACATTGATCCGGAGTGGTTCTATGTTAAAACGACACGCTGAACTGCGCCGGACGCGCGAAATGTACTGGAATGAGCTGTGCCTGCCTGCTGTAAAGCGGGGATGAGCGGAAAAGTACGCAGGTAAATCCTCGGTAATTGATAGCCGTTTTGTTACCACTATCTCCTTTCTCAGATGGAGATAATAATGAAACGGACAGTACTCCCCCCCACACTTTCTGCCGCCGCGCTACTGCTTGCCATGCACGCGGCGCACGCTGCGCCACAGGCGCACGTGGTTTGCGGCTATTCCCACACCCTTGGCGATGATGCCATTATGATGTACGGCATGCCCAACGAGGCCATGCTGCACGATTTTTTTGGTAACGTGCAAACGGACGCTTACTCCAGCCGCGAATCGCTGCGTACGCAAGAAAAGACGACCTGCGATAATAAAGCAGACAGCTCGGCCTACTGGGCGCCCTCGCTGAGGTTGCCGGACGGAACGGTGGTGAAACCCGCCTACCAAAAAACCTATTATCAGGCATCGAACGTTGACGCCTGGCCGCTGCATCCGTTCCCGGCGGGGCTGTCGCTGCTGGCCGGCGATCATCACGGCACCGCGCCCAATCCCCATATCACCTTTTTATGCGCCAACGGTAAGGGCTACACCAGCAAAACGGGTGAAGTCTGCGGCTTACGCAAGGCGAAGGATGCCGTGCAGTTTAATATCGGCATTCAGTTCCCCAACTGCTGGGATGGGGTACACCTGAAGCCTGCCCACGGTCTGGTTAACGCCACCTACGACACGAAAGGGCAGTGTCCGTCCGCCTTCCCGATTAAGATCCCGACGGTGAACATGAATATCGCGTACGTGCTCCCGACGATTAGCGCTCTGGACACCAGCAAAGCGCAGCTTTCACTCGACCCCATCATGCACGGTAATGAGCGCGAGGAGCGGTGGGGAAGCCTCTATACGGCGCATGCTGACTTCATGAACGGCTGGACGGAAGATGCCGCGCGCTTTATGACCGACCTGTGTATGAACCGCGGGCTGGATTGCGGCACCACCGTCCCGTACGGATATTCAAAAGCGAAGGCCAACGTCTGGCTAAGCAGCCTAGAACCCACACTGTCGCAGCCCGATCCTCAGGCCTTACTGGTGCAGGATAACTGGCAGAACGGCGGAAGGACGAAAAACAGCGAAACCTTGTCGCTGGTGAAGTTCAACATTCCTCCGTTACCTGCCGGACAGGATCCTGCCCAGTTTAAGTACCGCGTGCGTATCTATGGCGGGAAAGTGGAAACCAACGGCGCGGATCAAATCTTCTTCTATCCGGCGAGCAACGACTGGGATCCGGCCAGCGTGAACTGGCACGCGCGACCGTCCTGCAACTACCGGTCGGATGCGGTGCTGTACCTGAACCACGCCCGCGAATACCGGATGGTGGATGTCGATAAAGCGGTACGCAAGGCGCTGGCAGAAGGGAAAACCGAAATTTCGTGGTATATCGGCGGCGATCGTCAGGGAAACCACTATCAGTTTGAGACGGCATCATCTCCGCAAAGTCTGATCCTGATGCTCACCGGGTTTAGCAAAACGCCGGAGAACTGATAGCGCGTGAAAACCTTATGCATAAAAAAAAAGCACCGGGGCTTCCGGTGCTTTCTCGTCAGATCTTGCAGGCATCGCCGCAGTCGTCATCGGCGACAATCGCCTGGGTTTTTTTATCCGCGTCGTCGAGACGTTCCGCGTTGCGCTCTTCTGCTTCATCCAGCCCGTTAAAGACTAAGTTATCGAGATCAATTTCCATGTGCCACCTGCGTTATTCAGTTTTTGATACTGGCACAGTATAAGTCAAAAAAAGGGGGCGATGCACCCCGCAGCACATATGGATAATCCCTGCCATACTCAGTGCTTTATTGCTGAGGAACGCTGATGATTACGCTGTGTAAAACCTGCGGTACCGCTTACGATGAACCCCCCAAACGCTGCCCGATTTGCGACGATGAACGCCAGTATGTTCCGGTGACGGGCCAGGCGTGGACGGATTTCGATAGTCTTACGGCCACGCATACCAACAAATGGCAACAGCTGGAGCCGCAGCTGTTCAGCATCAAAACCGTCCCCTCTTTTGCTATTAACCAGCGCGCCATCCTGCTGCGCACGCCGCAGGGCAATATCCTGTGGGACTGCATCGCGAACCTTGACCCGGCCACCAGAGCGTTAATTGACGCGCTCGGCGGGATCGGCGCGATTGCGATTTCGCACCCTCATTACTACACCACCATGCAGGAGTGGGCCGCGGCGTTTAACGCGCCGATCTACCTGCACGCCAGCGATCGGCAGTGGGTAATGCGTGACAGTCCGGCGATACGCTTCTGGGAGGAGGACACTCTGGAAATTATGCCGTCGGTAACGCTGCTGCGACTGGGCGGGCATTTCGCAGGCGGCACGGTGCTGCACTGGCAGTCAGGCGACGGCGTACTGCTGGCCGGTGATATTTTGCAGGTCACGCCGGGTAAAGACGCCGTGTCGTTTATGTGGAGTTATCCGAATATGCTCCCGCTGCCTGCCCGCACCGTCGAGTCGGTGACCGACCGACTGGCGGGGAAAAAGTACCAGCGCCTGTACGGGGCCTTTGAAGGACAAAACATCCTGACGAACGCGGATGAGATCGTGCAGCGGTCGGGCCAGAAATATATTGCTTGTCTCCGATAAGGCACGGTGGTTAAATTTTACGAGTGTGATCGCGATCATACCTAAACTAAAACAGATAAAAGAGAAATGGCTATGCAACATATCATTGAAGGTTTTCTCAGCTTTCAAAAAGAGATTTTCCCGCAACGTAAAGAGCTTTTTCGTAGTTTAGCGTCCAGTCAGAATCCCAAAGCGCTGTTCATCTCCTGCTCCGACAGCCGTCTGGTTCCGGAACTGGTTACGCAACAGGAGCCAGGACAGCTCTTTGTCATTCGAAACGCTGGCAACATTGTGCCACCGTTCGGGCCGGAGCCTGGCGGCGTCTCAGCGACCATCGAATACGCGGTGGTGGCTCTCGGCGTGACCGATATCGTTATCTGCGGTCACTCAAACTGCGGCGCGATGAAGGCGATTGCCGACAACGCGGATCTGGAGCCCATGCCGGCCGTTTCCCACTGGCTGCGCTATTCTGATGCGGCTAAAGCGGTGGTGGAGAAGAAAACCTGGGATACGCCAGTCGATAAAGTGAATGCGATGGTGCAGGAGAACGTCTTTGCGCAGCTGAGCAACATCAAGACCCATCCGTCGGTGGCGGTAGGCCTGCGCAACAACGCCATTCGCCTGCACGGCTGGGTGTATGATATTGAAAGCGGCAAAATCCTTGCCCTGGATAAGAACACCAAAAGCTTTGTATCGCTGTCGGAAAACCCGGAAGTCTTCTTCGAGTAATCCGACACCGTAGGGCAGGGAAGCCCGGTTAAAACTCCATGAACGGTAATTTCCGCCGCACGCCCGACGCAGGATTTCCCGCCGCTTTCGCCATCGCCTTACCAATTTCAGCGCACTCTGACAAACCCTGAACAAACGGATGGTCGTGCATCAGCCAGGGGATCGCCCCAAACGCGATACGTCCGCGCAGAGACGCAGGTGACAGCAACGTGTAGTCTTCCCCCACGTCCGGTATCTCATCGCCCGTTTCCTCAAGCTGTTTGCGCAGCGTCGGGAAGGGGATATCCTTATTTTTGAGCGGTTTTTGCCCGCGCGCATCAATAAAGACATCGAAGCGATAACTCTTTTCTTGCGTGGTGATGACGGTTTGATCGCTGCCGATATCCAGGTCGTAATCATCACCGAGGGCGACCACGCTGATGATCCCTGCCTCTCGGAGCGCCAGTAACCGGCGGATAGACTGCGGTGGAATAGCGGCATAGTTATCGATAAATACGCGCTCCAGCCCCGACTTAAACCGCTCTCTGTCCTGTTCGTTAAGTGAAGGGACAATCGCCTGAACCACCTCATGCAGACGAAGCACGGTATAGCGCCAGGCAACGGTGCGTTTGTCGCGCTTGTTGCGCTCCACTTCTTTCAGGTTCGATTCGGCCCAGGTGAAAGGACCATGATTTTTACGATCCTCAAACCAGACCTCACGAAGGGTGTCGGCATTCAGCGTGCTGAGCGATATCGCATGGCACCACTGCGGATCGGCCAGCTCAAGCTCTTTCACCATCAGCGCAAAGATGCGGTCAAGCAGCCCGTCCGGGCCTTTAGCGATCTCGCTTTCCGCCACAGATGCTGTTAACACCGACAGCGGTTCATAAGGAATAGGGCAGTAAAAGTCGGCTTCCGGCAGAACGCCCGTGCGGGACATCAGCGTGATTTTTAACCCCTCGCTGCCTTTATTGACAACGAACTGCTCGCCGGTAAACCGACCGTGCTGCATCACAACCGCCATCGCGGCGTCCAGCCCGCTAAGGGAAGTCCCCATGATCCCCACCTCACAGGCTCGGATCTCTGCGTCCATCAGCCCCGACCATGGGCTCGGGTACCAGGCGCGGGTGGCTTCATCTTCATCAGGCCAGACGTGACCGGTGGCGACCACGGCAAGGTCAAATCTTCTGGAGAAAGGCGCATCGTTCACTGACAGGGCCACGCCGTCTGCATCTGCTTTGATATCCGTTACTTCTGCGTTGGGATGAACCTCAACCTGAAATCCTGCCTTTTTCGCCTCGGCAACGACGGCGAGAAAACGGTCGTGGAAATATTCACCCAGCAGAATACGGGGCAGAAACTGCCGGTCGTGCAGTTTGTCTTTGTCGACGCTATAGCGGGCAAGATGGGCTGCATTTTGCTGCTTAAGCCAGTCGAGATAGGTGATAAAAATGGGCGGGATTTCGATACTGGCGATATTCGCCAGCATCAGTCGGGAGTTATCTTCATCGCTGTAAGGCATACCGACGCCGGGCTGATCTGCTTTCTCAAACACGGTGATCGAAAGGGGCGCTGCGTTGGTAAGAAGTGAGTAGAAGGTGTAAATCCCTGTTGGGCCTGAGCCGATAATGGCAATTTTTTTCATCGAAAGCGTTCCTGCGTTTCTGAACCATAAGAAAAGCGTAGCAGGAGAAAGATTAGGCCGTTTAATGCAGGGAGAAATTAAGATGTTAAGAAGAGGATTTTTGCACCATTTCAGGACTGAAATGGTGCGTCCGAGTGGACTCGAACCACCGACCCCCACCATGTCAAGGTGGTGCTCTAACCAACTGAGCTACGGACGCAGAATGGTGCGTTCAATTGGACTCGAACCAACGACCCCCACCATGTCAAGGTGGTGCTCTAACCAACTGAGCTATGAACGCATTGTGTTGTCGGTGACAACGGGGACGAATATTAGCGGCACAGCACCAAGGTGGCAAGAGGGAAAATGCATTTTTCTCTCTGATTTCACGCGATTGCTTCATTACCGCGCAAAGTGAAGAGAAAGTAGCCGCCAGCCGGCGGCTACAGGGTCATTAACGTGCAGCGCGCTGCAAAATAACCGTAGAGGGCTGACGTTGCAGGAAGCGCATGCGCAGCATCATCATAATGGCCGCAGACGTTAAGCCGATGATAAAGCCCATCCAGAACCCGGCTGGCCCCATGCGATCCACCACCAGATCCGTGAGCGCCAGAATGTAGCCACTCGGCAGGCCCAGCACCCAGTAGGCAATGAAGGTGATAAAGAAGATGGAACGCGTATCTTTATACCCACGCAGCACGCCGCTGCCAATTACCTGGATGGAGTCAGAGATCTGATAAATGGCCGCCAGCAGCATCAGGTGCGAGGCCAGAGTCACTACCTCCGGATTGTCGTTATAGAGCAGGGCAATTTGCTCACGCA
Organism: Enterobacter cloacae complex sp. P24RS; assembly: GCF_014982165.1. Lineage (NCBI taxonomy): Bacteria > Pseudomonadati > Pseudomonadota > Gammaproteobacteria > Enterobacterales > Enterobacteriaceae > Enterobacter > Enterobacter cloacae complex sp. P24RS. Next base: position 210,988 of record NZ_JADCKU010000004.1, read on the forward strand.
ACAGCACGGTAAAGAGGGCGGTACAGACCGCCATGCAGACGCCGACGCCCAGCCCGGTGCGGGCAGCCGTTTGCGCATCCAGCGTAGAACCTTGCCCCAGACGGAAGCCCACGCGAATCGTCACCGCAGCCGCCAGCGACATCGGCAGAACAAACATCAAAGAGCTGAAGTTCAGCGCGATCTGGTGGCCTGCCACATCAATAATCCCTAACGGCGAAACCAGCAGGGCGACAACGGCAAACAGCGTCACTTCAAAGAACAGCGCCAGCGCAATGGGCAGACCCAGCTGGGTCAGGCGGGTCAACATCGACCAGTCAGGCGTGCTAAAGGCGGTATCGTTGCGAATGTCGCGCATGGATCGCGCATGTTTAATGTAGGTGAGCATGCTTCCGAACATCACCCAGTACACCGCTGCCGTCGCAACGCCGCAGCCCACGCCACCGAGCTCCGGCATGCCAAAATGACCGTAAATGAAGATATAGTTCACGGGAATATTCACCAGCAAGCCGATAAAGCCCATCACCATGCCCGGCTTGGTTTTTGCCAGCCCTTCACACTGGTTACGTGCTACCTGAAAGAACAGATAGCCGGGGGCACCCCAGAGCAGGGCGCGCAAATAACCGACCGCCTTATCTGCCAGCGCCGGATCGATATTATGCATGGCGCGGATAATATACCCGGCGTTCCACAGAACGATCATAATCAGGACGGAGACGCCCCCGGCCAGCCAGAAGCCCTGGCGAACCTGATGGGCCACGCGGTCACGTCGACCGGAGCCGTTAAGCTGTGCGATAACGGGCGTCAGCGCCAGCAGCAGGCCGTGACCAAACAGAATGGCCGGGAGCCAGATTGAGGTTCCGATCGCCACGGCGGCCATATCGGTGGCGCTGTAACCACCGGCCATTACCGTATCCACAAATCCCATTGCGGTTTGGGCTACCTGCGCGACGATCACCGGTATTGCCAGTGCTAATAACTGACGCGCTTCGATCATATACTTCTGCACGTGAACACCTTTGTATTGTAGTTATTTGAGAGACTAAAAAGGCCGCCGTAACTGGCAGCAAGAAGAAAAAACAGAGGGATGCCAGCTATTGTAGCGGGGTTTAACTAATTATCTAGTGAAAAAATCGCCAGAAATTGCGCATCACTGGCAACCTGTTTTTTCAACTGTTATTGTGGTGGGATTATACGGTGTCATCGCCGTTCGGAATGAACAGGAGCTGTAAGCATGTTTACTGGTATTGTGCAGGGCACTGCCAAAGTGGTGTCCATTGATGAAAAACCGAATTTCCGCACTCACGTGGTCGAGCTGCCTGAATATATGCTCGACGGCATTGAAACCGGGGCGTCGATAGCGCATAACGGCTGCTGCCTGACGGTGACCGAAATTAACGGTAACCAGATCGCTTTTGATTTAATGAAAGAGACGCTGCGCATCACTAACCTGGGCGAGCTGGAAGTGGGGGATACCGTCAACGTTGAGCGGGCGGCGAAATTCAGCGATGAGATTGGCGGGCACCTGATGTCGGGCCATATTATGACCACCGCCGAAGTGGCGAAAATCGTGACCTCGGAAAATAACCGTCAAATCTGGTTTAAGGTGCAGGATCCCACCTTAATGAAATACATCCTTTATAAAGGATTTATTGGCATTGATGGGATTAGCCTGACCGTAGGTGAAGTGACGCCAACCCGTTTTTGCGTGCATTTAATTCCAGAAACGTTGCAACGTACAACGCTTGGTTCAAAAAAACTGGGGCAGCGGGTGAATATCGAAATTGATCCGCAGACCCAGGCGGTCGTGGATACCGTTGAGCGCGTGCTGGCGGCGAAAGAGGCGGCGATAATAAAGGCCGTGGAAGAAGAATAAAAAATAACCCCGGGCAACCGGGGTTATTTTTTTAGCGGGCCACGCGCAGGCCGTGCTCAATCCCGCGACTAAACACCACCTGCCATAGCTGTATATCCCGCGCGCGAAAAGCTCCGGCACAGGCATTGAGATAATAGCTGAACATTCGTTTGAATCGTTCCGAATAGTTGTCGGCGATTTCAGGCCATGCGGCCTGGAAACGTTCATGCCACGCCATCAGCGTGGTGTCATAATCTGCGCCAAAATTATGCCAGTCTTCCACAATGAAATGCGGTTCGCTGGCGTTGGCAATCTGGCGAACAGAGGGTAAACAGCCATTCGGGAAGATATATTTATTAATCCAGGGATCCACGTTGTTGTCGGTGCGCTTAGAGCCAATGGTGTGTAGCAGGAAAATACCGTCAGGCTTCAGGTTCCGGTCAGCGACCTCGAAATAGGTCCTGTAGTTCTTGGGCCCGACGTGCTCGAACATGCCAACGGAAACAATGCGGTCGAACTGCTCGTTCAGGTCGCGGTAATCCTGAAGCCGGATATCGACATCCAGCCCCAGGCAACGCGCCTGCGCCATCTTCTGCTGTTCAGCCGAAATCGTGACCCCGACGACGCTCACGCCGTAATGCTTCGCCATAAACCAGGCAAGGCCGCCCCAGCCACAGCCGATGTCCAGCACGCGCATGCCGGGCTGCAACTGCAATTTATCGCAGATCAGCTGTAGCTTATCCTGCTGCGCCTCTTCCAGGGTCGTCGCTTTTTTCCAGTATCCGCAGGAGTACTGCATTAACGGGTCGAGCATGCGGCTGAAAAGGTCGTTGCCCAGATCGTAATGCTCTTTGCCGACGATCCACGCGCGCTTTTTACTTTGCAGATTGAACAGGCGGGCAGAGGCGATACGTAGCGTATCTTTGAAGTGACGGGGGAGCTGATTTTCCAGACCGGCGCGTAACACGCTGGAGAAGAACATATCCAGCCGTTCACACTCCCACCAGCCGTCCATATAGCTTTCACCCAGCCCTAACGATCCCTCCTGCAAAACGCGTTTGAAAAAATCGGGATGCTTAATCTGGGGATCGGAGGGCGATGAGCCATTAATCGTAATGCCCGCACGTCCCAACAGTTCACTGACGATCCGGGACCAGTTATCGTCCGGAACGCTGACTTCTTCTATACACGATGAACTCATAGCTTCTCCATCACCTTGCTGTGATCAGAACCTTAAAACAGCGTAGACGCTTTTTTGGTTTGTGAGAAATCTCACGGTAAATGCCCGCGAGGCTAATATCCGACGTAGAACAGAGGAAGGGAGATAACCCTTGCCGAAATGCCTTCCATGGTAAAACGGGAGCGCTCCGGCTCCCGTTAACGCTTAATATTTATCGTATTTATCGAACCAATTTCAGTATAGGCCTCAAAAATGGGTGATTCAACAGAAAATTGTTAGCAACCTAATCACTGGTTTTTAACATAATTTCCCGCGCAATCAGGCATGAGACGTTTCGGTTTGCGCGTTGTCATTCTGCTCGCGACGCGCGGAGGACTGCATGCGATACCCCAGACCCGCTAGCGCAACGGTGACCAGCATTACGCTGGTGGTGGTGAGCAGCGGGGTCGCAATCAGCGCAGAGACCACAAGGCTTGCCAGGAAGCACAGGCCAAGTTGCAGGGTATTTTGCAGCGCGGCAGCGCGGCCCGTCGCCTGCGGGAACGGACGTAACGCCTGCGCCACTACAATTGGGTAAATGGCCCCGTTAGCGATCGCCATAACGCAGAACGGGATCAAAATTTCTGCAAGCCCGGCACCGGGAATAAAGCCGACGGCCCAGGTCGCAATCACGCTTAACGCATACAACACCAGCAGCCAGGGCAGCATCTGTTGGCCTTCCCATTTTTGCAGTGCGGCGCGACAGCCATAGCCACCCACCAGGAAGGCGATGGTCTGTGGAACGTAGCTCAGGCCGATAGCCGCCGGGCTGTAGCCCATGTCATGCAGAATGAACGGCGAACCGGTCAGCCAGGCAAAGAAGCTGGCAGAGCAGGCGGCATAAATCAGCACGTTACCGCGATAGGCTTTTGCCCGCAGTAAGGAGGTAAAGGTCACTGGCTGCGCGTCCGGATGCGTCTCTTTTTTACGCGCAGGCTTGAGCCCGAACGCGGGCAGCATCAGCACCAGCGTGATGGCAAACAGCGTGGCGAAAATGGCCTGCCAGTCGAAATGCGCCAGAATCCAGCTGCCCAGCAGCGGGGCGAGCGCCGGCGACAGGCCGACCAGCGGCATAATGGTGGCGAAAATGCGGTTAGTGCGCGAAGCCGGATAATAATCGGTTACCAGCGCCTGCCAGGTGACCGCTGCGGCACAGACGCCGACGGCCTGGATGAAGCGCAGCACAAGGAGCCAGGCGGCATCGCGGACCCACAGCATGCCCAGACAGCCTACGGCAAAAATTGCCAGTCCCAGCAACAGGACGGGTTTACGGCCAAAACGATCCGAGAGCGGCCCCCAGAGCAGTTGCGCAAAAGCAAAGCCTGCGAGGAACAAACTCAGGCTGGCGCTGATGGCGGCGGCAGGGGTTTGCAAATCTTCCTGCATCGCGGCGAACGCGGGCAGATACATATCGGTCGCCAAAAAGCCCAGCACGCTTAAGCCGCCGAGCCAGACTAAAAATCCTTTCCTGGGTTGCACTGTTTATTCTCCTGAGGAGGCAGGTGTACGTTGGCGCAGAGTGTAGGAGGTGCAAAGCGGCTTGTGAAACGCTAATATTTGGCGGGTGAATTCAAAAATTTTGCAGGCAAAAGATGTGGTCAGATTATTCTCTTGAAGTGGTCGATGCCGTGGCGCGTAACGGCAGCTTTACCGGTGCCGCCCAGGAGCTGCATCGCGTTCCGTCGGCCATCAGCTATACGGTGCGTCAGCTGGAAGCGTGGCTGGCGGTCCCGCTGTTTGAGCGGCGCCATCGCGACGTGGAGCTCACGCCCGCCGGCGCGTGGTTTTTGAAAGAGGGGCGGTCTGTTATCAAAAAAATGCAGATCACCCGCGAGCAGTGCCAGCAGATCGCCAACGGCTGGCGCGGTCATCTTTCCATCGCGGTGGATAACATCGTTAAGCCGGAACGCACCCGGCAGATGATCGTCGATTTCTATCGTCATTTCTCCGACGTCGAATTGCGCGTTTCACAGGAGGTGTTTAACGGCGTCTGGGATGCGCTGGCGGACGGCAGGGCAGAGATGGCAATTGGCGCCACCCAGGCGATCCCGGTTGGGGGGCGCTACGCGTTTCGCGACATGGGCATGCTGAGCTGGACCTGCGTGGTCGCGCGCGATCATCCGCTGGCGGCGCTGGAAGGGCCGCTGAGCGATGACACCTTGCGCAACTGGCCCTCGCTGGTGCTGGAAGATACGTCCCGTTCGCTGCCGAAGCGTATTACCTGGCTGCTGGATAATCAGCGCCGCGTGGTCGCGCCGGACTGGGAGTCGTCAGCCACCTGCCTGAGCGCGGGGCTGTGCGTTGGCATGGTGCCGGTGCATTTTGCGCGTCCGCGCATCGACGCGGGGGAGTGGGTGGCTCTGACGCTGGAAAATCCCTTCCCGGACGCCGCGTGCTGTCTGACGTGGCAGCAAAACGACGTATCCCCGGCCATGGCCTGGCTGCTGGATTATCTGGGAGACAGCGAAACGCTGAACCGGGAGTGGTTACGGGGACCAGCATAGCTGGCCCCGTAAAAGGATTAACGACGATAGTCGCGGAACGGACCGTCCGCAACGGAACGGCGTTCAATCAGGCGCGGGTGCACTTCAATAGACTGGGACTGTTCACGCTTGTTGACGATCCTGTCCATCAGCATATTGAAGGCGGTTTCACCCAGCGAATCTTTCGGCTGGTGAATGGTGGTCAGCGCCGGCGTAAAGAAGCGGGCGTTGCGCACGTTATCATAGCCGATCACCGAGATATCCTGCGGGACGCGCAGGCCGAGTTCATCTGCCGCACAGAGGGCGCCCATGGCCATGATATCGCCGCCGCAGAACACAGCAGTAGGGCGATGCGGCTGGGAGACGATCTGCTGCATGGCGCGATAGCCCGACTCCGGCTCGAAATCGCCCTGAACAATCCAGTTTTCCGGCACGGTAATCAGCGCCTCTTCCATCGCCTTCATGAAACCGGCCAGGCGGCCAGCACCGGTGTTACGCTCCAGCGGGCCCGGGATCACGCCAATTTCACGGTGACCGCGTTCCACCAGGTAACGTCCCGCCATGTAGCCGCCTTCAAAGGCGTTATCGATAACGGAATCGGTGAAGTCGGCGCGCGCTTCGCCCCAGTCCATCACCACCATCGGAATGTGGCGATACTCTTCGAGCATGGAAAGGACCGACTCTGGGTATTCAGAACACATCACCAGCAGGCCGTCGACGCGCTTTTGCGCCATCATCGACAGATAAGCGCGCTGTTTCTCAATGTTGTTCCACGCGTTGCCCAGGATCAGGGTATAGCCTTTCTGGAAGCAGTTTTTTTCAACGGCTTCGATAATTTCAGCAAAGTAGGCCGCTTCACTGCTGGTGGCCAGCAGGCCAATCGATTTGGTGTGATTAACCTTCAGGCTACGCGCGACCGCACTTGGCGAGTAGTGCAGTTCTTTGATCGCTGCCCAGACGGCATTGCGCGTCTCTTCAGCGACAAAACGCGTTTTGTTAATAACATGTGATACGGTTGTAGTGGAAACGTTTGCGCGTTTTGCTACGTCTTTAATTGTTGCCATTAAATGTCACTCCAGACCATATCCTAAGCTCCTGAAACCATTGAAGGTAAACGTTTGCCTTCTCTCACCCTTATTACGCAATCTTGAGTTGCGACACGCCGGGAAAACGACACAGGACGTCAGGAGGGGGTCAGTGGCCGGTACGCTAATAAATTTAGCGTGGAATTTTGTCCTATCTTGATGAAAAGGGGAAGAGGTAAAGTGGATATCCGCTTAAATCCTGGAAGATTTTTGACCTGAACTGTGTAAAAATGAGCAGGCTCACTTTTCGTAGGGTGAATAAAAGGAGAAAAATTGATGAGTACCGATCTGAAGTTTTCGCTGTTTACCACCATTGTTGTTCTTGCCCTGATTGTTGCGGGTGGTTTAACCGCTGCGCTGCACTGATTTAGGTGGAGGGAGAATTTTCTCCCTCGCTTGCCGCTATTGTTATCTTTCCGGCAAAAATCTTTTGCCAAAATGTTAACTTCTCATTTTTTGTGATTGATGTCATGCTTTTGACTTCTTAATTCTGTGCCGGGTAACGGCACGGTATCCGGAGTTTATTCATGAAAATCAATTTTCCCCTGCTGGCCCTGGCGATTGGCGCCTTTGGGATTGGCACCACTGAATTCTCCCCGATGGGGTTATTGCCTGTTATCGCCCGGGGCGTGGACGTCTCTATCCCTGCGGCCGGTATGTTGATCAGCGCCTACGCGATCGGCGTGATGGTGGGCGCGCCGCTGATGACGCTGCTGCTTTCGCACCGCGCGCGCCGCAATGCGCTGATTTTCCTGATGGCGATTTTCACCCTGGGCAACGTGCTTTCCGCGATTTCGCCGGATTACACCACCCTGATGCTTTCCCGTATTCTGACCAGCCTGAACCATGGCGCCTTCTTCGGGCTGGGCTCGGTTGTTGCCGCCAGCGTGGTGCCAAAACATAAGCAGGCCAGCGCGGTAGCCACCATGTTTATGGGTCTCACCATCGCTAATATCGGCGGTGTTCCCGCCGCCACCTGGCTGGGAGAAGCCATCGGCTGGCGTATGTCTTTCCTCGCAACCGCCGGACTGGGCGTGGTTGCGATGGTCGCGCTGTTCTTCTCGCTGCCGAAAGGAAGTGCGGGAGAACGTCCGGAAGTACGTAAAGAGCTGGCGGTGCTAATGCGTCCCCAGGTGCTTTCCGCGCTGCTCACCACGGTGCTGGGGGCGGGGGCGATGTTTACGCTCTACACCTATATCTCCCCGGTGCTGCACGACATTACCCACGCAACGCCACTCTTTGTTACCGCGATGCTGGTGCTGATTGGTGTCGGGTTCTCGATTGGCAACTATCTCGGCGGGAAATTTGCCGACCGCTCCGTGAGTGGGACGCTGAAAGGCTTCTTAACGCTGCTGATCGTCATCATGGTGGCGATCCCGTGGCTGGCGCGTAACGAAGTGGGTGCCGCGGTTGCTATGGTGGTGTGGGGCGCCGCAACCTTTGCCGTGGTGCCGCCGTTGCAGATGCGCGTGATGCGCGTTGCGCATGAGGCGCCGGGGCTCTCATCATCCGTGAATATCGGTGCGTTTAACCTGGGCAATGCGCTGGGAGCCGCAGCGGGCGGGGCGGTGATTTCCGGTGGTTTAGGTTACAGCTTTGTGCCGGTGATGGGGGCGATCATTGCCGCACTCGGCCTGCTGCTGGTGCTGATGTCCGGGCGTAAACAGCCAGAAGCGGTGTGTACGGCGGAATAAACAAAAACGCAGAAGGGTTGCCCCTTCTGCGTGTCCCTTACGCGGCGAAGTTCTTCGCAACAAATTCCCAGTTAACCAGTGCCCAGAAGTGCTCCAGGTAGTTCGGGCGCGCATTACGATAATCAATGTAATAGGCGTGTTCCCATACGTCCACGGTCATCAGCGGCGTTGCGCTGGTGGTCAGCGGGGTACCCGCATTAGAGGTAGAAACGATAGCCAGTTTGCCATCGGCCTCTTTCACCAGCCAGGTCCAGCCGGAGCCAAAGTTTTTAACGGCGGCGTCAGTAAACTTCGCTTTGAAATCCGCGAAGCTGCCGAACGCGGCGTTAATCGCTGCGGCCAGGTCACCGGTAGGTTCCCCACCTGCATTCGGTGCCAGGCAGTGCCAGTAGAAGGTGTGGTTCCACACCTGAGCAGCATTGTTGAAAACGCCACCGTCTGAATTGCGCACGATCTCTTCCAGCGTTTTGCCTTCAAAATCGGTGCCTTTAATCAGGTTGTTCAGGTTGGTGACATAGGTCTGGTGATGTTTGCCGTAATGGTACTCCAGGGTTTCCGCGGAAATGTGCGGGGCCAGGGCGTCTTTTGCATACGGTAGTGCAGGTAATTCGAACGACATTGCTTCTCTCCTTATTGTTTTATACGTTGCCAATAACCCTACAGACAACAAGGACAGAATAGCAAATTGAAAGGGTATGCAAAAGAGGAACTTACCCTGCCGCACGGGCGACAGGGCAGAGTTTAGCGGACGGTTTTTGGCGTCATCACGCGGCGCGCACCCACATAGTGGCGCACCCAGTAATCTTCGCTGAGGGAGGTGATCTGAATGTCCCGTCCGCTGCGCGGTGACTGGATAAACTTACCGTTACCCACGTACACCCCAACGTGATCGGCCGTGCCGCGTCCCTGAGTGCGGAAGAACACCAGGTCGCCATTTTGCAGCTCGCCACGGTTTACAGGCGCGGCGTCGCGCAGGTGGTACATTTCATTGGCGGTGCGAGGAATGCGGAACTTCACCAAATCTTTATAGGCATAATAGACCAGCCCGCTACAGTCAAAACCGGTGCGGGGAGAGGTGCCACCCCAGCGATACGGTTTACCAATTTGCCCCATCAGCTTATTCATCGCCGTTTTTTGCGCTTTCTGCATACGCGCTTTATGCACGTCAGCCAGCTTCGTCACTTTAGCGCATTTTGTTTTATGCCCTTTGCGCACGGTGCATTTTTCACTCACAAGGCTGGCGGTTTTACGGGTGGTTTTGTGCGTGCCGGAACGGAGGGTTTTGGTTTTGCTGGAGGCGGTCTTTTTGGTCTGAGCGGTGGTTTTCTTTTTAACGGTTTTGCTGGTGGTTTTTTTCTTACGTTCTGTGGCTTTTGCCAGATGCGTTTTTTGTACAGCAGAATGCCGCGCCTGTTCGGAGGCGTTCGCCGCTGGCGTCAATGAGAGTGTGGTAAACAGTAAAGCACAGAGCGTCATCGAGATTTTAGTTATCCGCGCCACTGGGCAGTCCCCTGATAAGTGCAGGCCAACAATGCATACCCGCGTGAGATTTACAAAACCTGTCGATTCTAATCCATAAAATCAGAATAAGTTAATAGCATTTTTCATTCAAAAATTGTGTTTCGTTAGCAAGTGCAAAAAAATTCACCATTCTGTTGCACGCGTGTTCGCTCCTTAAGCAAAACCGCACGGTGCGTGGCGTTAAGCGTCATTTGCAATGCAACTTTATGCGATAAGCGATAAAATAATGAGACGTGACAAAAATGTTATTTTCCGATGTCGGCCTGAACCGCTACAATGTCAGACTGATGCCGTAACAGAAGTTAAAGGAAGCAAGACATGAGCACCACTATTGAAAAAATTCAGCGCCAGATCGCTGAAAACCCGATTCTCCTGTACATGAAAGGTTCCCCGAAGCTGCCAAGCTGCGGCTTCTCCGCGCAAGCTGTTCAGGCGCTGTCTGCCTGTGGTGAGCGTTTTGCTTACGTTGATATCCTGCAAAACCCGGACATTCGCGCCGAGCTGCCAAAATACGCAAACTGGCCGACCTTCCCACAGCTGTGGGTTGACGGTGAACTGGTTGGCGGATGCGACATCCTGATTGAAATGTATCAGCGTGGCGAATTGCAGCAGCTGATCAAAGAGACTGCGGCGAAGTATAAAACCGAAGAGCCGGACGCAGAGTAAGTTTTCTGCGGATATAAAAAAGCGACCACATTATGCTGGTCGCTTTTTTTTCGCGTGGCGCTGTCGCTTACCCGACTTATGACTGAATATCGGCCTCGTCGCCCATCGGCAGCGGCCAGCCGCCCAGTCGTTTCCAGCGGTTGACGATCTCGCAGAACAGCTCCGCCGTGCGCTCTGTGTCGTACAGGGCGGAATGGGCCTGGGTGCCGTCAAACGCGATACCCGCTGTGATGCAGGCTTTGGACAGCACGGTTTGCCCCAGCGCCAGGCCGCTCAGCGCAGCGGTGTCGAAGGTCACAAACGGATGGAATGGATTGCGTTTCAGCGAGGCGCGCTCGGCGGCAGCCATGGTAAAGCTATGATCGAACGTCGCGTTGTGGGCCACCATGATGGCGCGGCTACAGTCATTTTCTTTCATGCCTTTACGCACCATTTTGAAAATGGCGTGCAGCGCCTCGTATTCGCTTACCGCCCCGCGCAGCGGGTTTGTCGGGTCGATTCCGTTAAAGGCCAGCGCCTCTGGCTGTAAGTTTGCCCCTTCAAAGGGTTCAACGTGGAAATGCAGCGTGGTGTCCGGTACAAGCCAGCCCTGTTCATCCATCTTCAGCGTGATGGCGGCAATCTCAAGCAGCGCATCGGTTTTAGCGTTAAATCCGGCTGTTTCTACATCAATGACAACGGGATAAAAACCACGAAAACGGTCGCACAGACCGGTAAATTGAGCGTTATCGGACATCAGGGTCTCTTACAAGGGGGAAAAAGCAGTGCGCATTATGGCAAATTTTGAGAGGGGATGCAGCAAAACAACGGGCGCATAGTGCGCCCTGTGGGATCAGTTGCCCAGACCGCGACCAGCGTCTTTGGCTTCGATCAGCTCGATTTTATAACCATCCGGATCTTCAACAAACGCAATCACGGTGGTGCCGCCTTTAACCGGACCGGCTTCACGGGTGACGTTACCGCCGTTGCTGCGGATACGTTCGCAGGCTTCCGCCGCGTTATCCACTTCCAGCGCGATGTGGCCGTAAGCCGTGCCCAGCTCGTAGCTGTCCACGCCCCAGTTATAGGTCAGCTCGATGACCGCTTCATCTGACTCCGGGCCGTAACCCACAAAAGCCAGAGAGTATTTATATTCCGGGTTTTCGCTGGTGCGCAGCAGCTTCATGCCCAGAACGTTAGTGTAGAAATCGACAGAACGTTGCAGGTCGCCAACGCGCAGCATGGTGTGAAGTAGGCGCATAATTTCCTCATTAACCAATGAAATGGATTATCTTTTTGAACAGAAACGATGTTTTAGTATAGCGGCGAAATGTCGCCGCTATCAACGTACAAAGCGGGATTAGAGTGAAGGGTAGTCGGTATAACCTTCCGCGCCGCCACCGTAGAAGCTTTCAGGGCGCTGCGGGTTCAGTTCGGCTTTCTTCTGCAAACGGGTCACCAGATCCGGGTTTGCAATGTAATCGCGGCCAAAGGCCACGGCGTCGATCAGGCCTTTCCCGATCAGGTCTTCGGCTTTTTCTGCCGTATAGGCACCCGCCCCGATAATCACGCCGTGGAAGCGCTCGCGCACTTTCTGGCGGAAGGCTTCGGTGTAAGGCTTGCCGCCAGCCCAGTCCGGCTCGGACATGTGCAGATATGCGATACCGCGTTTCGCCAGCTCTTCAATCAGATACAGCGCGTCCGCTTCTTCGTTCGGACCGTTGTCGACGTTCTGGAAGGTACCGATCGGGGAGACACGAATACCAATACGGTCAGCGCTCCACTCGTTACAAACGGCGTCTACCACTTCAAGCACCAGACGCGCACGGTTTTCGACGCTGCCGCCGTACTGGTCGGTACGCTGGTTGGAGGATGGTGACAGGAACTGATGCAGCAGGTAACCGTGCGCAGAGTGCAGCTCGACCAGGTCAAAGCCTGCTTCACGGGCGTTGGCAACGGCCTGGCGGAAATCGTTCACGATACCCGGGATCTCGTCCAGCTCCAGCGCGCGCGGCGTGGTAGTGTCGACGCGGATCGCGTTACCGTTTTCATCGCGCAGGGAAGTACGGGTATTCGCGTTCAGGGCAGAGGCAGAAACCGGCGCCTGACCGCCAGGCTGGATGCTGCTGTGCGAGATACGACCGGTGTGCCACAGCTGAACGGCGATACGGCCATCTTCAGCGTGCACGCCTGCGGTGATTTTTTTCCACGCGGCGATCTGTTCCGGGCTGTGCAGACCCGGCGCACCGGCGTAGCCTTTGGCCTGGGCAGAAATCTGCGTGGCTTCGGAGATGATCAGGCCAGAGCTGGCGCGCTGACGGTAATATTCACCCATCAATGGCGTTGGGATGTCGCCCGGCTCGATGCTGCGCAGACGGGTGAGTGGGGCCATAAACACGCGGTTTGGGGCGGTAACGGCACCGACTTTCAGTGGGGTAAATAGCTTTTCAGCGGACATAACGGCTCCTGAGTAGACCAGTCGACTAGTAAAAGGGTAAATAAAAACGCCGGCTACGCGCCGGGCGCCGTAATACAACGTTTCACATGCGCCAGCGCGCTTTCGAGCGGCACGGCACTGCGAGAAATTTTTGCTTGCAGGTTGGCGCCTAGCCAGAGGGAATAGAGCACCTGTGCCTGCGTGAGCGGATCGCCGGAGAAGCCGAGCGTTTGTTCATCGCGGCCTTTATCCAGCGCCTGAGCCAGCAGAGCGATAACGCCGCTGGCCCCTTTATCCATGGCGGTGCGCATGTCTTCGGAAAGATCGCACACTTCGGCAGACAGTTTTACCGTCAGGCAACCGCTGATGATGCCCTGCTGACAGAACTGCGTCAGCGTTTCCTGATAGTAGTTCAGAATACGATCCCGGTAATTCCCTTCACCGCAGGCGAAGTGGGTTGCCAGGCGCTGATGATAGCTGGCGTAGTGCCGCTCCAGCATGGCCACGCCAAACGCCTCTTTGGATCGAAAATAGTGATAAAACGATCCCTTAGGGACTTCAGCGGTTTTTAACAACTCGCTCAGCCCCATCCCGGTAAACCCGCGATGCATGCAAAGGCGCTCGCCGGTAGCCAGTAAATGTTCGCGCGTATCGTGTTCTGTGTGTCTGCTCATGCCTTCACTCTAATAGACCGTTCGGTCTAATGCAAGTCAGCCTGGCGTCGACACTGCGACAAAATATCCAGCTGTGGTTGATAAACCGTTGATTTCACGTCCATCATGCCCAGCACGGTGGCGAACAAATTATCCTGCGAAACCGCATCTTTTGCAGCATGGGCGCGCAGGCAGTCCGGGTTTACGCCAAAGTTTTTCACGTAATCCGGGGAGAGCCAGAACATGAACGGAATATGCGTTTGCTGCTCCGGGGCCAGCATATACGGCGTGCCGTGCAGATAAATACCGCTTTCGCCGAGGGACTCACCGTGATCGGAGAGGTAAATCAGCGCCGTATTCATACTGGCCTGCCGGGCTTTCAGCGCGTCGATGGTTCGGCTGAGGACGCTGTCGGTATACAGAATCGAGTTGTCATAGGTATTGATCAGCGACTGATGATCGCAATCCTGAATTTCATTGGTATCGCACGTCGGCGTAAATTTCCGGAAGCTGTCCGGGTAACGGTTGTAATAGGCCGGGCCGTGGCTCCCCATCAGGTGAATAACAAGAACCGTGTCCTGCTTCAGACCATCCAGCACGTTATCCAGACGGTACAGGTTGACATCGTCCAGACAGGATTTGTCCTTACAGAACCGATCCAGTTTCCACTGCGTCATGTCCGTATGTGGCACGCGGTTACAGGCGCCCTTGCACCCGCCGTCATTGTCGCGCCACAGCAGGTTGAATCCGGCGTGGTTAAGCACGTCAAGCAGACCTTCCTGATGGTGGGCGAGGTCAGCGTCATATTTTTTTCGTGTCATGCCGGAGAACATGCATGGGACGGAAACGGCGGTTTCCGTGCCGCAGGAGGTTGCCTGTGGGAAGTTGATGACATCCTGCTTTTTCAGCTCGGGGTTGGTTTCACGCGGGTAACCATTTAACAAGTAATTTGCGGCGCGGGAGGCTTCGCCCACCACCAGAACCAGCACGGTTTTCTTGTGCTGGCCGGAAATCAGCGCGCCTTTATGGGCATCCTCGCCGATGCGGACCAACGTCTGGTCGCCGGCAAACCAGCGCATTTCGCTGTACTTCACTATGGCGCTGACGTAATTCGCTGGCGTGACCATTTTCACGATGCTTTTATTATTGCGGAACAGCGAAGCGTAGTCTTTATAGAATACCGCCGCGACCAGGATAATCACCAACAGCGCGCCGAGCATGGCGGCGAAACGCGTCAGCAGGGCATACCACCATTTTCCACTTCGAATGCGCGTCAGGGCTAACACGATGGAAGGAACCAGACCCGCCACGACCAGCCACAGGAGCATCTGCGGCGTCACCAGGGCTGTCGCTTCCTGAGAGTTAGTCTCGAATACGTTCACCATCATGTTCTGATCGATAACCGCGCCATAGGTATACATAAAATACGTCGCGGCGGCGCATCCTATGGTCAGGACAATCATGAGCGGCTTGCGAATGTAGGGAATATTCAGCAGGCTAAAAACAATGACCCAACCGCAGAACAGCACCAGCGGCACGCTGGCGGCAAAAAGCACGTCGTGCACACGGGAAGGTGCGATAATCGACCAGCTACGCTGAATAAACAGCGCATTTAACACGGTGAAAAAAAGCGCACAGGCCAGGGTAAATTTTATATCGTTACAGCGTAACTTTTTAGCAAGCCACATGATGATTCAACCATTCGTTATATCAATGCGACGAGTATAAGAAGCGAAGATTAGCGAAACCTTAATGCCCCGTTTGTGGGGAACACCCTTGCATGCAGGCAAATTAGGGTCTTCACTGTAGGGAATGATGGCGTTGTGGAGGTGGGTGTGGCAGAGCAACTGGAATTTTTCCCTGTCCAGAGCCCGTGCCGGGGTATTTGTCAGGTTGATGAAAAAGGGTACTGCCGCGGGTGCATGCGCACGCGCGATGAACGTTTTAACTGGCAAAACTTCAGCGACGCGCAAAAGCAGGAGGTCTTACGGCTCTGTCGACAGCGTCTGCTGCGTAAAATTCGCGCAAACAAAGCGGTAGAAACCGAAGAACCTCAGCAACCCTCACTGTTTTAGCAAGGTAATTGCGTATACTGGGGACATGACTTCCTTGAGGAAAATGTTATGGTTCAGCGTATTACCCTTGCCCCGCAGGGCCCGGAATTCTCCCGATTTGTAATGGGCTACTGGCGCCTGATGGACTGGAATATGTCTCCCGTCCAGCTGGCGAACTTTATTGAAGAGCATCTCGATCTCGGGATCACTACCGTCGATCACGCTGATATTTATGGCGGCTATCAGTGCGAGGCTGCCTTTGGCGAAGCGCTGAAGCGGGTGCCGGCGCTGCGTGAACGTATGGAGATTGTGACCAAATGCGGTATTGCCACCACGGCAAAACCGGAGCATGCCCTCGGACATTACATCACCGACAGCGCGCATATCGTTAAAAGCGCCGAGCAGTCGCTGGTCAACCTCGCCACCGATCGTATCGACCTGCTGCTGATCCATCGTCCCGATCCGTTGATGGATGCGGATGAGGTTGCGGAAGCGTTCCTGACGCTGCACCAGAGCGGTAAAGTACGTCATTTCGGCGTGTCTAACTTCACTCCGGCACAGTTTACGCTGTTGCAGTCTCGTCTGCCGTTTACGCTGGCGACGAACCAGGTGGAGATCTCGCCTGTTCACCAGCCGCTGCTGCTGGACGGAACGCTCGATCAGCTGCAACAGTTACGCATTCGTCCGATGGCCTGGTCTTGTCTCGGCGGCGGTCGCCTGTTTAACGATGAGGCCTTCCAGCCGTTGCGTAACGAGCTTGAAACCGTGGCCCGCGAACTGAATGCGGAAAGCATTGAGCAGGTGGTTTACGCCTGGATCCTGCGCCTGCCGTCTAAACCGCTGCCCATTATCGGCTCCGGCAAAATTGAGCGCGTACGCGCGGCGCTGGTGGCTGAAGAGCTGGATATGTCGCGTCAGCAGTGGTTCCGCATCCGCAAGGCGGCTCTGGGCTACGACGTACCCTGATCACGCGGAGTCTGACTTTCCGGTGAAATCTGCGCCTCTGGTATAGACTTAAGGTGCAAAAAATAACCCGTGGAGGTCATATGAAGCGTTTTGCTCTGGCAGTGGTCACGCTGGTTGTTTGCGCAGGAGCGCAGGCAGCCAGCGAAGAAGTTGAAATGAATCTCGTCACTTCTCAGGGAGTAGGCCAGTCCATCGGGACGGTGAAAATCACCGAAACCGATAAAGGGCTGGAATTTGCACCCGATCTCAAGGCTCTTCCACCCGGTGAGCACGGTTATCACGTCCATGCCAAAGGCAGCTGTCAACCCGCAATGAAAGAGGGCAAACCAACTGCGGCGGAAGCCGCAGGGGGACATCTGGATCCGCATAACTCCGGCAAGCATGAAGGTCCTGAAGGCATGGGGCACCTCGGCGATCTGCCGGTGCTGGTGGTTAATAACGACGGTAAAGCTACCGATCCCGTTGTTGCGCCACGGCTGAAAAAGATTGACGAGGTCAAAGGCAAAGCGCTGATGATCCACGTGGGCGGCGATAACATGTCCGATCAGCCTAAACCGCTGGGCGGCGGCGGGGCGCGCTATGCCTGCGGCGTGATCTGATCGCCAATCGTTCCGGGTGGCGGCGCCTGTTCAAGCTGTGACAGGGAGCAGTGCAGCCGCCAGATAATGGACGCCAGGTCGCGGGCCGCTGGCAGGTGATGGCGCGCCAGCACGTCGCAAATACGCTGAAGTTCGACCAGCGTGACGCTAAGGGGGCGTTGCTGAACCCCGCGCTCGCTCATCACATCGCGGAGCATGGAAATACAATTATCACGAACCTGCGCCAGCGGGTCGGAACGCGTCTCCCAGGCGCGTAACTGCCATACCACGTGCGAACAATTCAGCAGCACCACGCCCCAGCGCAGTAGCCAGCGTCGGGAGAGGGAATCCTTGCTGTTGTTCAGCTGGCTGACGTGATGGTAAACCAGCGATTCATACTCGCTTTCGCGCAGGTGCGGCCTGCGGCTCAGCTGATCCACGAAACCTCTGCGTAACTCCCGGATATGCCTGCGGCTTTTACGCGCGTCAGAGCCCGGGCGCAACACGGCGAAGGCCAGCCACGCCAGCCCCACGCCGAGGATCTTCGCCAGGTTGTCATTGAGGAACTCGGCGTAATCGTACACCGGCGGATTTGTCACCGAAATAAAGGAGCCCATAAAGACAATCAGCTGTCCCCACAGGCCGGCCAGTTTAGGCATTTGCAGCTTAAGCAGCTGCATGGTGGTTAACAGCGGAAACAGGAACAGCAGGAACTGCCACAGGTCGCTTATCTGCACCATCAAACCGAACTTAACGACAAAGCTGAACAGCGAGAGCAGCACCAGGGTGCGCATCAGGAGCGTCAGGGAGTTGAACGGGGAGGCCGCCACGGAATAGAGCACGCAGCTGATGGCGGCGAGGGTGAGCGCCGCGCTCCCCGCTTCCCACTGGGTGGTAATGGCCCATGCGCCAACCAGCATCAGCGCGCAAAAGGTGCGAAATCCGCTCCACAGCGCTTCCATCGCATCAGTATGGCGCGCCAGAGCAGGGCTACCGGGAACGGAAAATTCGGTGACGGGCGTAGCATTTTCGACGGCTTTTAACCAGCGGCTGCTGCGCAGATACAGGCGGCAAAAATAGTTCAGACGCTGCCAGAAGGCGCGGTGCCGGTAGTCATATTCATCCGTTGGGGCGAGCGGGGCGATAATGCGGGCCACAGTATAGATATCGGCATCCGGACGCGCAAGGGTGGCGAGCAGCGCCTCGATAACCTCCCGGGTATGCGCGGGCGGTGCAGGCCAGTTCAGCAACATCCGGCGCAGGCTTGAGATCGCACTCGTCATCCGCAATTGCTGATGCAGCAAATAGTTAAGCAGCGTGTTCTGACGGCGAAAACGGTAGTGGCTCCAGAAAGCCTGGATGCGCAGCAGGTTCATGGTCAGGATCTGGCCGATGACTTTTTCATGCGCGATACGGATATCATCGTTAGTATCAGGCTGCCAGAGCAGGCTGGCATGTTCCAGCAAACGCGCGTGCATCGTTTTAAGGGCGGTGATGAGCGCGGTGCCATCTGAGGTGCTGGGCAGGATCATCATCATAACGCCCCCGCACAGAATGCCGACCATCACTTCACACACGCGTGCCTGGGCGATATCCCACAGCTCGGTGGTATCCAGCACGTTAACGACGGGAAAGGCGATAATGGCCGCGGTGTAACCTGCCAGCTGAAAGGCGTAGGCAACGTTATTGGTAAAATGGGCGCAGGCCCAGGTGCACAGCCCCAGCCATGCCGACATGCTTAACAGAAACAGCCAGGGATCGTTCAGGGTGTGGCCAGCAAGGAGCAACGCGGCGGTCGCTCCCAGCAGGCTACCCGCCACGCGCCCGAGGCTTTTACTGATAACGCCACCGACGGTCGGGAAGCTGACGACCGCCGCAGAGGTCATCGCCCAGTAGGGTTCATCCAGATTCAGGTAATAGGCAACCGTAAGCGCAAGACACATGGCGATGCCGTTGCGCAGCGCGTAGCGCCACTGCGGGCGCGTCGCTTTTATCCAGGGCGTATTGCGCCAGGAGAAAGCCTCCAGGTTCATCACCGCGACCCGATGGAGACGGTGCAGGTAGTGCCTGAGACCAGGGTAATGTCTTTCGGCAGTTGATCAAACTCGACGCGAACAGGGACTCGCTGAGCCAGACGCACCCACGGCACGTTGGGTTTGATATCGGGCACCAGGCCCGAGTCGGTTTCGACGCTCTGATCGTAAATCGCCCGGCCTATGCTGCCAACGTGACCCTGTAACGTCTCTGCGCCGCTGTAGAGTGTGATTCGGGCAGGTGCGCCCTCGCGGATATGGCGCAGCTTGGTCTCTTCAAAATAGCCCACAACATAGAAAGAGTGGCTATCGACGAGGGCAAAGACCGGCTGCCCTGTGGTGGCATAATCACCTACGCGGGTAGACAGGCTCGTTACCCATCCATCCACCGGGGCTTTAACCACCGTCTGGGTCAGCTGCCACTCGGCCTGTTTCAGGGTTGCCTCTGCAACCTTCAGGCTGGCCTGCATGGTTTTAACATTGATGTTGGCGGTATCGAGATCTTCCGCAGAGATGTAGTTTCTCGACAGGTGTCGGCGGCGGTCGGCTTCGTTATTGGCTTTTGCCAGATCGGACTGAGCCTTAGCGAGCTGCGCCTGGGCATTAAGAACCGCAATGTGGAAAGGGGTCTCATCAATGCGGAATAACACATCGCCTGCGTGAACGAACTGATTATCCTTCACCAGTAGCGCGCTGATACTGCCGGATACCTGAGGCGTGATGCTGACCTGTTCTGCACGAACCTTACCATCGCGCGTCCAGGGCGACTGCATGTAATAATTCCAGAGCCACCAGCCGGCCAGCAGCGCCAGGGCTAAAACGAAAAGAGTGGAAAAGTATTTTAACGTTTTCAATGACATTCTCACCACACGGTTAACACGGCAAGGCCAAGACAGACGGAGAGGGTAAACAGGGAGAGATCCATCAACATCGGGTGCCAGATTTCACCGGAATACATCCAGTCGCGCAGCAGGCGATGCGCAATGAGCCAGATCACAAAACCAACCATCACGGCTTTAAAGAGTGGCGGAAAGTAGACCGATGCGCCAACAATCAGATCCTGGAGGGGCAACCCTGCGGAGGGGGAAAAGAACGTCACAAGCAGCGATCCTTTGCAGTGGGGTAAGGGCCACAAGGGCATGTTTCAATGCGATGGCGCATTACAGTTCAGTGTAAATCATCGTTTCAGGAATGATGAATACCGTGATTGCATTTGTTTTGGCAATACAAATACTGCAAACTATTCTAAAATCACTATAATCACTTAGCAAGCTAATTATAAGGAGATGAAATTGGAATCGCCATTAGGTTCTGATCTGGCAAGGTTGGTACGCATCTGGCGTGCTCTGATTGACCATCGCCTGAAACCTCTGGAACTCACGCAGACGCACTGGGTTACGCTGCATAATATTCATCAGCTCCCGCCCGACCAGTCACAGATCCAACTGGCAAAAGCGATTGGCATTGAGCAGCCGTCACTGGTGCGTACCCTTGACCAGCTGGAAGAGAAGGGACTCATCTCCCGACAAACCTGCGCCAGCGACCGTCGCGCCAAGCGGATCAAATTGACGGAAAAAGCGGCCCCGATTATTACTGAGATGGAAACCGTCATCAGTAAGACGCGAGGGGAGATCCTGTCCGGTATTTCCCCCGCAGAGCTGGAGATGCTGATCGGACTCATTGCCCGTCTTGAGCAGAATATCCACGATCTGCAATCCCGCGACTGACCGAAAGAAAAGGCCTTGTGAATCCAGGGCCTTTCTTATTATCTGAATACCACCACCCGGTTGCGCCCCGTCTCTTTTGCCTCGTACATGGCTTTATCTGCGCTCTCCACGCAGGTTTCCGCACTGGTTTCTGGCGACGTTGCGGTGAATACGCCCATGCTGATGGTAATGGGCTCCGGCAGATGACCACCGCTGCTGGCTTTATCAAACCCGCTCAGCTTGAGGCGAATGCGCTCGGCCACCTGCCGCGCGGCGTCTGAAGGGGTATTGGTCAGCATCAGCACAAACTCTTCACCGCCGATTCGGGCCGCGATATCCTGGGGGCGTACGGAATCCGTCAGCAGATTAGAGACAAACTGTAAAACCTTATCCCCCTGCAAATGCCCGTAACAGTCGTTGATGCGCTTGAAACGGTCAAGATCGCTTACCACCACCGATACCGGATGTGCCTCCGTTGCCGAGCTGAGGGCGTAATTTAACGAATCATAAAAATAGCTGCGATTATAAAGACGGGTAAGCGGGTCGCGGATTGAATTTTGATAAGACTGCTGATATTTGACGTGCGAATCACGATACAAATTAAAGACGTCGGAAAGTAAAATGAAAATAATCATTAACGTCGCGACGGTTTCGAATAACCGTGCGCGATACCATGAAACATCTTCCGCGTGTCCGCCTAACAACAGCATTAACAGCGTGACGACATAACAGACGCATAAAAAATTGCCGCCGATCCAGAACAAATTTCTTATCCGGGTTACGGCCATCAGGGTGATTAAGGTGATAACCCAAAGAATGACCAAAATGATATTGATGGTCTGGCTCCAGAGAACCATAAACTTCCGGGTTTCATTATCCACAAGATCCAGGGTTAGCATCGTGGAATGGCTGGAATAGAACCACGCCAGCCCGAGCATGCAGCCCGTAAAGAGCGTCGACCCGGCGACAATGCCGATGTGGGCGCTTCGTGAAAGGGGGGAAGCGCGCAGCGTATACAGCAATACTGAGGCCATCATCAGCACCGCCATTAAGAGGTGGCGGAACATATAAAAGATCATCGCGTCATTATAGTTCGCCTCGTTGAACTGATAGAGATCCAGCCAGGCCGGAAAGCTGGACAGTGTACCCACCATCAGCAGTGCAGAACCGGCAAAGGCCAACGCAATCGGAACGAGATATAACCGTTTTTTATCGCACCAGTATTTCATCGCCATAAAACAGGCGATAAACAGATGGAATACCAGGAGAAATATCGTGAGCGTAGGGAAAAATAGCGGAGAGAATGAAGGAACCCATTCAACAAGCTTTATAAAAAAACCTTGTAATGCGGCAATGATAACAATGCACCCCAGTGCGAAGGCCACAAAGCGGTTCTTTACAAATCGACAGATCGCAAGCATAGAATTTTAAAAAAATAAAAGAGAGAAAAAGAGAATCAGACGAGTCTAAAGGAGAGAAATAAAAGATACTTTGCGCAGGAACAATTTCAGATGAAATTAACCATTCATCATGTGAATATGTTTTTAGAAATATATTTTTTAAAATGATATTTTTTGTAAAGGGATGCGGCCCGAAGAGACCGCATCCAGCGGGATATTAACGCGGGGAGACGGTGACCTGGCTTCCGTTGCTTGCCAGAACCACGCGCTGGCCAGCAGAGAAGCGGGTGTTACCCTGTTTCTGCACAACCATAATGGTGCTGCCATCGTCTTTACGGATTTCCAGCTCAACGCCCTGGGTTTTGTTCATCGCACCCTGAACGCCCTGACCCGCTACACCGCCGGCCACTGCGCCCGCTGCGGTAGCCAGAGAGCGACCGGTGCCGCCGCCAATGGTGTTACCCAGGAAACCACCCAGTACAGCACCACCAATAGCGCCCACAACGTTCGTGTCATCGCCACCCTGAATCTGAACAGGACGGGCATTAACGATAGTACCGTATGTCACGTTCTGTACCTGTTTAGCTTCAGTTGCACTATATACGTCGCCGGAGAGTGAATTGTCGTTCACACAACCCGCCAGTGTTAAACCAATCAGCGAAACGCCCATTACACGTAAAATCATTTGACTCTCCTGTTCACCAAAAAACGCCCGGACGGGGCATCCGTTATGGCTAAATTATATGGCATTCCTGACCACACTTCCTATCTTTGCATGCCGAATAAATAAATTTTACTGGAACGTGGCTTAACGGAACATAAACAAAAGCCGCCTGCGTTACAGGCCTGAGATTGTTAAAAATTATTATCGCCGCATAGCAAAGCAGCGTTATTTATGGTGGAGTGGTTGCACTTAGCCCACGTAACGTAAGGAAAGCGCATGAAATCGGGTCGCTATATCGGTGTGATGTCTGGTACCAGTCTCGACGGTGTGGATGTCGTTCTGGCTGCCATTGATGAAAACATGGTGGCGCAGCAGGCAAGCCTGAGCTGGCCTATTCCGGTCTCGTTAAAAGAAGAGATTCTGAATATCTGCCAGGGGCAACAGCTGACGCTTTCCCAGCTGGGCCAGCTGGATGTGCGTCTGGGGGCACTGTTTGCTGATGCGGTCCTGGCCCTGATGCAGCAAGAAAGACTCCACCCGCAGGATATCGTGGCGATAGGCTGCCATGGGCAGACCGTCTGGCATGAACCGGTCGGCGAGGCGCCGCACACGATGCAAATTGGCGATAACAACCAGATTGTGGCAAAAACCGGCGTGACGGTCGTGGGCGATTTCCGACGTCGGGATATGGCCCTTGGCGGGCAGGGCGCGCCGCTGGTGCCGGCCTTTCACCAGGCGCTGCTGGCGCACCCGGTGGAGCGCAGAATGGTCCTGAACATTGGCGGGATCGCCAACCTGTCGATGCTCATTCCCGGGCAGCCCGTACGTGGATACGATACCGGACCCGGCAATATGCTGATGGATGCCTGGATCTGGCGTCAGAGCGGTAAACCCTACGATAAAGACGCGCAGTGGGCCAGCCAGGGTAAAGTGATCCTTCCCTTGCTGCAAACCCTGTTAAGCGATCCTTTCTTTGCTCTGCCAGCGCCGAAAAGCACGGGGCGAGAGTATTTCAACTACGGCTGGCTTGAACGTCAGCTGGCGCGCTTCCCCGGTCTGGCGCCTCAGGATGTGCAGGCCACGCTGACCGAGCTTACCGCCGTGTCGATTTCTGAACAGGTGTTGCTCAGCGGCGGGTGCGAGCGTCTGCTGGTATGCGGGGGCGGAAGCCGCAACCCGCTCCTGATGGCGCGCCTCGCCGCCCTGCTGCCGGGCACTGAAGTCACCACCACTGATGAAGCCGGGATCAGCGGAGACGATATGGAAGCCCTGGCCTTCGCCTGGCTTGCCTGGCGCACGGTTGCCGGTCTGCCTGGGAATTTACCGTCCGTCACCGGTGCGCGGGAGGCGAGCGTCCTCGGGGCCATTTTCCCCGCAAACCCGCGCCATAATCAGAGTTAACTGAAATTCAGCGCCAGACGTAATCCGTAAAATAGGGAAAAACAGGAGGGCGGCCACGCCCTCCAGGACCAGGATAGTCTTCGGAATTTGCCCATGAAAAAACTTCTTCTCATTGCTGTGCCTTTTCTTGTGACCGGATGCAGCGTCTATAACCAGTTCGTCGAGCGTATGCAGACCGATACGCTGGAATACCGTTGTGATGAAAAACCGCTGACGGTGAAGCTCAACAACACGCGTCAGGAAGCCAGCTTTATTTATGACAATAAACTGTTGACGCCGAAGCAGGGAATGTCGGCCTCCGGTGCGCGCTACTCTGACGGGATCTATGTCTTCTGGTCGAAAGGTGACAGCGCCACCGTCTACAAGCGAGACCGCATTGTGCTGAACAATTGTCAGCTTGAAAATCCGAAGCGTTGAGATTTTTAAAGGGGGCGCGCACAATAGCGCCACCTAATCTCACTTTCAGCTAACGCCATGTCAGATAACGACGAACTACAGCAAATTGCGCATCTGCGCCGTGAATATACCAAAGGCGGGCTGCGCCGCCAGGATCTTCCCGCTGAACCGCTGGTGCTTTTTGAACGCTGGCTGAAGCAGGCCTGCGAAGCGAAACTGGCCGACCCGACGGCAATGGTGGTTGCGACGGTTGATGAAAATGGTCAGCCGTATCAACGCATCGTACTGCTCAAGCATTATGACGAGAAAGGGCTGGTGTTCTACACCAACCTTGGCAGTCGTAAAGCTCACCATCTGGAAAATAATCCGCGTATTAGCCTGCTTTTCCCGTGGCATATGCTGGAGCGTCAGGTAATGGTCACCGGCAAGGCGGAGCGCCTCTCTACCCTCGAAGTGGTGAAATATTTCCACAGCCGCCCGCGCGACAGTCAGATCGGTGCCTGGGTCTCTAAACAGTCCAGCCGAATCTCGGCCCGCGGCGTACTGGAGAGTAAATTCCTCGAACTCAAACAGAAGTTTCAGCAGGGTGAAGTGCCGCTGCCGAGTTTCTGGGGCGGGTTCCGCATTCCTATTGAGCAAATGGAGTTCTGGCAGGGCGGTGAACACCGTCTCCACGACCGCTTTTTATACCAGCGCGACAACGGTGGCTGGAAAATAGACCGACTGGCGCCGTAAACCCTGAAATTTGTTGTGTTAAACGCTAGCGCACACCGCGCTGGCGCTTTATTCTATGTACCTTTCGCACCAGGCGAAAAGTCGTGTACCGGCAAAGGTGCAGTCGTTTATACATGGAGAATTTGATGGCAAGCAGTAACTTGATTAAACAATTGCAAGAGCGGGGCCTCGTGGCTCAGGTGACGGACGAAGAAGCGTTAGCAGAGCGACTGGCGCAAGGCCCGATCGCGCTCTATTGCGGCTTCGATCCTACCGCTGACAGCTTGCATTTGGGGCATCTTGTTCCGTTGTTATGCCTGAAACGCTTCCAGATGGCCGGCCACAAGCCTGTCGCGCTGGTTGGCGGCGCGACCGGTCTGATTGGCGACCCCAGTTTCAAAGCCGCTGAGCGTAAGCTGAATACCGAAGACACCGTTCAGGAGTGGGTGGACAAGATCCGTAAACAGGTTGCACCGTTCCTCGATTTCGACTGTGGTGACAACGCTGCGATTGCGGCGAACAACTACGACTGGTTTGGTGGCATGAACGTGCTGACGTTCCTGCGCGACATCGGTAAACACTTCTCTGTTAACCAGATGATTAACAAAGAAGCGGTCAAGCAGCGTCTTAACCGTGACGATCAGGGCATCTCTTTCACCGAGTTTTCCTACAACCTGTTGCAGGGCTATGACTTCGCCTGCCTGAACAAGCTGCACGGCGTCTCTCTGCAAATTGGCGGTTCCGACCAGTGGGGGAACATCACCTCCGGTATCGATCTGACCCGTCGTCTTCATCAGAATCAGGTGTTTGGTCTGACCGTGCCGCTGATCACCAAAGCAGACGGTACCAAGTTCGGTAAGACCGAAGGCGGTGCGGTATGGCTCGATCCGAAGAAAACCAGCCCGTACAAATTCTACCAGTTCTGGATTAACACGGCGGATGCCGATGTCTATCGCTTCCTGAAGTTCTTCACCTTTATGGATATCGAAGAGATCAATGCGCTGGAAGAAGAAGACAAGAACAGCGGTAAAGCACCGCGCGCCCAGTACGTGCTGGCGGACGAAGTGACCAAACTGGTTCACGGTGAAGAAGGTCTGGCGGCGGCGAAACGCATCACGGCGAGCCTGTTCAACGGCACCCTGAGCGATTTAAGCGAAGAGGACTTCGAACAGCTGGCGCAGGATGGCGTGCCGATGGTGGAGATGGAAAAAGGCGCCGATCTGATGCAGGCGCTGGTCGACTCCGAGCTCCAGCCGTCTCGCGGTCAGGCGCGTAAAACCATCGCCTCTAACGCGATCACCATCAACGGTGAGAAACAGGCCGATCCGGAATACACCTTTACCGACAACGACCGTCTGTATGGTCGCTACACGCTGCTGCGTCGCGGTAAGAAAAACTACTGCCTGGTCTGCTGGAAGTAATTAAAAGTATGCAGGGGCGTGGGAAACCACGCCCCTTTTGTTTTGACAGGGTTTGGTAAGTACAAGATGAAGAACATCCTCGCCATTCAGTCCCACGTTGTTTTTGGACATGCTGGCAACAGCGCTGCGGAATTCCCGATGCGCCGCCTCGGGGCCAACGTCTGGCCCCTCAATACCGTCCAGTTCTCGAATCACACCCAGTACGGTAAATGGACCGGCTGCGTGATGCCGCCGTCGCATCTGACGGAAATCGTTCAGGGCATTGCGGATATCGACCAGCTTAAACGCTGCGATGCTGTACTGAGCGGCTATCTGGGCTCGGCGGAGCAGGGGGAGCATATCCTCGGCATCGTGCGCCAGGTGAAAGCGGCTAACCCTGCGGCGAAATATTTCTGCGATCCGGTGATGGGCCATCCGGAAAAGGGCTGCATCGTAGCGCCGGGCGTTGCGGAGTTTCATGTCCGTCATGCGTTGCCCGCCAGCGATATTATTGCGCCCAACCTGATTGAACTGGAGATCCTGAGCGAGCATACGGTTAACAGCGTAGAAGAGGCTGTAAGCGCTTCTCGCGAGCTGATCGCGCAGGGGCCAGAGATTGTACTGGTTAAACACCTGGCACGCGCAGGATTGAGCCAGGACCGTTTTGAGATGCTGCTGGTGACGAAGGACGAAGCCTGGCACATCAGTCGACCGCTGGTGGATTTCGGTACACGTCAGCCCGTCGGGGTCGGTGATGTGACCAGCGGTTTACTGCTGGTGAAGCTCTTGCAGGGCGCGAGCCTGCGCGACGCGCTGGAGCACGTGACGGCAGCCGTTTATGAAATCATGATTGCGACAAAGTCGATGCAGGAATATGAGCTACAGGTGGTTGCGGCGCAGGATCGTATCGCGAAGCCGGAGCACTATTTCAGCGCCACACGGTTATAACCGTCCAGAGGTCGTAGGCCGGGTAAGCGTCAGCGCCACCCGGCAACACAGGCCACTCGGTTAATTCAGTCCTTCCGCTTTCAGCGCCGCAGCCACCGCAGGGCGTTCCGCCACGCGCGCCATATATGACGCAATATGATCTAACCCGTCCATGTTCAGCTTAACCGCGCGCGCCCAGCGCAGAACGGTAAACAGATAGGCATCGGCGATGGTGAAACGCGAGCCCCCGATCCACTGGTCGTCTTTCAGCGCGTCGTTGATGTACTGTAATTTTTTCTCCAGCAGCATGCGTACGGTGGGTTTGTACTCTTCCGGCGTGTCCGGGCGGAACAGAGGCGTAAAGCCTTTGTGCAGTTCGGTGGCAATATAGTTAAGCCACTCCAGCGTCTTATAGCGCGCAATGCTGCCGGTGGGGGCAAGGAGCTGACGATCCGGTACGTTGTCCGCCAGGAATTGCATAATTGCCACGCCTTCGGTCAGCAGGGTGCCATCATCCAGCAGCAGGGCCGGAACCTGCCCTTTTGGGTTAATCGCAAAAAAGTCATCCCCGTTTTCCAGGCGCTTTTTCATCAGGTCAACGCCGTCCAGCGTGAAATCCTTACCGCTCTCGCGAAGGGTGATATGCGAAGCAAGAGAGCAGGCGCCCGGTTTATAGAACAGTTTCATCGGTAACTCCTTTTTGCTGAGGTTCCCGCTATGTTAGTGCGCGTTCGGATAAAAAAAAAGCCGCTAATCAATTAGCGGCTTCTGTTCAGTCGTTTCCCGATGACATTACGCGTTCGCGGTGTTGGTCGCTTTCGCGGATTTGTCGTCGTCCTGCGTCATACGATTGAGTTTAGGTGCGGTCAGCAGCATCAGCACAGCAATCACGGCAGTCGCGATACCAATTTGCATGAACACGGTGCCGTAGACGTTCAGGGAGACCAGCGGGTCGGTAACGTTATCCGGTACCGCCATCAGGTTCGCAATCTTACCTGCAATGATCGCTGCACCCGCAGTAGTCAGGAACCAGCTACCCATGATGAAGCCCATCAGACGCTGAGGAACCAGCTGTGCAACCATTGCCAGGCCCAGACCGGAGATCATCAGCTCACCGATAGACTGCAACGCATAGCTCAGGATCAGCCAGTTAACAGAAACGATACCCGCATCGGTCGCGAATTTCGTCCCCAGCGGCAGCACCAGGAACGCGCCAGAGCACAGCACCATACCGATAGCGAACTTGTGCGGCATCGGCAGACGGTCGCCCATCTTGTTATAGATAGCGGCCAGAATTGGGCTACCAATCATGATCCAGAACGGGTTCAGTGCCTGATACTGCTCCGGCTCGAACGCGATACCCAGGATGGAGTGTTCAACGTTGCGGATAGCGAAGAAGTTCAGAGACGTTGGCATCTGGCTGTACAGAACGAAGAAGATAATCGCTTCCAGCATCAGGATGAACGCCACAATCATCTTACGACGTGCCGCACCCTGCATCGCGAAGGCTTCTTTAGCGAAGATGATCACGATACCCAGCGCAACCACGGCCAGTACGGCACGTGCAATACCCTGGTTGTGCAGCAGCCAGGTGGCGACAGCGGCCAGGATCACAATGCCGACGATGGTTGCCAGCAGTTTGCCCATATGCACGGGTTCGAAGTCTGGTTTAGAACCATAATCTTTAACCCAGCTACGGCAGAACAGGAAGTTCACAACGGTGATCAGCATACCCACGAAGCTCAGCGCAAACGCTACGCTCCAGCCGAATTTCGCGGCCAGCCATGGGGTTGCCAGCATAGAGAAGAATGAACCGATGTTGATGGACATGTAGTACATGGTGAATGCACCGTCCAGACGCGGATCATCTTTGTTGTAGCAGGTAGAAAGCAGGGAGGACGGGTTAGCCTTAAAGAGGCCGTTACCTACCGCGATGGTGGCCATGCCCATGTATACCACGCCCGCATCGTGCCCGGACCATGCAACCAGACCATAGCCAATCGCCAGAACCACGGCGCCCAGCATAATCACGCGTTTCGTACCGAGGACTTTATCGCCTAACCAGCCGCCGATAGCGACCAGGCCATAGACCAGAGCACTGAAGGACGAGAACAGCGTGATGGAATCGGCTTCGGACATACCCAGTTGCTTCACCAGGTAAACGGCCATAATCCCTTGCAGGCCGTAGTAGCCAAAACGCTCCCATAATTCGATAGAGAAAATGAGATAGAACGCTTTAGGCTGTTTGAAAGCGTTCAGACTTACGCTTTCCTCTGTTGGTTTATTGTTTGCAGTCGACACATATACCTCTTTTTTTACATCCCATATTAACGGGGGTGTTCATAGCGTGATGACCGTAGTCCATCCGCTTTATAGTTATATTGGGAGGGGAAACGGCGGGTAATGTTCACTATCCAGCCCCATCTGGCAATACGTTTGTAATAATCTGTTACATATAACTGCGGCGGTATATTCATCGGTTCACGCAAATGTTATGCAGCGTTAAATTTCATCCGTTGAGAATTGTTGGTTTTTTTCACTGTAAATGGCCCTGTTGAATGGCTGTATGGCGATATGTTCTGCTATTTTGGGCAAATGGCAGTGATATAGCCCATATTCTGAAAAATGACTGGTCTTATGTGCGGTGTGGAGCCAATGAGATCTTGTCTGGCTAAGGGATAGGAAGGGTTTTAACAACAAAAATCCAACATCAGGTTATCAGAATGATCGCGATCACAGATGTATAGAAATTTTTGGTGATGAAAAAACTATTAACCTGTTTGAGTGTTAAATGACCGAAGAATCGACAACGCTTAACGTAAAAAGAGAGGGCAATTTACGGTCAACGGAAACGATACCAGAACCCTTATTACAATTAAGGGCTTAGGCATGTAAAAAGGCTGACCGCTCAGGGATAGACTTTTTCTTTGTACTCACACAGATCTTCGATGATGCAGGAGCCGCAGCGTGGCTTACGTGCAATGCAGGTATAACGCCCGTGAAGGATCAGCCAGTGGTGGCAGTCCACCTTAAACTCCGCAGGAACCACCTTTAACAGCTTCTCTTCAACCTCTTCGACGTTCTTGCCCGGCGCGAACCGGGTGCGGTTAGAGACGCGGAAGATATGGGTGTCCACGGCGATCGTCGGCCAGCCAAACGCCGTATTCAGCACCACATTTGCCGTTTTCCGCCCGACGCCCGGCAACGCTTCCAGCGCAGCGCGATCTTCCGGTACTTCACCGCCGTGTTGCTCCAGCAAGATCCGGCAGGTCTTAATGACGTTTTCGGCCTTGCTGTTAAACAGGCCGATGGTCTTGATATAGGATTTCACCCCTTCAACGCCCAACTCCAGCATGGCCTGGGGCGTATTGGCGACAGGGTAGAGCAGGGCCGTTGCTTTGTTGACGCTCACGTCAGTGGCCTGCGCGGAGAGCAGCACCGCGATCAACAATTCAAACGGCGAGTTAAAATTCAGCTCCGTCGTTGGATGAGGGTTCTCATCGCGCAGGCGCGTGAGGATCGCTATGCGTTTCTCTTTATTCATGCTGCTTTCTCGGGGATCCCTTCCTGTACGCTGCGTTCAGCGGCGCGGCGCTTACGTTTTTCATCAATCAGGTATTTTAACGCCAGCATCATCCCAAGGCCAATGAAGGCTCCCGGGGGCAGCATCGCCAGCAGGAACGGGGTGTCCGTATGGAACACCTCAATACGCAGCGACTTCGCCCAGCCGCCAAGCAGCGCGTCAGCACCGTCAAAGAGCGTGCCGTTGCCCAAAATTTCACGCACGGAGCCGAGAACAAACATGGCGGCAGTGGCGCCCATGCCGATCGAAAACCCATCCAGCGCGGAGATGGCCGGGTTGTTTTTCACCGCAAAGGCTTCAGCGCGGCCAACGACGATACAGTTGGTCACGATAAGGGGAATGAAAATCCCGAGGGACTGGTACAGGCCAAATGCGTAGGCGTTAATCAGCATTTGCACGACGCTGACTACCGACGCAATGATCATGACATAAATCGGAATACGGATTTCCGACGGCGTCCAGCGGCGCAAAACAGAAATTGAGAAGTTGGTCAGGGTCAGCACCAGCGTAGTCGCCAGCCCCAGTCCGAGCGCATTGGTGGCGGTAGACGTCACCGCCAGCAGCGGGCACAACCCGAGCAGCTGTACGAGTGCCGAGTTGTTTTTCCAGAGTCCCTGGACGATAACCTCTTTAACCTGGCTCATGGTCACTCCTCACAGGCGGAAAGGTGATTGATCTGCGCGGGCAGCGTTTCGGCATACAGCCCGGCGCGTTTGACGGCGTTAACCACCGCGCGAGGCGTAATCGTGGCGCCGGTGAACTGGTCAAACTCGCCGCCATCTTTTTTCACCGCGAAAGCGGGATCGTCCTCGCCGTGAATCATCTTCCCGGCGAAGTGTAAAATCCAGTCGCTTAAGCGGGTTTCAATTTTGTCGCCAAGGCCCGGCGTTTCGTGATGTTCCGTCACGCGCGTGCCCAGCACGGTGCCGGAAAAATCGCTGCCCACAAGCAGCTGAATCGCGCCGGAGTAACCGTCCGGCGCGGTGGCTTCCATGACGGCACCCACCGGGCTATCGCCCTTACGGGCAATATAAACGCGGTGCGTTCCTTTACCGAGCTGCGGTGCCTGCACAACAAAGCAGCTTTTTTGCAGATCGTTATCATAGAGATCTGATGGGATCACCTGATCGAACAGCGCTTTTTGCTGCTTGATTGCCTGCTCTTCAATGGTGTTTTTCGTCAGTTCGTTCACCAGCGCGGTCATTCCGGTGAGGGCGGCGGCGAAGATCGCCAGCGTGACGCCGTGTTTTTGCATTGTCTTTAGCATGGCGTGACCCTTAGCGATGGCCGTACACGCGCGGACGCGTGTAGTAGTCGATGAGCGGAACGGTGATATTCGCCAGCAGCACGGCAAAAGCCACGCCGTCCGGATAGCCGCCAAAGCTGCGAATGAGCCAGACCATCAGGCCCGCCAGCGCGCCGAAAATCAGACGGCCACGGTTTGTGGTGGAGGCGGTGACCGGATCGGTCAGAATGAAGAATGCCCCGAGCATGGTCGCGCCGGAGAGCAGATGGAGCTGCGGGCTGGCCAGTGAATCCGGTGAAATAACCCAGCCGAGCGTCGAGCAGACGGCCAGCGTTACCAGGAAGCTCACCGGAATATGCCAGCGGATCGCTTTTTGTTGCAGCAGGAAGGCACCGCCCAGCAGGTAGGCCAGATTGACCCACTGCCAGCCAGCGCCCGCCAGCACGCCGCTGAAAATGGAGGATTTCATCACCTGCTCAACGCTGTGACCGGCGCGCAGGGAGGTTTTGAAGGTATCGAGCGGGGTGGCCTGGCTGATACCGTCTACGCCCATGCGAAGCGCGTTCATATCCGCGCCCAGCGCGGTGTGGCCGGTAAAGATAACGTGCAGGGCATCCATAAAGCCGGGCACGGTGGCGGCGATCTCATGCGGCGGCAGCCAGCTGGTCATCTGTACCGGGAAGGAGATCAGCAGCACCACGTAGCCAATCATCGCCGGGTTAAACGGATTATGGCCCAACCCGCCGTACAGCTGTTTAGCGATAATCACCGCAAATACCGTCCCCAGCACCACCATCCACCACGGGGCGAACGGCGGAATGCTGATGGCCAGCAGCAGACCGGTCAACAGGGCAGAGTTATCGCTCAGGATGCGCGTGACGTCCATTTTGCGCAGCTTCAGGATCGCGGCTTCTGCTGCAACGGCGCTGGCACAACCCAGAATCAACTGGAAAAGCGTACCCCAGCCGAAAAACCAACACTGAACGGCAATACCTGGCAGCGCGGCCAGGCACACCAGCATCATAATACGCGATGTCTGGCGCTGGTTATGGGTATACGGGGAACTTGCAATTCTGAAAACCATTTAATCCTCGTTAACGGCTTGCTGCGCGGCTTTCTTTGCCTGAACGCGCGCAATCGCGGCGGCGACTGCGGCTTTGCGTGGATCGTCGTTAGCGGCCGCAGGCAGGTCGTCCTGCTGCGCCGCTTTTCTTGCTTTCGCGCGGGCGATG
This sequence comes from Enterobacter cloacae complex sp. P24RS, assembly GCF_014982165.1. NCBI lineage: Bacteria > Pseudomonadati > Pseudomonadota > Gammaproteobacteria > Enterobacterales > Enterobacteriaceae > Enterobacter > Enterobacter cloacae complex sp. P24RS. The sequence goes on from NZ_JADCKU010000004.1 coordinate 244,877, forward strand.
GCCGCTTCAACGGCGGCTTTACGCGGGTCGACGGGCGCTTCACCCTCTTCGGCAGGCTGACTCTGCGCTGCTTTACGTGCTTTGGCGCGGGCAATAGCCGCTTCCACGGCCGCCTTGCGCGGATCCGTCGCTTCCTGTTCAACCACTACCGACTGCTGTCCGGCTTTGCGGGCTTTTGCACGGGCGATAGCCGCCTCCACCGCCGCTTTACGCGGGTCGATGTCGGCTTCCGGATTGGCGTTTTGCGCTTTCTCCGCCTGACGCGCGCGCGCTTCGGCTTTACGCGCTTCGCGGGCCGCAATCGCTTCGCTGTTGTCCGGCTTCTGTCCCGCCACGATCGCTACCGCCTGGGCGGCAGTGGCTTTTTTCTCGCGCACGCGGGCCAGGGCTGCGTTAATGGCGTCCTGATCTTTGGCCGCAGGCTGCACGGCGGCCTGCTTATGCCGTTCCTGACGGGCTTGTTTCTCGCGCTCCAGTCGCGCCTGGCGCGCTTCAAATCGGGCCTTCGCTTCAGCGGCACGTTTTTCTTCCATGGAGATCGCGTAGATTTCGGCTTTCTCCTGACGGAAGTACTGCACCAGCGGAATATTGCTTGGGCAGACCCAGGCGCAGGCACCGCATTCAATACAGTCTGCCAGGTTGTGCGCCTGAGCTTTATCGTGCAGCTGGCCTTTGCTGTACCAGTAAAGCTGCTGCGGCAGCAAATCTGCGGGACACGCGTCCGCGCAGGCGCTACAGCGGATGCAGCCTTTCTCTTCCTGCGTTTCGCCCATCTCCGATGGGGAAGGGGCCAGCAGGCAGTTGGTAATCTTCACTACCGGCACGTCGAGCCACGGCAGGGTAAAGCCCATCAGCGGGCCGCCCATAATGACCATCTGATCGCTTCCCGGGCAGAAGTCCGCCTGTTCAAGCAGATGACGAACCGGCGTACCCAGACGCGCCCAGACGTTACCGGGACGGGAGACGGACTCGCCGGTCAGCGTGACGACGCGTTCGGTCAACGGCTCACCGTCGATGACCGCACGCTTCACCGCGTAAGCGGTACCCACGTTTTGCATCAGCACGCCGATGTCGGACGAACGGCCCCCGTGGGGTACCTGTTTACCGGTCAGGATCTGCGTCAGCTGCTTTGCCCCGCCGGACGGGTATTTCGTTGGGATCACGCGCAGACCAATATCATGGCTGTCGGCCAGCACCGCGCGCAGCATCGAAATGGCCTGCGGTTTATTGTCCTCAATACCGATCAGCACTTCACGGGGTTGCAGAATATGCGCAAGGATGCGAATACCTTCAACCACCTGCGCCGCGCAGTCCTGCATCAGACGGTCATCGGCGGTAATGTACGGTTCGCACTCGGCGGCGTTGATAATCAGCGTTTCGATTTTATCGCCGCCGCCGTGCAGCTTGACGCCGGTCGGGAAGCCAGCGCCCCCGAGACCCGCCACGCCGAACTGATGAATGCGTGCAATCAGCTCTTCACGGCTGCGGGCGCGGTAGTCGCTCCAGCCGTCACGATCGATCCAGCGGTCTTCGCCATCGGCTTCAATGATGACGCTCAGCTCAGACAACGCCGACGGGTGGGCAACGGTATGGGGGGCAATGGACACCACTTTACCGGAAGTCGGGGCATGTATCGGCAGCATCCGTCCGCGACCAAAGGTCAGCGGCTGACCGCGAAGAACGCTATCGCCTTCCTTCACGCACAGTTCACCCTCAGCGCCGATGTGCTGTTTGAGTGGCATAACGTAACGGGTCGCCAGCGGGATCTGGCGCAGCGGCGTGCCGTTAGACTGCGATTTCATTTCCGGCGGATGAATACCGCCATCGAAATCCCAGATCTTCTCTTTTCTGAAAGCAGAAAATAACTTAAGCATGTTGTTCCACAGGAATATTGCGAACCGGAATGGTCTGAAGATCCCACTTCCAGTTTTCGGTAGTCGTTTCAACCGGGCGTAGTTCTATACACTGCGTCGGGCAGGGCGCCACGCAGAGATTACAGCCGGTGCACAGATCCGCCACAACGGTGTGCATCGCGCGCGTAGCGCCCACAATGGCGTCTACAGGACACGCCTGAATACATTTGGTGCAGCCGATGCAGTTGGCTTCGTCGATCACAGCAAGGGCACGGACGGGCTCATGCGCCTGTTCATCGCCATCTACAGGCTGCGGATCGACGTTAAGCAGCGCGGCAATTTTAAGCATGACGGCTTCACCACCCGGCGCGCAGCGGTTGATCTTTTCTCCCTGCACGCCCACCGCCTCAGCGTAAGGGCGACAGCCAGGGTAGCCGCACTGCCCACACTGGCTCTGCGGTAAAAGTTCATCAATTTTTTCAACAACCGGATCGTCCTCCACCGCAAAACGACGGGAGGCATAACCCAGAATGACGCCAAAGACGAGTCCCAGTACGCTGATGGACGCGATGGCAATCCAGATAGCACTCATTACAACTTCACCAGACCACTAAAGCCCATAAAGGCCAGAGACATTAAACCGGCGGTCACCAGGGCGATGGCGTTACCGCGAAACGGCGCGGGAATATCCGCCGCTGCCAGACGTTCGCGAATCGACGCGAACAGGACCATAACAAAGGAGAAACCGACCGCCGCGGAAAAACCGTACAGCGCCGACTGCATGAAATTATGCCCAAGGTTGATGTTGAGCAGCGCCACGCCCAGCACCGCACAGTTAGTGGTGATGAGCGGCAGAAAGATGCCCAGCAGACGATACAGGGCAGGGCTGGTTTTTCGCACAACCATTTCGGTAAACTGCACCACGACCGCGATGACCAGGATAAAGGACAAGGTGCGCAGGTAGAGCATGTCCAGCGGGATCAGGATCCAGGTGTCAATCAGCCATGCGCAAATGGAGGCCATCGTCATCACGAAGGTGGTGGCCAGCCCCATGCCCATTGCCGTCTCCAGCTTTTTGGAGACGCCCATAAACGGGCACAGGCCAAGGAACTTCACCAGTACGAAGTTATTAACCAGCACAGTTCCGACAAAGAGCAGTAAGTAATCGGTCATTATTTAGCCTGAAATAAAATAGCCGCCTATTATCGGATAAACGACAACAGGCCACAACAGGTTAACTGTAAGGTTATTACGGGTTAACGAAGGTCTTCTTAACGCGCGTCGAACGCTTGAAATAGGGCACCAGAAGCGCCGTTGCCAGCAGCGGAAACAGGAGCTGGCGAACCGCCAGCGCGTCAGGCACTGGCGAAAAAGCGAACGCTTTAACCGCCAGCAGCACAGAGACAAGCAGCCAGATAATATAATGTTTCGGCACATTTTTGCGGCGCTTAAAGAAGGCGATGGTCAGCCACAGCGTGTAGTACCACATCGCGATCGCGAAAACGAACGACACAAACCACGTTGCAATATTAAGCGCACTCTGGGACATCAGCGTCTGAATAGCATGAGGCGTAACCAGTGCGGTGGTGTAAAGCAACAGTGCCAGCGATGCGCTTAATAGTGCCACCAGCAGCCATGCCAGCGGGGCGATTAACCAGCCCCTAATTCTTTCTCCAGGCAATGCGGTCATACGCTCTCCCATAGTCTGCGCGAAATGTTATACAGAAATTTGCAGGGCGGAGAGTATATAACATTTCGCGCCGAAGGCTACTTTCTTATACAACGTAACGCCAGACGGACTTAGGCACTTCCCCCACGTTGAACAGGCGACCGCCGGAGACGAGTTCGGCGCGACGATGATCGGCAGCGCGGTACATATTGATGATGTCCTGATTATCCGACAGCGTGTAGTTCAGATGGTCAAACAGTTTTTCCAGGCTTTCAAGGGAATTGATCTTGCGAAATTTTAATAAATAGTCCTGAACTGTCATATTAATAAGTTTCCATATAAAAGGGTAATACCCATAAAGGTAATGCGTTCGAATAATAAACGGATTAATAAAGACGTAAACTGTCCACTCGGGTAACGCGACGAAATTAGGAGTTTTCTTTGCGAAGAATCAGGCATCAGCAGATGCCTGGAAGAGAAGGGTAACCCCGTTCATTACGGCTGGCAATACGTACCATAACGTAATGTGTCACGCTTTATGACGATATGGCTTACTTTTGTTGTGCGACAGTGACGGGCTCCGGCGGCTGGTAGTTATCGATATGGCTGGCAATGCCAAGCAACACGACCGAAACCCCAAGGACAATCCATCCCGCTAATTCAATGATTCGATTAATTATTGACGTCATAATATGTGTTTGTAATTTATCCATAAATACAGATTACAAATGTTACAGCGCCCTTTTCTCCAGAGCAAGCGCTTTGGGAACGATTCCCGGTGGCAATATGTCTCCTTTAATGCGGCGTTACAAAAAAACGTTTCCGCAGGATGCTATTTTAACGCACAGGGCACATTATTAATCTGTGCGATAAGCACAGGGCCAGTGATAAATAAGCGCACAGCGAGGGGGCACACGATGAGTGAAAACATCCGCGTCGGTCTTATTGGCTACGGGTACGCAAGTAAAACCTTTCATGCACCTCTGATTGCCGGCACGCCGGGCATGGCGCTGGCGGCTATTTCAAGCAGCGATGAAGCCAAAGTCCACGCCGACTGGCCCAACGTGCCGGTGGTGACGGAGCCTAAGCATCTGTTTAACGATCCTAATATTGACCTTATTGTTATCCCTACCCCTAACGACACCCACTTTCCGCTGGCGAAAGCGGCGCTGGAGGCGGGTAAACATGTTGTCGTCGATAAGCCCTTTACCGTGACGTTGTCACAGGCGCGCGAGCTGGACGCGCTGGCGCGAAGCCTGGGACGGTTATTGTCGGTCTTTCACAACCGGCGCTGGGACAGCGATTTCCTGACGGTGAAAGCGCTGCTGAGCGAAGGCACGCTCGGGGAAATTGCCTATTTTGAATCGCACTTCGATCGTTATCGTCCGCAGGTGCGTGACCGCTGGCGCGAGCAGGCGGGGCCGGGCAGCGGCATCTGGTATGACTTAGCGCCGCATCTGCTCGATCAGGCCGTCCATCTGTTTGGTCTGCCCGTGAGCATGACGGTCGATTTAGCGCAGCTCAGGCCGGGCGCAGAGACAACCGACTATTTTCACGCCATTTTAAGCTATCCGCAGCGCCGCATCGTGCTGCACGGGACAATGCTTGCGGCTGCGGAATCGGCCCGCTATATCCTTCACGGGGCGCGCGGCAGCTACGTGAAGTTCGGCCTGGATCCCCAGGAAGAGCGCCTCAAAAATGGCGAACGCTTACCGCAGGAGGACTGGGGCTACGACATGCGGGACGGGGTGGTGACGCGTGCGGAGGGCGAGACGCTGGTTGAGGAAACGGTGTTGACCCTGCCGGGGAATTACCCGGCCTACTACGCTGCAATCCGTGACGCGCTGAACGGTTCAGGTGAAAATCCGGTTCCGGCGAGCCAGGCCATCCAGATTATGGAGCTCATCGAGCTGGGGATCGAATCTGCCAGACATCGCGCCACGCTCTGTCTGGCATAGGTGTTAAATACCTTTGTAGGCCGGGTAAGGCGTAGCCGCCACCCGGCAAAGGGTTTATGCGGTCGACACCTTATCCCGAAGCGACTGTTTCTCTTCTGGCGTCAGGAAGGCAATTTCCAGCCCGTTGATTTGCGCCTGACGGATCTGCTCGCGGCTCAGTCCGGCCTGCGGTGCGGCGACAGTGTATTCGTGAATAATATCCACGCCCTGAACGGCCGGATCGTCTGTGTTCAGTGAAGCGAGTACCCCGTGTTCCAGGAAGGTTTTCAGGGGGTGTTGCGCCAGTGATGCCACCGTACTGGTCTGAATATTGGAGGTCAGGCAGGATTCAATCCCGATACGTTGCTCTGCGAGGAAATCCATCAGCGCACGATCTTCAATCGCCTTCACGCCGTGACCGATACGTTCTGCACCCAGTTCACGAATGGCCTGCCAGATGCTTTCCGGCCCCGCGGCTTCACCCGCATGAACGGTAATGTGCCAGCCGGCATCACGTGCGCGGTTGAAATGAGACAGGAACAGGCTGCCCGGGAAACCCAGCTCGTCACCGGCGAGGTCGATGGCGGTGATCTGGTCGCGATGCGCCAGTAACGCCTCCAGCTCCTGAAGACAGGCCGCTTCACCGAAGGTACGGCTCATAATGCCGATTAAACGCGCCTGAACTTCAAAGGTTTTGCAGCCTTCACGCACGCCTTCAATGACCGCTTCAACCACGCCCGCCACGGGCAGATTGTGGGTCATCGCCATATAGCCCGGGGAGAAACGCAGCTCGACATAGTGCAGGCCGTTGCGTGCGGCATCTTCGATGTTTTCAAAGGCGACACGGCGACAGGCATCGAGCGAGGCCAGCATCTTCACGCCCCAGTCGAGCTTGCTCAGGAAACTCACCAGATCCGGCTCGTTCGACGTGACCTGCACATGGGGGATCAGGGTTTCAAGCGTTTCAGCAGGAAGCGTCAAATTGAACTGGCGGCCAAGATCGAGAATGGTTTGGGCACGAATGTTGCCGTCAAGGTGGCGGTGAATATCGGTTAAAGGCAGGCGTGTATCAATCATGGTCGCACTCTTTGCTGGTTAAAGTGCGCCATATTATAAAAACAAAACGGGGTAAAAAGCTATTTGCGCAAGGGAATATTCCGTTGCGCAAATAATTTACAGCAGCGTGTTGATGCCCGCGATGAGGCGCTGAACGCCCTGTTCAAGCTTACTACGGGGGCAACCCGCATTCAGACGAACGTAGCCTTTTCCTTCTGCTCCATAGGTATATCCCGGCATGATGGCCACTTTTTGCTGCTCAATCAGCACCTTTTGCAGCGTATTGTCGTCAATACCGAGCGGGCTGAGGTCGATCCAGGCGAGATAGGTAGCCTCAGGCGGTTGCCAGCTGAGTGCCGGAAAGGCGGTATTCAGTTCGTCAGCAATATAGCGCAGATTTTCTGCAAGATATGCCCGCAGCGCATCCAGCCAGGGTTCGCCCTGCCGATAAGCCGCAATGTGTGCGGTCAGTGCCAGCACGGAAGGGGAAGAGAGCCCGTCCCGGCCTTTTAATGCATTCAGATAGGCGTTACGGCTGTCGTTATCGGCGATGAGCCCGTAGGCGCCCGTCAGCGCCGGAATGTTGAAGCTCTTGGATCCCGAGGTCAGCAGCGCCCATTTGCCACTCGCCACCTCATTCCAGGGCGTATGGCGATGCGTTCCCCATACCATATCCATATGAATTTCGTCGCTGATTACCGCCACATCGTATCGTCTGCAAAGCGCCGCCATTGTGGCCAGCTCGTCCCGCGTCCACACTTTGCCGGTCGGGTTTTGCGGGCTACACAGCAGCAAAATCGTGTTTTCCGGTTTTGCCAGCGCCGCTTCCAGCGCGGCCATATTGCCGTCCCAGCCATGCGCCGTTTTCTGCATCGGCACGGAAACAACGTTACGCTGGTTGCCGTCGACCGCTTTGTAAAACGCATCATAAGCCGGAGTATGAACCACCACGCCGTCGCCAGGCGAGGACCAGATGCGGATCAGCTCAGAGACCATATAAATGACCGACGGTCCATACACCACGGTTTCGCTATCAATCTGACTGTTAAAGCGTTGCCGGAACCAGTGCGCCACGGCGGCCAGGAAGTCGTCATTTTTCCAGCGACTGTAGCCAAACACCCCGTGGTTAATTCGCTGGTGCAGCGCTTCGGTAATGCAGGGGGCGGTGGCAAAATCCATATCAGAGATGGTGAAGGGCAGCAGGTCGGCAGCGCCAAAACGGTCGGCGACATAATCCCACTGGGTACACCAGGTGCCGTGTCGATCCACGACGGTAGAAAAATCAAACATGACGGTGCTCCGTAAAGTAAAACCCCCTCATGACGAGGGGGGCGAGGCATCAGGCTTCGACGGTTCGCATCAGGGTTGCCAGCTCATCCTTCACTGACTGAACCTGCGGGCCAATGACGACCTGCAAATTGTGTTGATTTAACTGTACCACGCCGATAGCCCGGTTAGCTTTAAGGGCGTTGGTGTCCACTTTCGACATGTCTGCCACCGACAGGCGCAGGCGGGTGATGCAGTTATCCAGAGAGGTGATGTTATCCGCACCGCCCAGCGCCGCCAGAATAGCCGGCGTGTTATAGCCGGATTTACCCACGGTTCCGGCTACCGCCTGTTCAACGCTGGTGGCCGTATCGGCATCGCGGCCTGGCGTTTTCAGGTTAAAGCGGGTGATGGCGAAGCGGAAGATCCCGTAGTACACCGCAAACCAGATGGCCGCCACTACCGGCACCAGATACCACTTGGTGGACAGGCCGTGCAGGATACCGAACACCACGAAGTCGATCACGTTGCCGTCGGTATTTCCGATGGTGACGCCCAGCACCGCCATCACGGTGAAGCCCAGGCCGGTCAGCACGGCGTGAATGAGGTACAGCACCGGGGCAACGAACAGGAACAGGAACTCGATAGGCTCGGTAGTGCCGCCTACGACGCAGGCGATCACGCCGGAAATCAGCAGGCCTTTAATTTTATGACGGTTTTCTGGACGGGCGCAGTGGTACATCGCCAGCGCCGCGCCGGGCAGACCGCCGAGGAAGGCAGGCATTTTACCCTGTGACAGGAAACGGGTCGCGCTTTCAGAGAAGCCGTGCGTGGTCGGGCAGCTCAGCTGCGCCTGGAAGATGGTCAGCGCACCGCTCACGGAGTGGCCGCAGACGTCCATGGTGCCGCCCGCTTCGGTAAAGCGGATCAGGGCAACCAGAATGTGCTGTAGGCCGAACGGCAGCAGCAGACGTTCGCCCGTGCCGAAAATCATCGGTCCGAAATCACCCGCGCCGTTGATAATGCGGCCAATACCGGCGATCCCCATCGCAAAAACGGGCCAAATCAGGGGGATGATCAGGCCAAACAGCCCCATCACAACCAGCGTGATAATTGGCACAAAGCGGGTGCCGCCGAAGAAGGCCAGCGCATCGGGCAGGCGGATGTTATGGAAGCGCTCGTGCAGCATCCAGATGATCACCCCGGCGATCACGGCTCCCAAGATCCCGGTGTCGATGGACTGAATGCCGATCACGCTCTGAATGTTATTGGCTTTCAGTACGGCCGCGTCGGTCGTCGGCAGTATGCCTTTCGCGGTCAGCCAAAAGTTAACCGCAAGGTTCATGACCGCATAGCCCACGAAGCCCGCAAAGGCCGCCACGCCTTTATTTTCGCGCGCCAGGCCCAGAGGGATGGCGATACAGAACATCACCGGCAAGAAACTGAAGGCAAACGATCCGACCTTGCTCATCCAGATGAAGATCGCCTGAAGTACCGGATTTCCCAGGAAAGGGATCAGGGTAATGACATCGTGGCTGCTTAACGAACTGCCGATCCCCAGCATGATCCCGCAAAAGGAGAGAAGTGCCACGGGCAGCATAAAGGTCTTACCCAGTTGCTGGAAAAACTCCCACAGCGATATTTTTTGTGCTGCTTTCGTCGTCATAAAACGACTCCTTAAATGGTAGAAAGAGATTTAACGGCCTCGATGCAGCGAGAAGATAAAACGTTTTATCAAACTTTAGTGCGCGCTAAATCACATTCTCAGGCTTTTACTGGTAGTATAAAGATAACGTATTGATAAAACGTTTTAGCGTTCTCATTATCAGGGAGTCACGCCACCACATGGCTGTAGCGAAAAAGATCACCATCAACGATGTCGCGCTGGCGGCGGGGGTTTCCGTCAGCACCGTTTCGCTGGTACTGAGCGGAAAGGGGCGCATCTCTCCTGCAACGGGTCAGCGCGTCAACGAGGCCGTTGAGCAGCTGGGCTTTGTGCGAAATCGCCAGGCATCGGCGCTGCGCGGCGGGCAAAGCGGGGTGATAGGGCTGATCGTTCGCGACCTCACGTCGCCGTTTTATGCAGAACTGACCGCAGGGCTTACCGAGGCGCTTGAAGCGCAGGGGCGAATGGTGTTTCTGCTCCACGGTGGGCGGGAACCGGAGCAACTGCTCTCCAGGCTGGATATGCTGCTGACGCAAGGGGTGGATGGGGTTATAGTGGCCGGTGCGTCCGGCGTGGGCAGCGAACTCTGTGAGCGCGCCGCGCAGAAAGGCGTACCGCTGGTGTTTGCGTCGCGCGCCAGCTATCTCGACGAAGCCGATACTCTTCGCCCGGATAACATGCAGGCCGCGCAAATGCTGACCAAACATCTTATTCATCGCGGCCATCAGCGTATCGCCTGGCTCGGTGGTAAAAGCTCGTCTCTCACGCGTGCCGAGCGGGTGGGCGGTTACTGCTCCACGCTCATCAAATACGGCCTACCGTTTCACAGCGAATGGGTGGTGGAGTGCGAATCCAGCCAGAAGAAAGCCGCAGAAGCCATCGGCACGTTGCTCCGCACCAGCCCGACAATCAGCGCGGTGATTTGCTATAACGATGTGATTGCGATGGGGGCGTGGTTCGGCTTGATCCGCGCCGGACGCCAGAGCGGTGAGGGCGGGGTAGAAACCTTCTTCGGTCACCAGGTGGCGCTGGGGGCGTTTGCCGATGTGGGTGAAAATGCGCTGGACGATCTCCCCATCGTCTGGGCGACGACGCCGGCTCGGGAAATGGGGTACACCCTGGCGGACAGGATCATGCAGCGGATCGAGAAGGCGGACGTCCAGGCTGGGCATCAGATTGTGGCGGCGCGGTTAGTGACAGTGAAGTGACGCAGGCCCAGAATCGTAGGCCGGGTAAGGCGCAGCCGCCACCCGGCAATAAAAAACCCCTCGTGCGAGGGGTTTTGTCGATTACTGCTGCGGTACTGCCGGCGGCGCTGCCGGTTCAGCCTGTGCCGGAATGCCCAGCGTCGGCATACCAAACATGCCGACAAAATCTTCCAGCGGCATTTTGTCGCCGTTGAGCGTTACCTGACCATTAGCATATTGCAGGCTGGTGGAAATGGTGTTGTCTTCCACTTTCGTGATGCGGAACATCTGGCCCATCGCCGCCAGGCCTTTCACCTGCTGGTTCGCCAGTTTGCCTGCATCCTCTTCACCATAACCTTCAAGCTTCGCAATCTGCGTCATGAACTCGGTCGCCATATCCATCGGGATAGTCAGCTTGCTGTCGAGCGACTTCACGCTGCGGTCAACTTCCTGCGCCAGGGTCTGCGGCTCGCCGGTAGCGGCTGCCGGATCCTTCAGGAACAGCGACAGGTTGAAGTTGGTTTCGCCCTTGTCGTTTTTCCAGCTCAGTGGCGCAACGGTAATTACCGGCTCGCCTTTCAGCAGGATCGGCAGGTTATTAAACAGCACCGCCATCGCCTGCTGCTGGTACGCCTGCGGATTCTGTTGCAGGGCGGCATCGGTCAGCAGAGCCTGGCTCTCTTTGCTGTATTTCTGGCTAAATGCGTGCCATGCCTGGCCGTCAATGTTGCCGATTTTCAGTGACAGCTTGCCGGTACCCAGGTCCTGATTCTGAACCTTCAGGCTTTTCAGGCTGTAATCCAGCTGGGTGTTGATGCTTTTGCCGTCTTTGGACACGTCCGACTTGCCGTCCAGATCCATGCCTTCCAGCACCGCCATCTCCTTGCCTTCAATCGCAATGGCGATCTTATCGAGGCTCAGCTTCTGGTCGCCAATACGCTCGTCAAAATCGGTCATGCGGCTGTTGCCGCTGGCCTTCAGGTTGTTAAAGGTGAGCTGAACCTTCTGGTTATATTCATTAACTGAATTCACCAGGCCGCTTTCAGCATCGCCTGTCAGGGAGACATTCTTGCCGTCACGATCGGCGTCAAGCTTGAAATTACCGCCGCTGAAGGCGACTTTATCGGTGCCTTGTTCGTAATTCAGCGCTTTCAGGTCGATGTCGGAATGCGTATCGCCGGCATAGCTGATGCGGGTATTGATCTCAAACGGCGACGTATTTTTCGCCATATCGAACAGCGGCTTCGTCACCTCATTATTGACCAGTACGGTTCTGGCTGATGCCATGGAGGGGATCAGGTTAAATTTCTTCAACTGCGCCAGCGGGAACGGACCGTGGCTGACCACCTCATCCAGCACCACGCTCTGGCCCGGTTTCAGCCAGGCGTTCTGATTACCCGCAACCGGCTTCACCACCACCTGCATATGGCTGGTAAATAAGCCGCGCTGGTAATTCTGGTAGCTCAGCTCCAGGCCTGCTTCAGGCGCGCTGCGCTTAATCTCGCTGTTTGCCTGCGCCATCATCTCTGCCAGACGGCTTTCCAGCTGTTTCCCGGTATACCAGGAAGCACCCGTCCAGATCACGCCTAAAGCAACAATCACTCCTACCGCTACGACCGATTTTTTCATTGCGATTATCCCTAAAATGAAACCAGGCGGTCAAAACCGCCTGGTGTTACAACGCCTGTTACTAGCTTAGCAAGAGTTGTTAAAAAATTCAGTAAGTCCCTAAAGCTTATTAAAAACGCGCGCCAGACGGCCAGTGCCGCTTACCAAGACAGGCGACTCGTTTGCCGGAACAAAAGCGGATTCCCCCGGCTTGAGCACCAGACGCTCGCTACCGTTATGCAAGGTCGCTTCACCTTCCACGCAGAACAGGATCGCCGCGCTCTCCTGCGCAATGGCGGTTTCGTCTGCACTAAGGTCGTGCAGGGAGAAGGCAAAATCGTCAACCGGGATCGGGAAGTCCAGCTCTGCGCCGTTTTTCACCGGCTGAGTAAGCAGCTCCGCAGCAGGTTTCGCCTCGAACTTCACGTTGGCAACCAGCTCAGGGATATCGATGTATTTAGGCGTCAGGCCCGCGCGTAGCACGTTATCGGAGTTAGCCATCACCTCCAGCGCCACGCCGTTCAGGTAGGCGTGCGGGGTTTCAGCGAACAGGAACATCGCTTCGCCCGGATTGAGCTTCACCACGTTCAGCAGCAGCGGAGAGAAGAGGCCACTGTCGTCCGGGTAAAACGCCGAAATCACGCGAATGGTCTCCCATGGCTCACCTTGCTGGCCGTTCAGCGCGGCTTTCAGCACCGCCAGCGCGTGGGATTTTTCCTCGCCCTGCATATTCAGCAGGCTGGCAAACAGCGCGCTCAGGGCTTCCGCGGTTGGGTTCTCCAGGAAGTGAGCGATAGCCTTATGCGCTCCGGCGACCGGTTGCAGCAGAGAAATAATCTCGGAAAACTCACGGAAGGCATTCATCGCCAGGAAAGGGGTAAGGGCGAACACCAGTTCCGGCTTGTGGTTAGGATCTTTGTAGTTACGTTCTGCCGCGTCTAAGGGAATACCTGCGGCATTTTCTTTAGCAAACCCGATTTCAGATGCTTTTTTGTTTGGATGAACCTGAATGGAGAGCGGCTGATCGGCGCACAGTACCTTGAACAGAAACGGCAATTCACCAAAACGATTCGCCACTTTTTCGCCGAGCAGCGCGGCCTTGTCGGCGTCGATGACGTCACGCAGGCTGCGAACCTGGCCGCTGGCATCTTCTATTTTTGAGCTGCTCTTCGGGTGCGCGCCCATCCACAGCTCTGCCATCGGCAGATTGTCCGGGTTGGCGATACCGTAGAGTTCCGTTAACGCAGTTTTACTTCCCCAGGCGTAGTTTTGCACTGAGTTGATGAGTTTTTGCATTATCAAGCCCTGATTCAAATGTGGAATTAACTCCGGGTATTAAAGCAATAAACCGGATGGAAGTAACCTGCGGATGTAAAAAGTCGTACTAGTCTCAGTTTTTGTTAAAAAATTGTGTAGGATAAGCTGACTCGCTTTTAAGCCGGGCAGCGGAACATCTGCCCTGAATAAACAGACCGACGCAGTAAGTGAGAGAACAATGTCGAATAAACCCTTCCATTATCAGGATCCTTTCCCCCTCAGTCAGGATCGGACCGAGTATTACCTGTTAACCCGCGATTACGTTTCTGTCTCTGAGTTTGAAGGGCAGGAGATCCTCAAAGTTGACCCACAGGCGCTTACGCTGCTGGCGCAGCAGGCCTTCCACGATGCTTCCTTTATGCTTCGTCCGGCGCATCAGCAGCAGGTTGCCGATATCCTGAGCGACCCGGAAGCCAGCGAGAACGACAAATACGTCGCGCTGCAATTCCTGCGTAACTCGGATATCGCGGCGAAAGGCATTCTGCCGACCTGCCAGGACACCGGCACGGCCATTATCACCGGTAAAAAAGGCCAGCGCGTCTGGACCGGCGGCGGTGACGAAGCGGCGCTGGCGCACGGCGTCTACAACACCTACACCGAAGATAACCTGCGCTACTCGCAAAACGCGGCGCTGGATATGTACAAAGAGGTGAACACCGGCACTAACCTGCCGGCGCAGATTGACCTCTACAGCGTCGACGGTGACGAATATAAATTCCTCTGCATCGCCAAAGGCGGCGGTTCAGCCAACAAAACCTATCTTTACCAGGAAACCAAAGCGCTGCTGACTCCGGGCAAGCTGAAGAACTATCTGGTCGAGAAGATGCGCACCCTCGGCACCGCGGCCTGTCCACCGTACCATATCGCGTTTGTGATTGGCGGTACGTCCGCTGAAAGCACCCTGAAAACCGTCAAGCTGGCTTCCACCAAATACTACGATGGTCTGCCAACCGAAGGTAACGAGCATGGCCAGGCGTTCCGCGACGTGCAGCTTGAGCAGGAACTGCTGACCGAAGCGCAGAATCTGGGGCTGGGCGCGCAGTTTGGCGGGAAATACTTCGCGCATGACATTCGCGTGATCCGACTCCCGCGTCACGGCGCATCCTGCCCGGTGGGCATGGGCGTGTCGTGCTCTGCGGATCGTAACATCAAGGCCAAGATCAACCGCGACGGCATCTGGATCGAAAAGCTGGAGAACAACCCGGGTAAATATATCCCGGAAGCGCTGCGTAAAGCGGGTGAGGGCGAAGCGGTACGCGTTGACCTGAACCGCCCAATGAAGGAGATCCTGGCCCAGCTTTCACAGTATCCGGTTTCAACGCGCCTTTCCCTGAACGGAACAATTATCGTGGGCCGCGACATCGCCCATGCGAAGCTGAAAGAGCGCCTGGACAACGGCGAAGGGCTGCCGCAGTACATTAAAGATCACCCGATCTACTACGCAGGCCCGGCAAAAACGCCTGAGGGGTATGCTTCCGGTTCGTTAGGCCCCACCACGGCGGGCCGTATGGACTCTTACGTTGACCAGTTGCAGGCCAACGGGGGCAGCATGATCATGCTGGCGAAAGGCAACCGCAGCCAGCAGGTGACGGACGCGTGCCACAAGCACGGCGGCTTCTATCTCGGCAGCATCGGCGGCCCGGCAGCGGTGCTGGCGCAGGGCAGTATCAAGAGCCTGGAATGCGTGGAGTACCCGGAGCTGGGTATGGAAGCGATCTGGAAAATTGAGGTGGAAGACTTCCCGGCGTTCATCCTCGTGGATGACAAAGGTAACGACTTCTTCAAACAGATCCAGTCGTCTCAGTGTTCGGCGTGTGTGAAGTAATTCTGTAAATTGCCGGGTGGCGCTTACCCGGCTTACACTCTCGTAGGTCGGGTAAGCGTCAGCGCCATCCGACGTCAAAAAGAGCGCACAAAGCGCCATAACGTTTCTCAGAAGTCATCAATACTTATCTCTTAAGCATGTGAGCAATCCCATCTTTGTTATCAAGGAGTAAGTAATGACAATGCATCGCCGCGAGAAAGACTCTATGGGCGCCATCGATGTCCCGGCCGACAAGCTATGGGGCGCGCAAACCCAGCGTTCGCTGGAGCATTTCCGCATTTCGACAGAAAAAATGCCCGTCTCGCTCATCCAGGCGCTGGCGTTGACCAAACGCGCAGCCGCCAAAGTAAACCAGGATTTGGGCCTGCTGGATGCCGATAAGGCCAGCGCCATCATTAATGCCGCCGACGAAGTGCTGGCGGGCAAGCATCCCGACGAATTCCCCCTCGCCATCTGGCAGACCGGTTCAGGTACCCAGAGCAACATGAACATGAACGAGGTGCTGGCGAACCGCGCGAGCGAGCTGCTTGGCGGCGCGCGCGGCATGGAGCGTAAGGTTCACCCGAACGATGACGTGAACAAAAGCCAGAGTTCCAACGACGTGTTCCCGACGGCCATGCACGTGGCGGCTGTCATCGCTGTCCGCGAGCAGCTTATTCCGCAGCTCAACGTGCTCAAATCGACGCTTAACGAGAAAGCGCAGGCTTTCCGCGACATCGTTAAAATTGGTCGTACGCATCTTCAGGACGCCACGCCGCTGACGCTCGGCCAGGAAATCTCCGGCTGGGTGGCGATGCTGGAGCACAACCTTAAGCATATCGAACACAGCCTGCCGCACCTGGCGGAGCTGGCGCTTGGCGGAACGGCGGTTGGCACCGGGTTAAATACCCATCCCGAGTATGCGGTGCGCGTGGCCGACGAGCTGGCGAAGATCACCGGGCAGGCGTTTGTAACCGCCCCGAATAAGTTCGAAGCGCTGGCGACCTGCGATGCGCTGGTTCACACGCATGGCGCGCTGAAAGGGCTGGCAGCCTCGCTGATGAAAATCGCCAACGACGTCCGCTGGCTGGCCTCCGGCCCGCGCTGCGGCATCGGCGAGATCAGCATTCCGGAAAACGAGCCGGGCAGCTCCATTATGCCGGGTAAAGTGAACCCAACTCAGTGCGAAGCCATGACCATGCTGTGCTGCCAGGTGATGGGTAATGACGTGGCGGTGAACATGGGCGGCGCGTCGGGTAACTTCGAGCTTAACGTCTATCGCCCGATGGTGATCCACAACGTACTGCAATCGATTCGTCTGCTGGCCGACGGCATGGAGAGCTTTAACGAGCACTGCGCGGTGGGCATTGAGCCAAATCGCGAGCGAATCAGCCAGCTGCTGAATGAGTCCCTGATGCTGGTTACGGCGTTGAACACCCATATCGGCTATGACAAAGCGGCCGAAATCGCGAAAAAAGCGCACAAAGAGGGGCTTACCCTGAAAGCCTCTGCGCTGGCGCTGGGCTACCTGACGGACGCCGAGTTTGATGCCTGGGTCCGCCCGGAAGCGATGGTGGGCAGCCTTAAGTAATCACTGCGCCACATACAGGTGCAGCCGCGGAATAATCAGCTGTAGCGGCTGCGCCTGGGGTTTATAGCGATGCTGAACATTTTCGGCATCGTAGTTCAGCAGTTCCCCAATATCCGGCACTACCGCACCCCGATCCGCATCGTAGAGCGCAATCAGCGGCGTTGGGCAGGCATACTGCACCTGCTTTTGCTGCCCGGCATACCAGACGCGGGCGATAGGCTGCACCTTCACCGGACGCTTTATCTTAAGACGCGTATCAGCCGGCAGGGAGGCAATGCTGTGGTACTCCTCCTCCAGCCGTTCAATCCACTGTTCCCGCGACCACGGGGCGACCGTCCGCGGCGATTTCAGGCTTTTCTCCAGCTGCGCCAGGATCTCATCGCGCGTGAAGTTTTTAATGATGTGCTTGTTGGCCCAGCCGAAGCGCAGCGTGGCGGGGTGGCGCAGTACCGTCAGCGAGCGGTAAGCGTTCAGGGTGATCAGCCCCGGAAGCTGGCGATGCACCCATTCAAAGCGGGCAGCGGGCGCCAGCCCGGACTCAACGGTCACGATCTTCTCGAAGGCGGCTTTCAGCGCATTAATATGCGTAATCTGCGCCTCAATCTCTTCACGCGTTGCGGTATCCGTTTGCAGACAGATGACGCCGGGCAGGCGAACGGCGGCCTTACTGCTGCGATTTTCGGACTGCTGCTGGATGAAGAGGCGGCGATAGTGCTGCAACGTCAGCTCCAGGGCCGCCTTACCAATATGCTGCGTCACCTCAATGGTGTTCAGCGGATCGTGTTCCGCGCCTTTCGCCACGTCGGGCAGGGAAAAGACACGGGCGGCCAGCAGGCGGCAGCCCTGTAGTTGCCCCGTCAGGGACAATAACGCCTGCTCTATTTCCCGAAACGTAGTGTTCAGCCTTTCGATGAGATCGTAAGTCGCCATGATCGCCCCTAATTAGTTACAACATACTAGAGGTATAGCACAACACGCCGGGTCAGGCCAGCGTGCGGTTTAGGTCAGGCAGGTACGGGAAGGGGAATGTTGTGATAGATCGGCCAGCTAAAGACGAAACGGGCCCCTCCCAGCTCGCTCGCTTCACAGCGAACCGTGCCGCCCATCGCCTGGGCAATGGATCGGACAATCGCCAGCCCCAGACCACAGCCGCCGGTAGCGCGGTCGCGGCTGGGGTCGAGGCGCACAAACGGCTCGAACACCTTTTCACGCTCGGCTGGCTCAATGCCGGGACCATCGTCTTCCACATGCAGAATCGCCTGGCTCCCCTGTAAATCTAAACCTATGCGCAGCGTCGTTTCGCTGTAGCGCATGGCGTTGTTCATCAGATTGTCCAGCAGGCGCTCCATCAGGCGCATGTCCAGCGCGCCGTACGCCCCGGGAGTAATAGCCGTCAGCAGTTTTCGCTGAGGATTAACGCTCTGCACATCGTTAATGTGCGTCTGTAACCAGACAGGGAGATCCGGCGTACTCAGGTGCAACTCTGTCTGAGGCCGATCGAGGCGGGCATAGGTCAGCAGCTCTTCAATCAGCGCTTCTAACTGGCCAATATCCCGATTGAGCGCCTGGGATTCCGCATCGGTCAGGTTTTCGCTCATCTCCAGACGATACCGCAGGCGTACCAGCGGCGTGCGCAGTTCATGCGCAATGCCGTCGATCAGCTGTTTCTTACTGGCAATCAGGGCGTTGATGTTATCGGCCATCTGGTTAAAGGCAATACCGAGGCGGTCAAAGCTGGAGCCGCTGTCGAAGTGAATGCGTTCAGTGAAATGACCTTCCCCAAAACGCTGCGCGGCGGATTCCAGTTTCAGCATGTCCTGCCAGTGCGGACGCATCCAGATGAAAACAGGGAAAGCGAGCGAGATGGCAATAAAGCCCAGCAGGGCGAGATCCAGCAGGCGCATCTGGTGCAGGTAATAGAGGTAGGGTACTGGCCCAACGGCCAGGACATAGTGGCTGCGGGGAATACGCTGAATAAAGGTGTATTTTTCGTCCAGCGCCACGATGTCTCCGTCGCGCAGGCGCTGCATCGCGGGCGGCGCTAAATCAAAATCCTTCATCGGCTCGATGCGCAGGTCAAACGACAGATTCAGATCCAGCTCTTTTAAGGTGCGTGCCCAGTCATGCGGGGGAATTTCACGCAGCTCGCTGCGCATCAGGTAGAGGGAGCTTTTCATCAGATCGTCCAGGGATTGTCTGCCCGCGCGCTCTGCGGTGAATTTATAGACCAACCCGACCAGCATCGTCATTACCAGGAAGCAGACAAACAGCAGAAGATAAAACTGTACAAACAGCTTTTTCATTAAATATCACCGATACGCAACGCTAGCGTTTCTGTTCACCATCATTAACGCTATCAAAGCAGGGTTTACATCTGCTGACAACAGTCATCACGGCGGAGCAGCGCATAATACCAGGCGCGGGCTTTCTGGAACGTAAGGGGTGTGCACAAGAAAGGGCTCCAACTCATTAAGGTTTCTTATCGGATCAGAGCATTGCAGGCATAGGTTATTCGTTAGCGATATTAATGATTACGCCGTAATCCTATTATTAACGGATTAGTGGTAAAGCCGTGCGGGCATTTTCGCGCATTACAATGCACTGAATAGGAACAGGTTTTTTTTTCGCTTTCTTTATTAAACGGGCACGCCATTTTATTTTTTATCTCTTCCCATAGTGCTTCCCGGTAGGGTGACACGTTATAGAGTGATATCTGGCTAAATTCTCCATTAATGAACACGCCGTTTTTCGTAGGGTGAATTCTGTCTCCCGGCACTAAATATATATCGCTTTCGTACCAGATAATTAATCTGATCAGTTTAAGGCCAACAATGCAGGAGTAAACAATGCCTGTATTAGGACAGATCACAGAACTTAAAACGCGCCATGCCATTATGCTTCCCTCAGGTTAGGATGATAAGTCTGTAATTTTGTTTAGCACGAGATTTCAAGTTAATCAATATCGTAACTTATTGATATTGATCGTTATTTTATTTGGGTATAGATTATTCCCTTTCATTTCAATGATATAATACTCACGGAGGTGAGGGTTTTTTTTATGATTTTTTCTCACGGAAGGAGAGTGTCGGTTAAATTTTGATCGAGAAAAAGATTTAACATTTCGGTGTAATCGTGAGGAATTGTCCGAACGTTTCATTGCCATTACCATGGAAAAACACATCGTAATGGCAATGCGCAAAATAATTAAATGGCGTCTCCCGGACGTTTCACTTTTGCTATCAGCTTTTCGGTAATCGACAGGCCTTCCGCGATACCCTCATCAATGACGGAAATACCGTGTTCGTCGATCAGTTCAAGGAGCGCTTCATAGGTCTGGATCAGTTCCAGAAGATTAAAGAGGGCTTTTTGGTCGTGCCGGGTAGGCAGCATTTGGCTGGCTGTGGTTTGATGAACAATCCATTCAAGGTTGGTTTTAATGTTATCTACATCATCGTAGCTATACATATTTCATGGGCTTAAATCCTCATATCAAGATTTTTTTGGAGAAGTACGGCTTGCAACGTCACTGTCAGAAGCGTGTCACTGCTTAGAAGCTCTGAAGGTTAAGAAGAACTGGGGCAAGCGGCAGAAGCGGTTCCTGGTTTATGTCGCTGCTGCTGGCATGTGCCCTGAAGAAGAAGGAGAAGTGCATACGTACAATTATGCAACATCTTGCTGTAATAGCAAGAAAAGTCTTATGCGCCGGGCACCATCAGGTTTCCCAGGCGTGCGGTGCAAACAGGTAGCCTTTGTTGCGCACGGTTTTGATGCGGTAGGGCTCAGTAGCGCTATCCAGCAGTTTCTTACGCAGACGTGAAATCGCCACGTCAACGCTGCGATCCATCCCGTCGTAACTGACGCCGCGCAAATTTTTCAGCAACGCGTCCCGGTCCATAATTTGCCCGGCATGGGTTGCCAGCTCCCACAGCAGGTCAAAATCTGCGGTTGAGAGCGCAATCAGCTCACCGGAAAGCGTAACCTGGCGGTTAATCGGGTCGATAGAAAGCGTGCCGAACCGCATCGCTTTATGCGGCGTTAAAGAAGGCGCAGGCGCATCACGTTCGGCGCTGGCGTGCTGGCGCAGATGCAGGCGTAAGCGGGCAAGCAGGACCGCCGGGGGCGTGGTTTTGAGGATGTAGTCATTAGCGCCCATCTCAAGCGACAGAATATGATTCATATCGCTGTCCAGCGAGGTCAGCAGCACGATCGGGCCGTCCCACTTCGCGCGCAGATCCCGGCAGAGCGTCATGCCATCTTTTCCGGGCAGCATGATATCCAGCAGCACCAGATCCGGATTTTCGCGGGTGACGACGTCCTCAGCGCGATCGCCACGAGGCTCGACAACCACGTCCATATCATGTTTACCCAGATAAGCGGCGATCAATTGCCCCACTTCGGGTTCATCTTCAACATAAACAATCTTATTCATACGACGTCTGTTATCGCGAAAAACGTCAACATACACCGCGCAACCTTAACCTTCCATTAATCTTTCTCAATTAGCCGGAGTTCCGTTATGCTGCGTAACATTGTTATTTGATTGTTAAGGGAAAAGCATGGGGCTGGTAATAAAAGCCGCGCTGGGTGCACTGGTGGTGTTATTGATTGGGGTGCTGGCTAAAACGAAGAACTATTACATTGCCGGGCTGATTCCGCTGTTCCCGACCTTTGCGTTAATCGCACACTATATCGTGGCCTCCGAGCGGGGTATTGAGGCGTTGCGCGCCACGATCGTCTTCGGGATGTGGTCAATCATCCCGTATTTTATCTATCTGCTGTCGCTGTGGTACTTCACCGGGTTTCTGCGTCTGCCCGTGGCGCTGGGCGGGGCGGTGGTCTGCTGGAGCCTCAGCGCCTGGGTGCTCATATTCTTCTGGAGCCGCTTTCACTAGCGCAGCGGACGACCACCGTCCACGGCAAACGTTCGGCCCGTGACGTAGCAGCTGGTCAGCAGATAATCGATCAGGTCGATCACTTCTTTCTCGCCGGGCGCGATTTTCATCAGCGACTTGTTGAGCGCCTGCTGGCGATACTCGGCATCATCGCCCTCGTTGAACAAAATCATCGCCGGAGCAATCGCGTTGACCTTCACCTCGGGCGCCAGCTTGCGCGCAAACGAGCGGGTCATATTATCCAGGGCGGCTTTGCTGGCCGCGTAGGCGATGTGTTTATCGCTTCCTCGCTCCACCACGTAATCGGTGAAATGGATAATGTCGCCTGCGGCATGGCCGTGTCCGCGCAGCAGATCCTGTAGGGCATGGTTGAGCAGATAAGGGGCATTAACGTGGATCTGCATCATGCAGGCAAGCGTTTCGCTGAGCGAATGTCCGGCTTTTTCAGGGATCCAGGTGCTGGCGTTATGAATAATCGCCCGCAGCCCGTGGGTGGTGGATTTTACGTTTTCCGCAAAGGCAAGGATGCCTTCATCCGTGGAGAAATCCGCCTGAATGCATACTGCACCGGCATTTCGAAGCCCTTCAATGGAGGGATACTCCGTTCGGTAACTGACGATAACCGGATGGCGAAGATTGAGAAAGTGATGGGCGAGGGCGAGGCCGATGCGACGGCCTGCGCCAGTGATCAATATTGGGCGTTGCTGCGAGTGTCCCATCGTAATCTCCTTTTCAGTTGAACAATGGGACAGGCGGCGCTATCCCATTAACATCCACGTTGCCGGCACGGCAGCGACTAACAGCAGACCTATCAACGCCATTTCGCGGCGTTTAAGGGCGTTATCAAGCTGATGCGTACGGCGAGCGTAGATAAACACCAGCAGGCCCGGCGCGTAAAGCACCACGGACAGCAGCAGATGCATCGGGCCGGAAGCATACAACAACCATAGACCGTAAATACAGGCGCCGACGCCGACCGCATAGTGTGCCGGGCGGGTCGCAATTTTTAACAGATATGCACCCACTAAGAAATAGGGTACCAGAATCATCTCGGAGGCGATGGTCAGCAGCGTGTTATAGTCCGAACCTGTGAGCCAGATCAGCACCAGACAAACCTGCACGCTGATGTTGGTGAGCCACAGCGAGGCCGATGGCGCGCTGTTTTTGTTCTGACGGGCAAAGAGGCGCGGGAACGCTTTATGCGTGGCGGCCAGGAACGGAACTTCTGCGGCCATAATGGTCCAGCTCAGGTATGCGCCGCAGACGGAGACGATTAAACCCGCCGCGATTATCACGTCACCCCAGGGACCCATCATTTTCACCATCAGCCCGGCCATGGACGGATTACGCATTTCCGCCAGTTCAGGGCGGACCACCACGCCGAGCGACAGCAGCGTCACCAGCAGATAAACGCCCAGCGCCGCCAGGACGGCCAGCAGCGTGGCGCGTCCCACGTCGCGCTTGTTGCGCGCGCGGGCAGAGACCACGACGGCCCCTTCAACACCGATGAACACCCACAGGGTGATCAGCATGGTATTTTTTACCTGTTCCCAGACGGGGACGCCCAGCGCAATGCCGCTGAAATCGAGCGTAAACACATCGAGACGGAAGGCAAGGAAGGCGAGGACGACGAACAGGCCAAGCGGCACCAGCTTGGCCAGCGTCGCCACCAGGTTGATGCTGGCCGCGGTCTGAACACCGCGCAAAATCAGCCAGTGAACGATCCACAGCAGCACCGAGGCGCCGACGATGGATTGCCAGGTATTGCCGTCACCAAACAGGCGCAGCTCGGGCGTATCGGTAAAGAAACTGAGCGCCGAGAAGACGATAACCAGATAGGAGACGTTGGCGATCACCGCACACAGCCAGTAACCCCAGGCGGAGCAGAAGCCAATCAGCTCGCCGAAACCTTCACGGGCGTAAGTGAATATTCCGCCGTCCAGATCCGGGCGAATACGGGTCAGCAGCAGCATGGCGAACGCCAGCAGCAAAATCCCGACACCGGTAATGCCCCAGCCAATCAGTAATGCGGCAGGGCTGGCAACGGCCGCCATGTTCTGCGGCAAACTGAATACGCCCGCGCCCAGCATTGAGCTCAATACAAGTGCAGTTAAAGCACTCAGGCCAAGTTTCTTTTCCATTGGCTTCCTGTTATGAAAGGTCCAAACCCAGAATAATTATTTCGCTAAGGCGCATAAAAATGGTGGATCACACTAAGGCGCGGGATTTTACGGAGTGTGACGGATGCATGCAATGACGTGAGGCAGAAATCAGAAAAAAAGTAACAAAAAAGGCGGCAGTGTGCCGCCTTTATGAAACCGTTTTGTTACTTGTACAGATCGGCGCTGATGGTCAGGTTGTTACCGCGTTCCTGCCACTGGCGGGTGATGTGGTAGTACTTCGCACCTTTCTTCGCGGCACGCTTCGCCACCTGATAGGAGATTTCCGTCATGTTGCCGTAGTTGCCCGTAAACTTGATGCTGTCGAACGGCACCATCTGCGCGGCGGTGGCTTTGTTCAGCTCTTCAATTTTCGTGCCGTCTGGCAACGTAACGGTATAACGACCGCCTTTCGTGGATTGGGTTTCAAAGAAACGGCCCACTTCAGCGCTTGGTGCAGCAGACGTTGCTACGCCCGGGATTTCCACTTTCTTCGCTTCTTCACCGCCTTTCGCTAACGCGGCGCGACCGGCGTCTGAATCCGCTGGAATCGCATCCGGGCTTTGCACCACGCGTTTTTTCGCATCTTGCTTATAGATGAAGGCGGTGATGCGCTGGTTTCCACCCTGGTTGGCATCTACCTGACGCACGATGTAGAACGCGTAAGCGCCTTTTTCTCTCGCGGCTTTGGTGATGGCATCGTTAACTTCAGGCTGGCTGCGGTAGAAGCCCTGAACGGTAACGGTATCATACGGTTCCAGCTGAACGGCCTGATCTTTCGGCAGTTCAACAATGCCGTTAATCACGCGGTTTTTCTGTTCATCCGCTTTCGGGGCATTCTCTTTGTACAGCGCAACGGTCACGCGCTGGTTGCCGCTGTTGCCCTGATCGGACTGGTCAACAACGTAAAACGAGGCAGCGCCGTTTTTATCGGCGGCTTTTGATGCAGCGGCGACGGCATCGCCAATGGAGTTATAGCGACCCACAATGACCGTATGGTCAAAAGGTTTTAACGCTGCCGCTTGCTCCGGCGTTAACTCTGTCGCGGCATTCACAGACAGGGCGGTCGCGGAAAGAAGTGCGGACGCCAGGAGTGTGTTCTTAAGCTTCATAAAAATAATCCTTCGCCTTGCGCAAACCATGTACTGGTGTTGTTGTTAATTTGAGACGGTCCCGATTATGGCATTTAACACCCGTCGCTGTCTGCGGCATTTTTCACAGCCTGTGCTCACCAAAGGATCTGATTCGATAACATTTAGTGATATGTGGAAAAAACAGACGTTTGACAAGCAAAACTGATAAAGCATATGACTTTTACAAGTTAATTTAATGTTAATGAGTTGTTCTTTTATGGCGCTATATCATGTTTTTACCGCTTCGCTTGCGCGATTTATCGGTCCTGAAGGCGAATTTAAGGTAAATATCTCTGTCAGTGACCCCGATCGCTTATTTTTCACAGATAAAGTAAGAAATAGTGTTTTCTGGCGGTAGATCGCGGGCGGTATTTTCAGTAGGTTATAGAAAGTTTGTTACTGTTTTATTTTCCGGGGTTACTCATTCTCCGCCGCTATCACGCTGGCGAAAATTGATACAAACCGCGGGCAATTATCGACAAACCATCATCAAAAACCGATGGAAGGGAAAACTATGCGTATTGGGGTACCAAAAGAACGGTTAGCCAATGAAACCCGCGTAGCGGCAACACCGAAAACGGTGGAGCAACTACTTAAGCTGGGTTTTACCGTCGCGATTGAAAGCGGCGCGGGCAAACTGGCGAGTTTCGATGACGAGGCCTTTATTCAGGCTGGCGCGGACGTCGTGGACGGTGCTGAAGTCTGGCAATCACCCATTATTCTGAAGGTCAATGCACCGGAAGAGAGTGAAATTGAACTGCTGAACGCGGGCACTACGCTGGTGAGCTTTGTCTGGCCAGCCCAAAACCCGGAGCTGATGGAGAAGCTGGCGGCACGCGGCGTCACCGTGATGGCAATGGACTCCGTGCCGCGTATTTCGCGCGCGCAGTCTCTGGATGCGCTGAGCTCTATGGCGAACATTGCCGGCTATCGCGCCATTGTCGAAGCTGCTCATGAGTTTGGTCGCTTCTTTACCGGTCAAATTACGGCGGCAGGTAAAGTACCACCCGCAAAAGTGATGGTGATTGGTGCCGGTGTGGCAGGTCTTGCCGCTATCGGGGCGGCAAACAGCCTGGGCGCTATTGTCCGCGCGTTTGACACCCGGCCGGAAGTGAAGGAGCAGGTGCAGAGTATGGGGGCCGAGTTCCTTGAGCTGGACTTCAAGGAAGAGGCGGGCAGCGGTGATGGTTACGCGAAGGTCATGTCTGAAGCCTTTATCAAAGCGGAGATGGCGCTTTTTGCAGCGCAGGCGAAAGAGGTGGACATTATTGTCACCACCGCGCTTATTCCGGGTAAACCGGCACCGAAGCTGATCACCCGTGAAATGGTAGACTCCATGCAGCCGGGCAGCGTGATTGTCGATCTGGCGGCGCAAAACGGCGGTAACTGTGAGTATACCGTGCCAAATCAGGTCACAACGACCGCGAACGGCGTGAAGGTGATCGGCTATACCGACCTGCCGGGGCGTCTGCCAACCCAGTCCTCTCAACTGTACGGCACGAACCTCGTTAACCTGCTGAAACTGCTCTGTAAAGAGAAAGACGGCAACATCACCGTTGATTTTGATGATGTGGTGGTGCGCGGCGTCACCGTCGTTCGCGAAGGTGAAATCACATGGCCTGCACCGCCGATTCAGGTTTCTGCTCAGCCTCAGGCTGCCCCGAAAGCGGCGCCAGAGCCCGTTGAGCCAGCAAAACCTGCATCACCGTGGCGCAAATACGCCATCATGGCGCTGGTCATTATCCTGTTTGGCTGGCTGGCGGACGTCGCGCCAAAAGAGTTCCTTGGCCACTTCACCGTTTTCGCGCTCTCCTGCGTGGTCGGTTACTACGTTGTATGGAACGTATCCCATGCGCTGCATACGCCGCTGATGTCGGTCACCAATGCCATCTCCGGGATTATCGTGGTTGGGGCATTGCTGCAAATTGGTCATGGCGGCTGGATCAGCTTCCTGAGCTTTATTGCGGTGCTGATCGCCAGCATCAATATTTTCGGTGGTTTCACCGTGACTCAGCGCATGCTGAAAATGTTTCGTAAAGGCTAAGGGGTAGCATATGTCTGGAGGATTAGTCACAGCCGCATACATTGTTGCTGCAATCCTGTTTATTTTCAGTCTGGCGGGACTTTCCAAACACGAAACGTCTCAGCAGGGAAATAACTTTGGTATCGCCGGGATGGCGATTGCGCTGATTGCCACCATCTTCGGGCCGGACACCGGCAACGTGGCGTGGATCCTGGTAGCGATGATCATCGGCGGCGCGATTGGTATTCGTCTGGCGAAACGCGTTGAAATGACCGAGATGCCGGAGCTGGTTGCTATTCTGCACAGCTTCGTGGGTCTGGCTGCGGTGCTGGTGGGCTTTAACAGCTACCTGTACCACGAACCGGGCCTGGAGCCGATTCTGGTTAACATTCACCTGACTGAAGTGTTCCTTGGCATCTTCATCGGTGCAGTGACCTTCACCGGGTCGATTGTGGCGTTCGGCAAGCTGCGCGGGAAGATCTCGTCTAAGCCGCTGATGCTGCCTAACCGTCACAAGCTGAACCTGGCGGCGCTGGTCGTTTCCTTTGTGCTGCTGGTGATCTTCGTGCGCACCGAAAGCGTAGGCTTGCAGGTGCTGGCGTTACTGGTGATGACCATTATCGCACTGGCGTTCGGCTGGCATCTGGTGGCGTCTATCGGTGGGGCAGATATGCCGGTGGTCGTTTCCATGCTGAACTCCTATTCCGGTTGGGCAGCGGCGGCGGCAGGCTTTATGCTGAGCAACGACCTGCTGATTGTCACCGGTGCGCTGGTCGGTTCTTCCGGTGCGATCCTGTCTTACATCATGTGTAAGGCGATGAACCGTTCGTTTATCAGCGTCATCGCCGGTGGCTTCGGTTCTGACGGTTCTTCTACCGGTTCTGACGAAGAAGTGGGCGAACACAGAGAGATCAGCGCGGAAGACACCGCAGAGATGCTGAAAAACTCGCATTCCGTCATCATCACCCCGGGCTACGGCATGGCGGTGGCGCAGGCGCAGTATCCGGTGGCGGAAATCACGGAAAAACTGCGCGCGCGCGGTATCAAAGTGCGCTTTGGTATTCACCCGGTGGCGGGGCGTCTGCCAGGCCACATGAACGTGCTGCTGGCGGAAGCGAAGGTGCCTTACGACATTGTGCTGGAAATGGACGAGATCAACGATGATTTCGCCGATACCGACACCGTGCTGGTGATTGGCGCCAACGACACCGTTAACCCGGCGGCGCAGGACGATCCGCGCAGCCCGATTGCGGGCATGCCGGTTCTGGAAGTGTGGAAGGCGCAGAACGTCATTGTCTTCAAACGCTCTATGAATACCGGCTACGCTGGTGTGCAGAACCCGCTGTTCTTTAAAGAGAACACCCACATGCTGTTTGGCGACGCCAAGGCCAGCGTGGATGCGATTCTGAAATCGCTTTAATTTCGCTTCATCCTGCCAAACCGCCCCCTGGGGCGGTTTTCTTATTTCTGCGGTCAGCCATTCTCCTCTGTCTATACTTTACCCTTTGTGTAATACGAGGAGGTGTAATGCAATTTCTGTCCCGCTTCGACATCATCGCGCTGATGATGACGCCATCATTCTGGATTGGCGTCGCCACGGTGGTCATTGTGACGCTGCTGGTATACTGGCTGCTGACGCGCCTGATCGCCTTCGTGAAGAAAGGCATCACCACCTGGGGCGACAAGCATCCCACCACCAACCGGATGCGCTTTATCCTGACGGATATGCTTAACCGCACCAGCCGCGTCCTGCTGTTTGTCGTGGCGCTGTTGTTCAGCCTGCGCTTCGTTGACTTACCGGACCATCTCTTTAGCACCGTGAGCCACTCCTGGTTCCTGGTCTTCGCCATTCAGGTGGCGCTGTGGATGGATCAGGGGGTTGTGTCGTGGCTTCGTCACGTCATGCTGGCACCGGGAAGCCATAAAAACCCGGTTACGCTGGTGATCACGGGGCTCATCCTCCGTGCCATTGTCTGGTCAGTGATGCTGCTGTCTATTCTTGCTAACGCGGGCGTCAACATCACTGCTCTGGTTGCCAGCCTCGGGGTAGGGGGTATCGCTATCGCCCTCGCAGTCCAGACGATCCTGAGCGACGTGTTCGCCTCGCTCTCTATCGGTTTTGATAAGCCGTTCGAAATTGGCGATTTTGTGGTGTTTAACGATGTCGCCGGCACGGTCGAGCACATTGGTCTGAAAACCACCCGTATACGCAGCCTGAGCGGGGAGCAGATTGTCTGCGGGAACGCCATCCTGCTGCAACAGACGCTGCATAACTATAAGCGGATGCAAACGCGCCGAATCGTCTTTACCTTCGGCGTCGCCAGCGACACGGCGCCGGATAAACTGCGTTCTGTGGGTGAGATGGTTAAACAGATCATTACCGACGTTGGGGAAACGAAGTTTGACCGCGCCCATTTCCTGGGCTTCGATCGCGATCGTCTGACCTTCGAGGTGGTCCATATCGTTAATACGGCGGATTACAACAAGTACATGGATATTCAGCAGGAGATCAATATCCGTATTCTGGAAGGGCTGAATCAGCAGGAGATCAAGCTGGCGCTGCCGAGCATGGTTCTTCACGCGCCCTGGATGGACGCTGGCGACGAGGCGCCCGCCCAGCGGTTGAGCGAAGCGTAATAAAAAAAGCCCGCCGTTACCGGCGGGCTTTCATTTTGGGTTAATCGTCTTCTTCGTCGTCCAGTTCAACCGGTGTCTGATACTGATCCGGCTTGATAACCAGCAGGTCGCAGCGCAGATGGTCGATCACCTGCTCGGCGGTGTTCCCCAGAAACGCGGCAGAAATCCCGGTGCGGCCAATGGTGCCCAGCACCACAATCCCGGCCTGCAAATGCTCTGCCAGATCCGGAATAACCTCCTCCGGTAACCCTTTTTCTACGTGCGTCATGTTCTCATCGATGCTGAATTTCTGGCGCAACGCTTTCATTGCCAGCAAATGCTGGCCGCGAATCGCGTCGTTATACACGCTCGGGTCAAATTCAGGCAGCTCGATGGCGATATTGATTGGCGTAACCGGATACGCTCCCACCAGATGGACTTCGGTGTGGTTAACCTGGTCGGCAAGCTGAAGGGTCTCCTTCACCAGCTTCTCGTTCAGCGAATTGTGATAATCCTCTTCGCTGGCCAGATTGACCGCCACGACCGCTTTCCCGCCCTCAGGCCACGGCTGATCTTTCACCATCCATACCGGGCAAGGGCATTTGCGTAGCAGGTGCCAGTCGGTCGGCGTGAAAATCACGGATTCCAGTTTGTCGTGCTGGTGCGCCATTTTCAGCAGCAAGTCATGCCCACCGGCCACCACTTCCTGAATAATGGCTTCGAAAGGGCGGTTGTGCCAGACCACTTTAATATCGATAGGTACGCCCGCTTCCAGGTAATATTTCGCCTGCTCGCGGATCCACGCGGTACGTTGGCTGATCACTCCCTGACGCATAGCGGTACGCTCGTCAGGCGACAGAAGGGTGGTCATCTCGTATGAGAAGTCATAAATCGGCAAAAAGGCTTTAATTTTGCCACCAATCCGTTGATGTAAATACACAGCACGTCGTAATGCTGGCTGATCGTCCTGATTAGGATCGATAGCCACCAGCATGTTTTGATACTTTGCCATACAGGTCTCCTTACAACTGTCACCACAGTCTGTAAGTAAAAGAGTAACCTATATATCTTGAATGAAACAGGGGGGAAGTTTTTGCCAGATCAATAAATCATGAAAATTTATCGACCTGGCATTCGTTATCCGGGCGGGTTATGCCACGTTGCGGGAGTGACCGGCCAGAATCGCCAGCGCTTCACCGTTTTCGATGGTGATGTACTTACCTTTAACCGCCAGCATTCCGCTCTTCTGGAAACGACCCAGCAGACGACTGATGGTTTCCACGGTCAGGCCCAGATAGTTACCAATATCGCCACGCGTCATGGTCAGACGGAACTCGCGCGGAGAGAATCCGCGTTCCGCGAAACGGCGGGAGAGGTTGTAGATAAACGCGGCCAGACGCTCTTCCGCATTCTTTTTGGAAAGCAGCAGGATCATATCCTGGTCGCCTTTGATCTCACCGCTCATCAGACGCATCATCTGCTGGCGCAGGTTCGGCATCTTACCGGACAGATCGTCCAGCGTTTCAAACGGGATTTCGCAGACCATAGAGGTTTCCAGCGCCTGAGCAAAGCTCGGGTGATGGCCACTCCCGATGGCGTCAAAGCCGACTAAATCGCCTGCCAGATGGAAGCCGGTGATCTGCTCGTCGCCCTGTTCGGTAATGGTGTAGCTTTTGATGGTGCCAGAACGGATAGCATAGAGCGATTTCAGTTCGTCTCCCGCCTTAAACAGCGTCTGCCCTTTCTGAATAGGCTTTTTGCGCTCGATAATGTTGTCAAGCTGATCGAGTTCATGCTCATTCAGGGTAAACGGGATACAGAGCTGGCTGATGCTGCAATCCTGGCAATGGATAGCACAACCGCCAGACTGAATGCGTCGTATAATTCGCTTTTCCGGGATCATAGGTTTGCTCAAGCCTTAATTGATATTGGTCAATTTTAACAGCTTTTTGGTAAGGACGTAAGCCTGGCAATCCTTCAATAAAGGCAAGAGATGGCAGCGTATTGCCATCTCCTTGAAATTCCACAGATTGATTAAGGATTATTAGCCTAAGGGGAAGAAAAATAGGCACAAATAGCCTGGGAATTACAGTAAAAAATACCCTTCGTGACGCAGCAGCCACTCTTTGCGCTGAACGCCTCCGGCATAGCCGGTCAGGGTGCCGTTACGTCCAATCACGCGATGGCAAGGCACCACAATGCTGACGGGGTTAGAGCCATTTGCCGCACCGACGGCGCGCGCCGCACCGGCACGGCCAAGCTGCTCTGCCAGCTGACCGTAGTGCATCACCTGCCCGCAGGGAATATTACGCAGCGCCTGCCACACCTCGCGCTGGAAAGGGGTGCCCGCCGTGGCGGTTGGCAGGGTATCAATGATGGCAAGATCGCCTTCGAAGTAGGCCGTGAGCTTTTCGCAAAGACCACCCGGGTTAACGGTATCTCTGCGCTGATAGCCTTCTTTTTGGTAATGAATGTCCAGCAGCGCTACCATACGGTCACTGTGTTCCTGCCACTCGACCGCGCGTAAGCGATACTGCTCATCACATATTACCCACAGAGGTCCCAGAGGCGTGGGAATCAATTCCTGTAACAGCGTAAGCATAAGAGATACCTGCAAAGCTAAAAACATTATCATGTCGGGAAATGTGCCGTTGTTCAAGATCCTGCCTTGGAACAAGAGGGGTAGATTTTTCAGATTATATTTAAGCGGGATCAGAATATTTTCTGAGAGCGGCACCCTATACTCTGCACGTTACTGTTGGGGATACCTTAAAACGTGCGTGCTTCTTTATTTATATTCATGCGATATATCTCTGTCGGCGTGGCGAACACGATTATTCATGTGCTGGTCTTCCTGTTAACCTGTTTTTTATTTTCATTTCCGCAAAGTCTCGCTAACGTTACGGCCTTCTTTTTTGCAGCATCGTTTAGCTTTGTGGTGAACGCCGTCTGGACCTTTAAAAAAAAGCGGGCGTTGCATAAGTATCTTTTATTTATGGCCGTAATGTCCTGCCTGGCATGGTCTACGGGGAAAGTTTCGGAAATTGTTGATCTTCCTGCGGTATTTACGCTGTGCCTTTTCTCCTTCATCAGCATGGTGTTAGGTTTTGTATTTTCTCGCTGTGTAATATTCAAGGATTGAATATGGTTATTTCTCTGGTTGTTCCCGTGTTTAATGAGGAGCAGGCCATACCGCTGTTTTTTAACGCGCTGCGGCGCGATCTGGACGGCGTAAATCATACGTTTGAGCTGATATTTGTCGACGATGGCAGTGGCGATAATACCGTCGCGGCTATCCGTAGCCAGGCCTTTTCTGGCCGCGTTCGCATCGTCGAGTTTAGCCGTAACTTTGGTAAAGAACCGGCACTGCTGGCGGGGCTGCGGGCGGCTACGGGTGACGCGGTGATCCCTATTGATGTGGATTTACAGGATCCCATTCATGTTATTCCTGCCCTTGTTGCACGCTGGCAGGACGGGTTCGATACCGTGCTTGCCCAGCGCATCGACCGTCGGTGCGATACCTGGCTGAAACGGCAAACGGCCCGGTGGTTTTACCGCGCGCACAATAAAATCAGCTCGCCGGGTATCGTCGAGAATGTCGGTGATTTCAGATTACTGTCGCGGGAAACCGTAAACGCCATCCTTCTGCTACCGGAAAGGACGCTGTTTATGAAGGGGCTGCTCTCATGGGCGGGGGGCAAAACGGCGGTCGTCACCTATACTCGTGAACCCCGTCAGGCTGGCGCCAGTAAATTTAACGGCTGGACGTTATGGAAACTGGCGGTGGAAGGCATCACCTCATTTTCTATTTTCCCCCTTCAGCTCTGGACCTACCTGGGCTTTTTCATCGCCAGCCTGTCGTTAACGTATGCGCTATGGATGATTATCGACAAACTTATCTGGGGAAATGATGTTCCCGGTTACCCCTCATTAATGGTTGCGATTTTATTTATCGGCGGCGTTCAGTTAATCAGCATCGGCGTGCTGGGCGAATATATCGGCAGAATATTTATTGAGGTGAAAGGGCGTCCGCGCTACATCCTCAAACAGGACAGCGAGGGCAGTGACGATGTTAAAAAATAATGCGGCCGTATTGGGTTTATTTGCGCTGTGCGCGTTTATCTATTTTTTCCCTGCGTTAACTCAGACCTATCTGTTTAACGACGATATTGGGCGAAATGCTGTTGGCTACGGGCTTTACGATGGCATCGGCTGGGGAGAGTACGCTGACAGCGGTCGACCGGCGGCGGAAATCGTTATCAGGCTGCTTTCGGGCTGGTTTGGCCGGCCGACAGATATCAACGCCGTCAACGTTGCGCCGTTGACCAAGCTTATTAGTGCGCTGTGCGTGGCGGTGACTGCCTGGGTCGTGTATATGAAGGTCATTAACCAACCTTCATGGAACGGTTTCCTGTTCTCCTTGACGGTTGTTTTTTCCCCCTGGTTTATTCACTGCATCCAGTACAGCTTCGATTCCGTGACCATGGGCGCGGCGCTTGTGCTCACGGTGCTGCCCTTTATGGGCGGCAGAGGCTGGCGCGGCTACGTGCTGTTTTTCGGCTGCTATTTTGCCTCTCTCTGCTTTTATCAGCTATTTCTGGTGGCGCCATTTTTGATAATTGCGGTGCTCTTGTTCAAGTCTTTCTTTGATACGGGATCGTTAAGTCACGATCTCCGGGAGCACTATGGCCGAGTGATGGTTGCGCTTTTTGCCGGATTTAGCGCTTATAAGCTGTTTATTCTGCTCCTGCCGTTGAGACCCTATGCCTTAATTCATAGCAAACTTCTGACGCTAAGCATTGTTTTTCCGGCGCAAATGTTCACCCGGCTGCGTAATCTGGCGGACATCTTTTTCTCGCCGTTTTATGGCACTGCCGGGGTGGTGCTGATTGGGCTGTTTCTGTGTTCACTGTGTGGCGTGGCTATGCGTGCCAGAGTCATCCAGCGCAGCGTCTGGCTCTGTCTGTCGCTCTTCTTACTTCTCAGCGGGCTTGGCCTGCTGATGGCACTGCTGCCTCAGGCATTGTTACGCGATCCGCTCTACGCCGGAAGGGCGATGGCGGGCAATCAGTTCGTCATGCTTATCTGGTTTTTCCCGCTGGTTTATCTGCGTAAAGCCGCCTTTAAATACCTTTGCACAGGCTGGATCCTTTTCTTTACCTTAATGGCAAGCCTCAACGCGGCGATTACCGGTGCTATTCGGGCGCAGTATGATTATGAAGATCGGCTGCTTGACGTTATTTTAAACTATCCTGTAAACAATACGCTGCCCACAAAAGTCTTTATAGTTCCACCTTATTATTCTATAAACCGCCTCTGGTTGCGCCAGGTGCGCAACGTGCGCGATAATTTCCCGTTTACAAAATATATTTTACATAACACGTATATGTTAAACTCCAGCATCTGGCCCACCCGCCAGGCACAGTTATATAATCGTGATGTCGAAATCAAAGTGGCAATAAACGTTAATGAATTTTGCGAATGGCCAAATAAGCTGGTCAGGAAGGAGTTTATCATGTACGCCAAAGATGACGTGCGCTATGTTGATATAAATAAGACAACCTGCGATAAATTACATTAATTAAAAAAACAGGGCCTGCCGACATCGTCAGGCCCATGAGTACACAGCAGTGCTTCCCTTCACAGATCCTACGCGTTCTTTCCCTCGGCAGGTTTATTAAGTTATAACAGCTTTTATCTAAAAAAACAGGAAAGAGAGTGATTAATTTCACGAAAATTTAACTTAAATTTTTAAATGTATTAATATTTAAATTTTAGTTAAGTCTCGTTAAACATTCTCCTGTGCCATTTTTAATATATTCACCAAGTTTATATTTCTATCCTGCGGCATACGGTTTGATCGTTGAGACCCGCAACGGGCGCAGGTATAGTACTTACTCAGATGTAGCCGGAGGATTTCCATGAACCCTGACGACAAATCACTTTTCCTTGACGCCATGGAGGATGTCCAGCCGCTCAAACGCTGCACGGATATTCACTGGCAGCAGAGCCGCAACACGCGGGCGCGTCAGGAAATGGATACCGAGCAGCTGGATAACTTTCTGACGCTGGGGTTTCTTGAACTGCTCCCCCTTGAAGAGCCGTTGATGTTCCAGCGGGAAGGGGTACAGCAGGGGGTATTTGATAAGCTGCGTTCCGGCAAATATTCCCGTCAGGCCAGCTTAACGCTGTTACGCCAGCCCGCGGAGCAATGCCGCCAGCAGGTGTATTCCTTTATTCGCCAGGCCGGACGTGACGGGCTGCGCAACCTGATCATCGTGCACGGTAAAGGGCGTGAGCAGCAATCGCACCCTAACGTGGTGCGCAGCTATCTTGCGCGCTGGCTGACCGAGTTTGACGAAGTACAGGCCTTTTGCGAAGCGCAGCCGTATCACGGCGGCAGTGGAGCATGCTATGTCTCGTTGCGTAAGTCTGAGGAAGCGAAGCGAGATAACTGGGAGCGCCACGCCAAGCGTAGCCGCTAATCAGCCAGGCGGGCGACAGGCTCGCCCGCCCGTCACTCAGAAGGTTTCCCAGTTTGCGTCGGAGGTATTTGCGCCTGCCGTTGACGGGCGCAGCAGTGCGGGCGCTTTCACGTTTTCAGGACGGGATGCCGGAGAAGCCTGAGCATTCAGCCTGAAAGCCGCCACGGCCTGGCGCAGCTGTTCTGACTGATCTTCCAGCGCGGCCGCCGCCGTTGCCGATTCCTGTACCAGCGCGGCGTTTTGCTGCGTAACGCTGTCCATCTGCGAGACCGCCAGGCTGACCTGTTCAATACCGCGGCTTTGCTCGTCAGACGCCGACGAGATTTCCCCCATAATATCGGTTACGCGCGTCACGGCCGCGACGATCTCCTTCATGGTCACACCCGCCTCGCTCACCTGTTCAGAGCCGGTATTCACCCGGCTGACGGAGCTCTCAATAAGCCCTTTGATCTCCTTCGCCGCCTGCGCGCTGCGGCTGGCCAGCGTCCGTACTTCACCGGCCACAACCGCAAAGCCGCGACCCTGTTCCCCGGCACGCGCGGCTTCAACCGCGGCGTTGAGCGCCAGAATGTTGGTCTGGAAGGCAATGCTATCGATAACGCCGGTGATATGCGCAATTTGCTGAGAACTGTCGGCGATGTCATTCATGGTACGCACCACGTTATCCACGACCTGACCGCCGCGAGCGGCGGTTTCAGACGCATTCTTCGCCAGCAGCGTCGCCTGACGGGCATTATCCGAGTTCTGTTTGACGGTGGCTGTCAGCTCTTCCATGCTGGCGGCGGTCTCTTCCAGCGAGGCGGCCTGCTGCTCGGTGCGGGCGGAAAGGTCATTGCTCCCGGCGGCAATTTCCCCTGCGCCCGTGTAAATGGAATCCGTGCTGCCGCGCACGGCGCTGACGGTGCTCACCAGCGACTGCTGCATCTCGTGCAGGCCGGCGGCCAGCTGGCCCATTTCGTTGCGTCCGGAAATATCGACGTTTTGCGTCAGATCGCCGCTCGCGATGGTGCGAATATGGTTCATGATGACGTTGAGTGGTCTCAATAGCAGGTGCTGTAAACCCTGCCAGATCACGACCAGCACGATGATAACGGTCAGGAAAATCGCCGCCAGCGTCCACTGCATCTGGGTAAAGCTGCTCTGGTTCTCGTCGGCGGCGGCTTTCAGCAGAACGTTGTTTTCGGCGCGCCAGCGGGTATAGACCGCCTCCATCTCATCCTGCGCCTGCTGGGCGTCGAGGTCTCCATAGGCCTGATAGTTATCGGCGCGCAGATACGTAATGGACAAGCGCATCACCTCGTGCATGTGCTGCCAGGCCTTCTGCATCTCTTCGGTAAGGGCGGGATCCTGACCGTTAACCTGCGGGATCTCCTGCCAGTTCTTATAATAGCTTTCGGCTTTGGTCAGCGAACCGTTCGCGGTACCCAGCAGCGTGTTTATCGCCGCGAGAGAGGCCGGGTCACGCTGGTTTTTCAGGTAGCGGATCGCCACGCGGGTGACGGTGACGCGCGTTTTAATCAGCGTGTTAACGCTGTCGCTCAGGCTCTCCTGTTGGGCATTGAGCAACCCGGAGTTCTGAAAGTTGTGACGATCGTTGTTAACGGCAGAGTAGAACAACCCTCCCGTGACAACTTGCAGCAGACAGAATATGGTGAGGGCAAAGAGAATACCGGTAATCACGTGCAGATTTTTCAGCATAGCGGTCGTCCGTAAGAGAAGAGGCAGGGTTACATCAATACTATCGTCGTAGCGAATTTAAACTTTAATTTTACTATTGCTTAACTAATGGTTTCGTTGCGGAACCTGTTGTTAATCCGGATCATTTTTATGAGGAAGGTCAGCATGAGCAGCATTGATAAAAGCGGCACGTTCACGCTCGGAACGCGTACGGTTAAACGGTTTGGCTATGGTGCCATGCAGCTTGCCGGACCGGGGGTTTTTGGTCCGCCAAAAGACAAAAATGCCGCGCTGGCGGTGTTGCGTGAGGCGGTGGCGGCGGGCGTGAATCACATCGATACCAGCGATTTTTACGGCCCCCATGTAACCAACCAGCTTATCTGCGAGGCGCTTCATCCATACCGGGACGACCTCACGATTGTGACCAAGATCGGTGCCCGACGCGGTGAAGATGCCTCCTGGCTACCGGCGTTTTCCGCACAGGAGCTGACGCAGGCGGTGCATGACAACCTGCGTAACCTGAAGCTAGATGTGCTGGACGTGGTTAACCTGCGGATTATGTTTAGCGCCCACGGGCCGGCGGAGGGATCGATTGCCGAGCCGCTAAGCACCCTCGCGGAGCTGCAACAGCAGGGGATTGCCTGGGTGCCGTTCTTCCCGCTGGGGGGCTTCACGCCTCTGCAATCTTCCGGGCTACAGGCGGTGGCGGATTCACTGGGTGCGACGCCGATGCAGGTGGCGCTGGCATGGCTGCTGCAACGCTCGCCAAATATCCTCTTGATCCCGGGAACCTCTTCGGTGGCACATCTGCATCAAAACCTGGCGGCAGCCGATCTGGTGTTACCGCCTGAGGCGCTGGAGACGTTGAATTCGCTGGTGAAGTAATCCCGACGGCAACGGAAGCCCGGAGGATCTTTCGGGCTTTTGTTGTTTACGATCCAGTCTGACTCTGTTGACGGTGAAGCGCTAACGCTTCCGCCACGATTTCCTGCTTACTTTTCCGTGTTTCATACGCAGTGATGCGGATGTACTCCATCAGCGCGGGATCGATGCGGGCGCTTAACATCCTGAGATCGGCCTCCTTTGCTAAACCGCGAGCGACACGCTTATCGGGATAATCACGGGCGGGCATAGAAAACGTCCTCCAAAAATTGTCTTGCTGATTTGTGCTGTAAAATATGCGCTAGTCTCAATGTAAAGTCAATGAATAGTGATCGTGTAGTGAATGTGATTTGGGGTCGTTATGGCTGAAGTCTTAAGGAAGTATTGATGTAGTGTCTGCGTTATCCACGCTGTGAATCCGCATTTATGCAGAAAGTCTCATTTACAGTACTGTTAATGACTGAATGTTTAACACACCCATGAATAATTTCTGCCTGAAACTTAATTCAGGTTAATCTCTCTGCTTATTAATGGGTATTGCGTAATTAAATCTATTGTCTGAAGGCTCAGCTGTAAAAATCTGAGGTTATAAGAACGGCCTTGCCGGGAAATCCTGATATTCATCCTTTAAGCAACGCCTGGCTGGTCATATATTCCAGCGATAGCGAGGGAGTTAGCGATATTCACTTATTGCACCCGGCTAAACCCATGCAATTACGCTGGTT
Organism: Enterobacter cloacae complex sp. P24RS; assembly: GCF_014982165.1. Taxonomy (NCBI): domain Bacteria; kingdom Pseudomonadati; phylum Pseudomonadota; class Gammaproteobacteria; order Enterobacterales; family Enterobacteriaceae; genus Enterobacter; species Enterobacter cloacae complex sp. P24RS. Next base: position 284,423 of record NZ_JADCKU010000004.1, read on the forward strand.
TTCATTTCTTACCACATAATAGCTTTTGTCTACGTTCTCTTTTTAATTTATTCTTCGCATACGAACAATTAGCGTTGTGCAGGGTTTTAGCATCGTGGCAGTTAATAAAACCCTGCTTTATATAAAGAAATCAGGAGATTCATTTTTATGTCAGACAATAATCCCCGCCCGTTCGGCTGGTTAGGCCTGTGGTGCCTGCTGGTGGGTGTGGTACTTCTTGTGACGGGGCTGTTCTTTGCCATCGGCGGTTTTAAACTGGTTACCCTGGGAGGGAGTTGGTACTTTCTCATTGCCGGGGTTATCACGCTGCTCTCTGCAATCCAGTTCTTCCGCCGCAAGTCTTCCGCCGTGGGGCTGTTTGCCCTCGTGTTTCTTGGCACCCTGATTTGGGCATTTTATGATGCCGGGCTCGACTTCTGGCCGCTGGTTTCCCGTTTGATGGTACCCGCCGGGCTGATGGTGCTGGCAGCAGCCAGCTGGCCTGCACTGCGCAAGCGTGAAGGAAAACCCACCTCCACGAAAGGGGCGATGGGGGTCTGTGCAATCCTTATTATCGGCATGGGCGTCACGTTTGTTCAGATGTTTCAACCCCATCCGACCGTGCCGTTTAGCGGCGACAAGCGCCCGCTAGTGCCGGTAAAAGACGAGGCGAAACAGCAGAACTGGGATCACTACGGTAATACGGCTGGCGGCAGTCGCTTTGTGGCGCTGGACCAGATCACCCGTGACAACGTGAAAGATCTGAAACCGGTCTGGACCTACCATACCGGTGATATTCCGCTAAGCCCGGATGGCAATGGCGCAGAAGATCAGCAAACGCCGTTACAGGTAGGCGATCGTGTCTTCCTGTGTACGCCGCATAACAACGTGATCGCCGTGGATGCCGACAGCGGTAAAGAGATCTGGAAAGCGGAAATCAACGCCAAGTCTGCCATCTGGATGCGCTGCCGTGGTCTGGCGTACTTCGATGCCACCAAACCGCTGGTGCAGCCAACGGTAGCCGGCTCCACGCCGGTTCTGCCGGCGCAGGTCGCACCGGGCGCAGCATGCCAGCGTCGTATTCTGATGAATACCATTGACGGTAAACTGATCGCGTTAGACGCCGATAACGGCAAATTCTGTCCGGACTTCGGCACTAACGGCAGCGTTAACCTGCATGAAGGGATGGGTGATGTGTCAGATCCCACCTACGTGTTGACGTCGGCCCCAACCCTGGCGGGCACCACGGTCGTGGTGGGCGGGCGCGTTGCGGATAACGTAAGCACCGATATGCCGGGCGGCGTGCTGCGAGGCTATGACGTAATTACCGGCCAGCTGCGCTGGGCGTTCGATCCACGTAATCCGGATCCGAACTATGTTCTGAAGCCGGGCGAACACTACAAACGTAGCTCCGCAAACTCCTGGGCCCCTATGTCCTGGGATGCGTCGATGAATACCGTGTTTATCCCGATGGGAAGTTCCTCTGTTGACCTGTGGGGCGCTGACCGTATTCCGGAAGACCACAAGTACGCCACCTCAATCCTGGCGCTGGATGCGACAACCGGGAAAGAGAAGTGGGTATACCAGACCGTGCATAACGACCTCTGGGATTTCGACATTCCGATGCAGCCGAGCCTGGTTGATTTCCCAACCAAAGAAGGCAACAAGCCAGCGGTCGTGGTGGGCACCAAGGCGGGGCAGATTTACGTTCTCGATCGCCTGACCGGTAAACCGCTCACTGAAGTGAAAGAGGTTCCGGTAAAACCAGCGGATATTCCGCGTGAGCAGTATCCCGCAACGCAGCCACGTTCCGTGGGCATGCCGCAGATTGGCGCGGAGACCCTGAAAGAGTCTGATATGTGGGGAGCGACGCCGTTTGACCAGCTGGCCTGTCGTATCAGCTTCAAATCAATGCGTTACGACGGTCTGTACACAATGCCGGGCACCGATATTTCCCTGAGTTTCCCGGGCTCGCTGGGAGGAATGAACTGGGGCAGTCTGTCCACGGATCCGAACAACCAGTACATTTTCGTCAACGACATGCGTCTGGGTCTGTGGGTTCAGCTGATTAAGCAAGATCCGCAAAGCGCAGTGGCAAACACCGGCGGTGAAGCCGTGAACGCCGGAATGGGCGCCGTTCCTATGAAAGGGACGCCATACTCGGTCAACAAAAACCGCTTCATGTCACCGCTGGGCATTCCGTGCCAGAAACCCCCGTTTGGCACCCTGTCCGCCATTGACCTGAAAACGCAGAAAATCGTCTGGCAGGTGCCGGTCGGTACCGTTCAGGATACCGGTCCGTTTGGGGTAAAAATGCGCATGCCAATGCCTGTCGGTATGCCGACGCTGGGCGGTACGCTCGCTACTCAGGGCGGTCTGGTCTTTATTGCCGGAACCCAGGATTACTACCTGCGTGCCTTTGATTCCTCTACGGGGGAAGAAGTGTGGAAAGCGCGTCTCCCGGTGGGTAGCCAGGGCGGTCCTATTAGCTATGTATCACCGAAAACCGGCAAACAGTACATTCTGATTTCTGCCGGCGGTGCACGCCAGTCGCCGGATCGTGGTGACTACGTGATTGCCTACGCGCTGGATAAGTAACAGCGAAATAAGCAGCCAGGCCCCGTCTTAGTACGGGGCTTTTTTTATGGCTAAAAATCACGCATACCGGGAAAGCGGCGGTTCCGGTCAGCCAGCGAAAAGCACCCGCCAGCGGCGGCGACGGCGAGTCATTTCGCGCCACAGCGCGATGATCTCATCATGTTGCAGGGCATCGATAGCCTGCGGGGTTAACACCGGCAAACCATAGCGCTGGCGAAGGGCGGCCACAGCCGTGGTGCTGGCATCCCTCGGTGACCGGATCTGCGTCGCCAGCTGCTGTCGCAATAGGCTGAACCCGGATTCATCGCACGGCGTCAGCTCGCGCAAAAAGCGTTTACAGCAGCCCAGCAGTTCCACGGGAGAACGGTCAGGCGACTGTAGCGCCAGCAGCAGGCCATCGCGATCGGCAATACGCTGATAACGACAGCTGACCACGTAGCCAATTTGCTGTTCCACGCGCAGGCGCTGGAAAAATTGTGGTTCGCAGCATAGCGCCAGCAGCCGCAGCGCGGCGAGCGAAGCGCCCGGCGGCAGCGGAATAAACACCAGCAGCGCCGAGTCCGCGCTGGCGTGCGGGATACGTTCGATCCCGCCGGGACAATCGCTAAACGGCGACCCCTTAGCGTTAACTGGCGCCCGGAGCAGGCCAAGCTGCCGGGCTAACCCGTGCGCGTGTTCGGCGCTGCCGCCAGCTAACGCCGCCAGCCAGCCGTCCCGGGGCGGTTCCGATGCCAGCCGTTCAGGCAATTGCTTAAGCAGCTGACGGATCGCGATGCCTTCTGGCGCTGGCGTAACAGCCGGTGTGGGGCGGGAGAGGCGATCGGCAATCGCCCTGATGATGGGTTCCGCCGTCACCACTGCGTCAGGCAGCCGCAGGGTTAGCTGCCAGCTACCCTCAACCGTTTGCCATTCTCCGCTGCCGCCGATATGGCGCAGTTCAGCCAGAAGAGGGCGTAATTGTTTGCCTGCCGCCACCCCCAGTGACTCGCTTACGCGCGAATAAAAAGGCCTGCGGAGGATCAGCGTCGGCGCTTGTGCCTGCGCCGGTAAATGCAGCAGCGGAACGGCTTCTGGCGTCAGGGCTGGGGCAGAATATTGGGTAGCCTGTGGGTAGAAGGAAAACGCAATGGGGCTCTCATCCGCAACCGGCTGGCGACGCCAGTGGCTAAGCGGCAGGGCAAATCCCTGGCTGGAAATTGTTCCGGCGGCGTCCATTTTTTTGCAGGCCAGATACGATGTGGGCGCCGCCAGTAAGTCGGCACAGAAGGCGGAAAAATCAACCGGCGCCGCGCCGGGTGCAAAACCAAACGCCCGCTGGCGAAGCTGGTCAAGGGCCGACAGGGCGCTAAAGCGCTGCTGTGCCAGACGATAATAATGCCGCTGTTGCTCTTGCGTCGTTTGCTGTAGGGTTCGCAGCCAGCGCGTGATATGCGGATCTATGGCCTCGGGCCGTTCGCCGTCAAACGTTAGCGCCAGCCAGCCGTAATCGTCATCCTGATAAAGCCAGTCCAGCGATACCTCTTCTGCCAGCCCGCGCGCCCGCAGCCCGTCAATCAGGCTTCCGGGGGCCTCGTCCAGCAAGAATTCCCGAAGCAAGGTGACGTTGTCACTTTTTCGTATTAACGGACAGCGCCACAGCGCGGGTCGCTCCGTCACCGTCAGCTGATAATCTGCTTCAGCGCTAAGGCGTAACGGGGGGGCGGCTTCAGGCACACAACCTGAAGCAAAACCTGTCGCAAACGTATGGGCAAGCTCGGCTAGCGCATCCAGCGTTTGCGGTCCCTGTAGCCACAATTGCAGGTATCCGGCCACATAATAGCGGCGGTAAAAGTCGCGCAACGCGGCGTGCAGCGATCCCGTGTCTTGCCCCAGAGAATCATGGCTACCCACCTGAAAACGGCGAAAAACCCCCGGTTGTTCCATTGCGTGGCGCGCCGCGGCTTCGCGCCGGGCGGCATCATGCTGCTGGATGAGCCTGTTTTCCGCATCAATGACCGCCACTTCGCGCTGGATGTCCTGCCGGGAAAGCAGCGGCGCCTGCACCATATCCCGCAGTCGTGCGACGCCGTCGGACAGGTTATCGGCGGCAACGTCGAAGAAAAACGCGCTATGGCGAGCCAGCGTGGTGGCGTTGACGCTGCCGCCCTGACGCTGGATCCAGGCCATGAGCCGATCGTCGCCCCGATAGCGCTCGCTACCGCGGAACAGCAGGTGCTCAAGCAAATGCGCGAGGCCCGCGAAGCGCGGTGGCTCATGATGGCTTCCGGCGCTCACGCGCACCAGCGCCGCCGCGCGCGCCGCCTGCGGCTGATGAACCAGCGTGGCGCGTAAACCGCCCGCCAGCTCAACGATGCGGATGGTCATTGTCGCTACAGTTCCCGGGTTTTATAGATAAGCTGAGAACGGGTTCGGTTGCGGAACTGAAGCTGGCCAATTTTCATATCGCTACAGGCTGCTTCGCGTCGCGCGTCCAGAATTTTATGATGATGCGGCGATTTGCTGCACACCGGATCGGCGTTATCAGCATTCCCGGTAAGCATAAAGGCCTGGCAGCGGCAGCCGCCGAAGTCTTTCTCTTTTTCATCGCAAGAGCGGCACGGCTCCGGCATCCAGTCAAACCCGCGATAGCGGTTGAAGCCGAAAGAGTCATACCAGATGGATTCCAGGCTCTGCTCAAGCACCGAGGGGAATTCCACCGGCAGCTGGCGCGCGCTGTGGCAGGGCAGCGCCGTGCCTTCCGGGGTCACGCTGAGGAAAATCGACCCCCAGCCGCCCATACAGCCTTTTGGCCGCTCCTCGTAATAATCAGGAGTGACGAACAGCAGGTTGGTCAGATTGCCGCTGGCGGCCATTTTTTGCCTATAGTCAGCGACCACGCTCTCAGCGCGGGCGATCTGTTCCCGCGTCGGCAGAAGCCCCTGACGGTTGAGGAACGCCCAACCGTAGAACTGGCAGGTGGCAAGTTCGACGTCATCGGCGTCCAGTTCGATGCACAGTTCGATGATCTTATCGATCTGATCGATATTGTGCCGGTGCAGGACGAAATTCAGCACCATCGGGTAATCGCGCGCTTTAACCGCTTTGGCCATCGCCAGTTTCTGCTGGAAGGCTTTTTTATTCCCCGCCAGCGCAGCGTTAAGCACTTCATCGCTGGCCTGGAAGCTAATCTGGATATGGTCCAGACCCGCCTCGCTGAACGCGTCGAGCTTGCTCTCCGTCAGGCCAATTCCCGAGGTGATCAGGTTGGTATAAAAACCGAGATCGCGGGCGGCGCGAATCAGCTCCGGCAGGTCTTTACGCGTCAACGGTTCGCCGCCGGAAAAGCCTATCTGCACGCTGCCCATCGCCCGCGCCTGGCGGAAAACGTCGATCCACTGTTCGGTGGTGAGCTCCTGGTCCTGCCGGGCGAAGTCCAGCGGGTTAGAGCAGTAAGGACACTGTAGCGGACAGCGATAGGTCAGCTCCGCCAGCAGCCACAGCGGTGGATTGACGGCGGGTTTATTCTGGCTCACGGAAAATAATCCACTTCTGTTGATAAGCGATTTGCAGGAATTCAACGACGTCGTCATCCACGCCGCCGGCTTCCGGGAAGCGTTCGTTGAGTACGGCAATAATGGCTGCCGCATCGCGTTGGCCATCGACCAGTTCGAGGATGGCGGCCGCAGTGTCATTGAGTTTAGCCATGCCTTCCGGATAGAGGATCACATGGCTGTCCTGCGCGGCTTCCCATTGCAGGCGATAGCCGCGGCGAAAGGCGACAATTGAGTTCTTTTGCATGCTTATACCAGTCGGGTTGTGTGCCAGGCCGCTTTGTCGGTGACCGTATGATAAGGCGGACGCTGTAGCGCGTAGGCCATGGTCATCGCGTCGAGCATTGACCACAGGATATCGAGTTTAAACTGAAGGATCTCCAGCATCCTGTTCTGCTTTTCCGCGCTGTCGCAGTAACTCTTCGCCAGCTCCAGACCGTGTTCAACGTCGCGGCTGGCCTGGCTGAGGCGGCTACGGAAATAAAAATAGCCTTCCTCTTTGATCCACGGATAGTGCTGTGGCCAGCTGTCGAGACGCGACTGATGAATTTGCGGAGCAAACAGCTCGGTTAGCGAGCTGCATGCCGCCTCCTGCCAGTTGGCGCGGCGGGCGAAGTTAACGTAAGCGTCGACGGCGAAACGGACGCCGGGCAGCACGTGGCGTTCGCTGATTAAGTCGTCGCGGCTAAGCCCCACGGCCTCGCCCAACTGGAGCCAGGCTTCGATACCGCCATCATGACCGTTGCTGCCATCGTGATCGAGGATGCGCTGCACCCATTTGCGACGCGTGTGCGGATCAGGGCAGTTCGCCATAATTGCCGCGTCCTTCAGCGGGATCGTCGTCTGATAGTAAAAACGGTTCGCCACCCAGCCCTGGATTTGCTCGCGGCTGGCCTCGCCGTTATGCATCGCAATATGGTACGGATGGTGAATATGATAATAGGCGCCTTTCGCCCGGAGGGCGTGTTCAAACTCTTGCGGCGAGAGCGTTTCGCGAATGTGCATAGTTAGTCCTGAAGCGTGATGGTCATCCCGTCCCAGCTCACTTCTATTCCCTGCTGCGTGAGGGCGTGACGCTGCGGCGATTGCTCGTTTAGGATCGGGTTAGTGTTATTAATGTGAATCAGAATCTTGCGCTTTGCCGGCAGTGAGGCCAGCAGCGCCATCATGCCGTGTTCATCGCCGAGCGCCAGATGGCCCATGTCGCGGCCGGTATTGCGCCCGACGCCGGCGGCCTGAAGCTCATCGTCCTGCCAGACGGTGCCGTCAATCAGCAGACAGTCCGCTTTTTTAAGCCACGGCAGAATGGCGTCATCGGGTTCACCGAGACCCGGCGCGTAGAACAGCGTCTGACCGTTGCGGCGGTTTTCGATAAACAGCGCCACGTTATGCCCCGGCAGCGGGCGGTCGCGCCACGGCGAATAGGGCGGTGCGTTACTGGCGATGGGGACAGCGGTAAACTGCAAATCAGGGCAGGCTTCCACGCTAAAGGCGGTGAGCGGGGCGATCGGATGATGAACCAGGCCGCCGTTCCAGTGCCGTAGCATGGTAAAAATCGGGAAACCGCTGGTAAGATCTTCATGCACCTCGGGCGTGCACCATACCTGATGCGGGCAGCCCTCGCGCAGGCTGAGCAGCCCGGTGGTGTGGTCAATCTGGCTGTCGGTGAGAATAATGCCGCCAATATGCGTGCCGCGCAGAACCTCTTTCTTGTTCAGTTCTGGCGTGTGGGCAATCTGCTGGCTGATATCGGGCGAGGCGTTACACAGCACCCACTCTTTGCCGTTATCGCTGACGATGATCGACGATTGGGTGCGAGGGGTCGCCTGAAGAGTACCGTTGCGCAAACCCTGACAGTTGGCACAGTTACAGTTCCACTGTGGGAAACCGCCGCCGGCGGCGGAACCGAGGATTTTAATAAACATGAAGATAGGCCAGGTAGTAAAACGAAAATGCCCGCACGGATGGCGGGCTGAGTGATTAGCGGTTGGAAATGTACAGCGTCACTTCCAGGCCAAGACGTAAATCAATAAAAGCAGGTTTCTTCCACATCGTTTTTTCCTCTTTAAAAATACAGCACTAACGCCATCGTTTGTGCCAGTTTTGTGATGGTCATCAAATAATGCGCTACAGGGGGGCAAAGCTCAACCCAAAATATGTAAGGAATTAACGTAATGTTTACAACGCAACCTATTGTTGCCAAACATTGTGCAATACCTTTCGCCAGTTGCCCCACAGCAGTTTATTCAGCACAAATTGATCATAGCCGCTATCGCGCAACGCGCCGATCAGCCGCGGTAAACCACTCACATCGTGCAACTCATCCGGCAACGTAATGCCGTCAAAATCGGAGCCGAGCGCGACGTGATCTTCACCCATGATGTTAATAAGATAGTCGATATGGCGAACGATTGTGCTGAGCGGAGTATCACTATCGCGTTTACCGTCGGCGCGCAGAAAGGCGTTGCCGAAATTAACGCCCACCATGCCGCCGCTGTCGCGGATAGCCAGCAGCTGCCGATCGGTCAGATTGCGCGGTTGCGGGCACAGCGCATGGGCGTTGGAATGGGTGGCGACCAGCGGGGAAGAGGAATGACGGGCGGTATCCCAGAACGCTTTTTCATTCATATGCGAGACGTCAATCAGCATGTTCAGGGCGTTAGCCTGCCTGATGAGGGCGATCCCCTCTGCGGTGAGTCCAGGGCCGCTGTCCGGGCTGCCGGGGAACGCCCCGTTAACGCCGGTGCCGAAACGGTTAGCAATGTTCCAGAAAGGCCCGATGCTGCGTACGCCTGCGGCATAAAAGGCCTGTAGATCGTCTCCCTCGCCGTCAAAACCGCCCGCGCCCTCAATATGCGCCACCATTGCCAGCACCTTATCCTGACGGCAGCGTTCGATATCCGCCGCGCTCAGGCACAACCGCGCCCGGCCTGCGGAGTGTGCGGTAAGCTGCTTAAGGATCGTCAACTGCTGCCAGAGAATGTCGATCGGCTCCCACGGCTCGCTGGCGTATTGCGGCGCCATGCGGGCGATATACGCCTGCGGCGGCACGAACAGCGCGAACAGCCCGCCGGAAAATCCGCCTTGCTGCATACGGGGATAATCGAGATGTCCGTTCTCAATACCGGAAAAGAAAGCCGTTACCGGATCCTGGCGATGGTGAAGCCATAAGTTAAGCAACAGGTCATTGTGACCATCAAAAATCGCCATAGCGCATCCCACTGTCTTGTATTGCCGAAAAAGTTGCCTGGCACGATAACCGATTTGTCCCGTCCGGCAAGGGGAAATTTACAACTTAGCAGCAATTGTTAATATCACTTAACAGTAAGGCGATCGGCTCATCGTATTGTTGCCGATGGGCGGTAAAGCCATTGATATTATTTCTTCTTGTTCATCATCGCCTTGAGATCGGCAAAAGGGTTAAACGTAGCGACACCCACGTCTTTTTGCGCATCCTCACCCGCGACAACGGTGGTGCCATACTGGTCCGCTTCAGTGTACTTTGAGTGTTCGTGGTCGTGGCAAAACAGACATAACAGCTCCCAGTTACTGCCGTCTTCCGGGTTATTGGTGTGATCGTGGTCGATATGGTGAACCGTGAGTTCACGAAGATTCGAATAAACAAACTCTCGCGAGCAGCGCCCGCAGACCCACGGGTAAATTTTCAGCGCTTTTTCACGGTAGCCGCTTTCCAGCCGTGCGTAGTTTTTGGGGATCAAAGCCATTGCTGTTGTTACCTGTTAAAAAAGAATAGTTCACACTATATCCCATTATGAGATGGCAGGAGAATGCCTCCTCGCGGGAGGGATGCCTTTGGTCTGCGTTTTCTGTCAGTTTATTTGAAGCATTCCGTTAAATAATCCCCATTTATTCTCATCCGCGAATGCGTAGAGTAGGGATCACGCAATGCTTCATCAGGATACTCCACTATGAAAAAGATTGGATTTTTGTCGTTTGGTCACTGGACGCCGTCTGCCCAGTCCGGCACGCAGACCGCGGCTGACGCGCTGCTACAGTCCATCGATCTGGCGGTCGCCGCTGAAGAGCTGGGCGCGGACGGCGCTTATTTTCGCGTGCATCACTTTGCCCGCCAGCTCAGTTCGCCATTCCCCTTGCTGGCTGCGATAGGTGCGAAAACCAAACGCATCGAAATTGGTACGGGCGTGATCGACATGCGGTACGAGAATCCGCTGTATATGGCGGAAGATGCTGGCGCGGCAGATCTCATCTCTGGCGGTCGATTACAGCTGGGTATCAGCCGGGGCTCCCCGGAGCAGGTGATTGATGGCTGGCGTTATTTTGGTTACGTGCCGCAGGAAGGGGAAAACGAATCTGATATGGCGCGCCGCCACACCGAAGTACTGCTTGATGTATTACGTGGTGAAGGGTTTGCGAAGCCTAACCCACAGCCGATGTTCCCCAACCCGCCGGGATTGTTGCGTCTGGAGCCGCATTCAGAAGGCTTACGCGATCGAATCTGGTGGGGGGCTGGCTCCAATGCAACGGCAGTATGGGCGGCAAAACTGGGGATGAATCTGCAAAGCTCAACGCTAAAAGACGATGAAACCGGCGAGCCGTTTCATATTCAGCAGGCAAAACAGATCCGTGCCTACCGACAGGCCTGGGCAGAGGCTGGGCATACTCGTCAGCCGCGCGTTTCGGTCAGCCGCAGTATTTTTGCCCTGATGGACGATCGCGACCGGATGTATTTCGGTTCAGGCCGCAACGAGAGCGACAGCGTTGGCTATCTGGATGAGAAAACGCGGGCAATTTTCGGACGCAGTTACGCCGCAGAGCCAGACAAGCTGATTGAACAGCTGAAAAAGGATGAAGCCATCGCTGAAGCGGATACGCTATTGCTTACCGTGCCGAATCAGCTGGGCGTGGCATACAACGCGCATGTCATCGAGTCCATACTGAAACATGTCGCACCGGAAATGGGATGGCGCGATCGTAATGCTTAATCTGGCCCTCTGGTATCGCCGGTTTGGTGAGCCTGAATCGGTACTGCAACCGGAAACCGCCCCCTTGCCGCCGCGCCAGCCGGGAGAGATACGTGTGCGCATGCTTTTTTCGCCGGTGAACGCCTCCGATCTTATCCCCATAACCGGGGCGTATCGCCATCGCACGCCGCTGCCTGCAATAGCCGGTTATGAAGGGGTCGGAATAGTAACCGAAACGCCCGCCGCTTACCCGGCGCTGCTGGGCAAGCGGGTGCTGCCGTTACGGGGGAAGGGGACGTGGCAGCGTTATGTCGATTGCCCGGCAGGGTACGCGGTTCCTGTCCCGGACGACGTCGACTCGCTGCTTGCCGCGCGGGCGTATATCAACCCGCTTGCCGCACAGATGATGCTGGACCGCTATCCTCCGGCCGGGAAAACGGTGCTGCTTACCGCTGCCGGTTCTGACTGCGCCGTTCTGCTCGGGCAATGGGCTCGTCAGGCGGGTGCAGAGGCGGTTTATGGGATCCACCGCTCGCCCGTGCACGCTCAACGTTTGGCCGAATTAGGGATCGTCCCCATTGCGCAACAGGATATGGCCGCAGTCAACGCTGCCGCCGCGCGCGCAGACGTGGTGTACGACGCCACGGGCGGCAGCCTGGCGGAGACGATCCTGGGCGTGATGCCTGAAAGCGGCACGTTTGTCTGCTACGGGCTGCTCTCCGGTCAGACGTTCCGGCAGCAGCGGGCGCTGCCGCGCGTGGCGTGGTTTCACATTCGTAACTACCTGGACGCACTCAGCACGGAGGCGTGGCAGGCGGAGTTTCAGCGCATCTGGCCGAAACTGCGGGCCAGCCAGTGCAGCGATGTCACCCTTTACCCTCTGACGGAATGGCAGCGGGCATTGGGCAACTATCGCGAAGCGGGTAGAACGCGCAAGCCCGTGCTGTCGATGGAGAATTAATCAGCCTTATGGCTCATGTCGCTCAGCAGTACAGCGATACTTTGTCCACCGGCGGTCTGCTCCAGGCCAATTTTCACAATAATGGTCAGCGGAACGGAGAGCAGCATGCCGACAGGCCCAAGCAGCCAGCCCCAGAAGATCAGGGACAGGAACACAACGAGGGTTGAAAGCCCCAGCCCGCGTCCCATGATGCGTGGCTCAAGAATGTTCCCGAAGACAAGGTTAATCACCAGATAGCCTGCCAGCAGAATCAGCGCATCATACAAACCGCTGAAAACCAGCACCTGAAGGATAGGGGGGATCGCCGCCAGCACGGAGCCGATGTTAGGAATGTAGTTAAGGGCAAAGGCCAGCAGCCCCCAGACAAAGGCGAAACGCACGTCCAGCGCGGCGAGCATCCCCCACACCACGAATCCCGTCACCAGACTGATGGCCGTTTTCAGCACCAGATAGCGTGAAACGCTGTCGAGCGCGCGCTGAATGGCGCCCATTCCTTCCACCGGACGCACCATGATGTGCTGTAGCTTTGCAGGCAGCTGAGGGACTTCCAGCAGCATAAACACGACCGTCAGGAACAGCAGGAAAATGGAGGTCATGGCGTTGGAAAGCTGTGCCAGCAGGCTGGTGACAATCGTCATGGCAGCATTCGGATCGATGTATTTAAGCAACTCCTCCACCGAGACTTCAATGCCGGCGCGTTGCAGCCAGGGTTCAATTTGCAGCAGCGGGGTCGCCAGGGAAGAACGGTATGTCGGTAGGGTTCGCGCCAGCTCGTTCAGGGATGTTCCCAGATAGGCAACTAGCAGCACCATCGCAACGATGATAATACTGATAAGCAGGCTGATCGCCAGCACGCGCGGTATGCGCATCCGCACCATCCGCTGCACCAGCGGGTTGAGGATCACCGCGATAAAAAGCGCCAGGATAAAGGGCACGATGATATCGGCCGCAAAACGAACGCCGGTCAAAATGATCACCAGCATGCCCAGCATGATGACTATCTTAAGCCCGTTGAGGGTGATAATGGGTTTGGCCATGAACGTTCCTGAAAAGTTTTTTATTTATAATAGAGGGGAAAGCGGATTAAAAAAACTAACCAAAATCAAACAGACTGGGTAAAGAAATGAAAAGGCTTTGAGTAAATTCCTGGCTTATGATACAAATCAGGCGTGTTCAACTACTGAGGACAATTTTCATCCGCAAAGACGAGAAGCAACACCGCGGATAATTGTAATTTTATGGACAATTTGTTCAGGACGTATTTTTCAAACAACACTGCTCTGTTTTCAACCTCCCTCTGCATGCTTTCCGGTGAACAACACTGGCGTTCCGCGCTATAGTCACGTCTTCTGCCTGAGCTGGCGCTATGCGCTTAGCTAACTGATCTAATTCCCAATTTTTTGGTTTGCTGTCCGCAGCGAGCCTCGATGGATTATATTCTCAAGCAGGAGAAAAACATGTTTTACTGGATTTTATTAGCGCTGGCTATCGTAGCTGAAATTACCGGCACCCTGTCGATGAAATGGGCGAGCGTGAGTGACGGCAGCACCGGATTTATTTTGATGCTGGTCATGATTACGCTTTCCTATATTTTCCTCTCCTTCGCGGTTAAAAAAATCGCGCTGGGAGTGGCATACGCCCTGTGGGAAGGTATTGGTATTTTATTGATTACGCTGTTCAGCGTCATGATATTTGATGAAACCCTGACGACAATGAAAATTGCCGGGTTGACGACCCTGGTAGCAGGTATCGTGCTGATTAAATCGGGTACGCGCAAGCCGGCAAAACAGCAGAAGGAGCAGACCCATGCAGCAGTTTGAATGGATCCACGCGGCCTGGCTGGGTTTAGCGATCGTTCTGGAAATTATTGCGAACGTCTTTCTGAAGTTCTCCGACGGTTTTCGTCGTAAAGCCTACGGCCTGCTATCGATTGCCGCGGTGCTGGGGGCGTTTAGCGCCCTGTCACAGGCGGTAAAAGGCATCGATCTTTCCGTGGCCTATGCGCTGTGGGGCGGCTTCGGTATTGCCGCCACCCTGGCAGCAGGCTGGATTATGTTCGGGCAGCGTTTAAACAATAAAGGCTGGATAGGGCTGGTATTACTGCTCGCCGGCATGATCATGATTAAACTGGCCTGAGTAACCTACTGCTGCGCCAGGGCTTCCAGCCTGTCGCGAAAACCGGTCACCGCCAACGCCCGGTTATCGGCGCGCCAGCGGTCTTTCGCCGCCGGAGCTGAACTCTGAACGCCAATCAGCTGCCAGCCGTTAGCGGTTTTTAACATCAGGGGCGATCCGCTATCACCCGGTAGCGTATCGCACTGATGCGAAAGCACGCTGTTTTGCGCCCAGCCCGTCACCACGCAGTCCGTATGGGTGTAAAGCGAATCGAGGTGATCAACAGGGTAGCCTGACTGCGTCACTTTGCGGTCGGCGGCCTTCAGGGCGGCGGTGAGCGCGTCTTTGTCGCCATCAAAAAGCGGTAGGGGAGCGATCCCGGACGGCGGATAACGTAAAACGATCAGACCGAAATCCCAGGATGCCGCCCCGGGCGGCACAATCCAGCCATCGCCATCCGGTTTTAAGCGTTTACCGAGCGACGGATCCACCCGCCCCTCAATACCGTGGATTTCGTAGCGCCATATTCCTTTTTGCGACACAAAGCGCAGGGCGATCGCTTTATCCGGTTTGCCCTCGGGCGGCATTAGCAGGCAATGACCCGCCGTCAGCGCAAGGCGTGGTGTAATGAGCGTTGCGGTACATAAATTGCCGCTGGCGGTTTCCAGTTGCCCGATGGCATCCCAGGGCGCTTCGGTAGGATCGGTGACACGCGTACGATCGTCATGACCAAAAAACAGCGTCTTTACCTCTTTGGCGCTAATGGCGACATCGTCACCATCATCCGCATGTGAAAAGCCAGCAAAAAGGCTAAACGTTCCCAGTAACAACACAACAGATTTACGCATATCACACTCTGGTGGGGGTAATTATGATTATTAAAAGTGAACCCTATGAAAATACTATAGACGCGACAGCGAGAAAGTGGGAGTAAAATCAGCGTGCTACATTCAGGTAAGATAAAAGTGGCTGGCGATGAGCGCGCACAAGATTAGCAGGATAAGAATGAACTCAAACCGATAGCGCCGCAGCATACGCCCTCCGGATAAAAAAACGGCGCTGACCTCAAACCCGTTCAGCGCCGGTTTACCAACGTGCCCCGAAGGGCACGGTTAAGCTTGTACTCTTACGCTGCTGGCTGTGCAGCAGGTTTAGCCGCTTCGTGTTTTGCCGCTTTTTTGTGATGCTTTTTAGCCGCCTGTGCTTTCTGCTCCACCGCGGGTTTTGCCGCTTTTTTGTGGTGCTTTTTAGCCGCCTGCGCTTTCTGTTCTGCCGCAGGTTTAGCCGCTTTGTGATGTTTTTTATGGTGAACCGTTTTGGCCGGAGCCGAAGTGGTCGCCGCAGGCGCTGCGGTGGCGGTAGTTTCAGCCGCGAATGCAGCAGAAGACAGACCCATAGCAGCGGCAACAACCAGAGCTAATACTTTTTTCATTTTCATACCCTCGAATTTGGTTTTTCATTTAACCCCACTGCGGGGCCGTTGAAAGAACTATATCCCTGTAAATTCGAGGTTTCCGTGAGTGATTGGTATCGGCGTGTAACCGTATGTACAACGCCGGGGCGTCACCCCGGCGCGTTCGGTTACAGGTAGCGGGAAGTCAGGTGTTCGCGGAAGTAGCGGATGTTCAAATCCTCACCCGTTGCCTGAGTGATTAACTGCGACGTGCTGAAGCGGCTGCCGTGCTGCCAGATGTTCTGACGCAGCCAGTCAAACAGCGCCGAGAAATCGCCTCCGGCAATGGATGCCTGCAACCCAGGCAATGCATTTTTGGCGGCATGGAAGAGCTGTGCCGCATACATTGCTCCCAGCGTGTAAGACGGGAAGTAGCCAAAACCGCCGTCGGTCCAGTGGATATCCTGCATACAGCCGTTGCGATAATTATCCTTGGTGGATAGCCCAAGCCAGGCCTGCATTTTCTCATCCCACAGGGCGGGAATATCGTCGACTTCGATTTCGCCGTTGATCAGCGCGCGCTCGATCTCATAGCGCAGCACCACGTGCGCCGGGTAGCTCACTTCATCCGCATCCACGCGAATGTATCCCGGCTTCACGCGCTGGTTCCAGGCAATGAAATTCTCTTCACTGAACGCCGCCTGACTGCCGAAACGGGCATGGACCGCCGGAAGCAGATGCTTGAGGAATGCCTCGCTGCGGCCCAGCTGCATCTCAAAGAACAGACTCTGGGATTCGTGGATCGCCGTAGAGCGCGCCAGCGCAACGGGCTGCCCGGCCCACGCTCGGGGAAGGTTTTGCTCGTAGCGGGCATGTCCGGTTTCGTGGATCACGCCGAAAAGCGCGCTAAGCAACTCGTCTTCATCGTAACGCGTGGTGATACGCACATCTTCCGGCACGCCGCCGCAGAACGGGTGGGCGCTAACGTCCAGACGACCGCCGTTAAAATCGAAGCCAAGCATTTTCATCGCTTCCAGGCCCAGCTCGCGCTGCGTGGCGGTCGGGAAGGGACCCTGTGGCGGAACGAACGATCGCTGAGCCTGTTTTTCCACAACCTTTGCCAGCAGGTCCGGCAGCCACGACTTCATATCGCCAAACAGCACATCCAGGCGGGCGCTGGTCATGTCGGGTTCAAAAATATCCAGCAGCGCGTCGTAAGGCGTGCAGCCTTTGGCCTCGGCGCGCAGGCGAGCTTCTTCACGACTGAGCTTCACCACCTCTTTCAGGTTGGCTGAAAAGCCCTGCCAGTCGTTGGCCGGACGCTGAGTGCGCCAGGCGTGTTCACACTTGCTGCCCGCCAGCGATTTTGCCTCTACCAGCGATTCCGGCAGTAAGGTGGCCTGCTGGTAGTGGCGCGTCATTTCACGCAGGTTGGCCTGCTCTACGTCGTTCAGATCTTCTTCAGCCGCCGCAGCCAGCCATTCACCCACTTTTTTATCGGTAAGGATCTGATGTTGCAGGACGCTCATCTCCGCCAGCGCTTCACCGCGCGCGGCGCTGCCGCCGGGCGGCATCATGGTAAACATGTCCCAGCTGGCGATGGAGGAGAGGTGAGAGAAGCGGGAGAGACGCTGGAAGGTGCGGGTGAGTTGTTGATAAGAAACGTTTTTCTGCATAATTATTGTTCTCGTTCTGTTGGAGGTGTTCTGGGGAGTGTAACGCGAATCAGGGAGGAACCGTGCACTTTTGATAACAGGGGCGTGAAGCCCCTGTCAACTTAGTCGTAGAGCCATTTTCCTGCTTTTGCAGATTCAGCAAACATTCTTACGGTTAACGGAATGCGGGTTGATTCCACCTCTTCCCGCTTCAGCTTAAACCGGCGCTTTAATAATGGGGTGTTCTGCCAGGGAAAATAACGAGACCATTTAACAGCAGATAAATCCACGTTAAATTCTTTCTCGTACCGGTTTAACGCGTCGTGAAGGTCATCGCCTGGTGAACCGAATAAATCAGAATCGAGTTCAAGCAATATCTCGTTCCAGTTATCGTCAAGTTCGCGTGAAATTTCATCGTTGAACATATCAAGGACTTTAGAGCTAATTTCGTCTGTCAGCATTAGAACGATGTCCACTGTATACGGTCTTTAGGTCGTGCGATCAGGTTATATTTCTCCTGAGTGCGCGACGAAATTCTGTAAAGGGTGGTAACTAATGACCCCCAACCTAACCAGGGACAATAGCGGGTAATAACAGCGGCAAGGCTTGTTGTTGTTCTCATCCGTACACCCACTGGTGTTTTGACTCAAATCCGAATGGGGTTTTCACATCCTTCAAAATCATTCGCGCATACTTTGAAATAACGCTTGTTCCTTCAATGGCATTCCCTGGCTTCGTTCGCGTACCTAACCACGGTTGCCCGCCCAAAATAGCCGCACCTGAAACGGCATCTATCCCCAACTCTATACAGAACTCCTCCAGAAAAATGATCTCAAGTAACTCGCCCGGGGTGACGTTTGAATGGCCTCTGTAAAAGTAGGTACCGTTAACTTCTTCGATTGTATCCATATCGATCCCAGTTACGCTGACGCCCGCTCATTCCATGCGTCAGAAAAAATAATATTTCCATCGTTATGCTTCCATGTGATTTTCTCGTAGCGCAATTCAACCGTTTCGAGGTGGTTGTTATTGTTGTCGCCCGGCGCGGCCATGGCAGGTGATACCGAAACAATCCGCACCCCCACCAGAAGAATATTAAAGTACTCCGCTTCCAGGCCTGCATCATTAATCTTGTAGAACTTGAGTTCGGCTTTTTGCAGAGCCTGACCAGTGGCGACTGCCTTATAGAGATAGGGTGATGAGTAATCGAATTCCTTAACAATCATCATCGGGGAGTGGATGCGCTTACCCGTGGGTTTGCCTGTCTGATTATCGGTCGGCGTGGAAAGATTATGGTGAAAACCCTTGAATTCAATGCTGTACTCCCTCTGCTGCACGTCGCAACCGCCTTTGATCAGTGCACCACCGTCATCGTACAACCACATGTTGCCTGGAATAGCCATGTAAAACCCTCTTTTTATAGAATGGAGTCAATGAGCTTACAGAGAGAGGTAAGGGTGATAAATACACGAAATGGTAATAAGTGGTTGATTTTACTTAATTTTAAATTAAGTGTAACTAACGTCAGAAATGAGCCCCGCACAATTACGTTCATGCGGGAATAACGTTAACCTATTTCAGACGTTGATGCAGGCTCGCGCCCACCAGCAGCGCCGCGCACAGCATCAGGGCGATAAACCCACCCACGCCGTTCCAGCCGTAGTGATGCCAGAACACGCCGCCGAGGGTCCCGGCGATGCTGGAACCCAGGTAATAGCTAAACAGATACAGCGACGACGCCTGACCTTTGGCGCGGCGCGCGCGCGGGCCAATCCAGCTGCTGGCAACGGAGTGCGCGGCAAAGAAGCCGGCAGAGAAGAGCAGCATCCCGGCAAAAATCAGCCACAGGGAGGAGAACAGCGTCATCAGCAGCCCGAACAACATCACGGCGGTGGAAACCAGCATCACCGGCCCGCGGCCAAAGCGAGCGGTCATGGCGCCGGCTTTTGGTGAACTCCACGTCCCGGTGAGATACGCCACAGAGAGCAAACCCACCAATGCCTGGCTGAGATGCCACGGCGAGAGCATCAGCCGGTAGCCAATATAGTTAAACAGCGTGACGAATGACCCCATCAGCAGGAATCCCATCAGAAACAGTCGCGGCAAACCTTTGTCGCGCCAGTGCAGACGGAAGTTGATAAACAGCGTCTTCGGACGCAGGGAGGTCGGGCGGAAATGGCGCGATTCCGGCAAAATTTTCCAGAACATCAGCGCCGAGGCGAGCGCGAAGCAGCCGATTACGGCCAGCGCAATGCGCCAGCTAAAGAAATCCGTAAACACACCGCTCAGCAGGCGTCCACTCATCCCGCCGATAGAGTTCCCGCTAATGTACAGCCCCATTGAGAAGGCCACGAAACTCGGGTGGATCTCTTCGCTGAGATAGGTCATCCCGACCGCCGCCACGCCGCTGAGAGAGAGCCCAATCAGCGCGCGCATGACCAGAATACCGTGCCAGCTGGTCATCATGGTAGAAAGCAAGGTACACACGGAGGCCAGCATTAACGCCGTTACCATGACCTGCTTACGCCCGATAGCATCCGAAAGTGGACCGGTAAACAGCAGACCAATCGCCAGCATTCCGGTGGAAATGGAAAGGGAAATACTGCTGCTGGCTGGCGACACGCCAAACTCATGCGACAGAACCGGCAGGATCGGCTGAACACAGTAGAGCAGGGCAAAGGTAGCGAGACCCGCTGAGAAGAGCGCCAGCGTGACGCGCATAAACTGGGGGGTACCACGCTTAATAAACTGAACCGGCTGCGGTGCTGCGGGTAAATCATCAATGTCGCTGGCCGGCGCGATATCAATAGTCGTTGTACGGCTCACACATAATCCTTGCTTAAACATCCCCGTGGTTTCTGGTGACGGGTATGACCACAAGATCAGAGTAGGAAAATGTAAATATTCTGTCTAATATATTAATAATCTCAAATGATACTTTAAAAATATGAATATCGAGCTGCGTCACCTCCGCTATTTTGTCGCCGTTGCCGAAGAGCTGCATTTTGGGCGCGCGGCGGCAAGGCTGAATATCTCTCAGCCACCGCTAAGCCAGCAGATCCAGATCCTGGAGCAGCAGGTGGGGGCGCGTCTGCTGGCGCGAACCAACCGTAGCGTGAGCCTGACGGCAGCAGGAAAACAGTTCCTCACCGATAGCCGACAGATCCTGAGCATGGTGGAAGACGCCGCCGCCAGAGCGGAACGGCTTTATCTCGGTGAGACGGGGGAGCTGCGCATCGGGTTTACCTCCTCGGCCCCCTTTATCAGCGCTGTTTCACAAACGCTCTCATCGTTTCGCCGTCACTTTCCGGATGTGCATATTCAGACGCGTGAAATAAATACCCGGGAGCAAATCGCGCCGCTGAACGAAGGATCGCTCGACCTGGGGTTGATGCGTAACACGCAGTTGCCTGATACCCTGGCGTGGCAGGTGATCCTGCGAGAACCGCTGATGGCGATGATCCCCAGCGACCATCCTCTCGCCGCCCGGCCTGGCGTCACGTTGGCTGAACTGGCGAAAGAGCCGTTCGTCTTTTTTGACCCCCAGGTGGGAACCGGGCTGTACGACGATATTCTGGGTCTGATGCGGCGATATGGCCTTGTGCCGACTATCGCGCAGGAGGTGGGGGAAGCCATGACGATCATCGGGCTCGTTGCCGCAGGGCTTGGCGTGTCGATTCTTCCGGCCTCGTTTAAACGGGTGCAGCTGCCGGAGATGCGCTGGGTGAAGATTGTCGAGCAGGATGCGGTCTCGGAAATGTGGCTGGTGTGGTCTAAACATCATGAACAGAGCCATGCGGCACAGCGTTTCAAGGCACAATTACTTACCGCATCTTACGGGCAATATTTATAGGGAAAAGTGGGCAAAAATGTGCAGTAAATCACATGGCTAAGTAAAAATTTGACGTCGGCCATTGAAGTGCTTCACCATAGCCCTCAGTTTATTTCGAAGCTCGAAAATAAGGGAGTACGAGGTGGTTGCTGATAGTCAGCCAGGGCATATCGATCAGATCAAGCAGACCAACGCGGGCGCCGTTTATCGCCTGATTGATCAGCTTGGTCCGGTTTCGCGTATCGATCTTTCGCGCCTGGCACAACTGGCACCCGCCAGTATTACCAAGATTGTCCGCGAAATGCTGGAAGCCCATCTGGTTCAGGAGACGGAAATTCAGGAGCCGGGCAGCCGTGGCCGTCCGGCGGTAGGGCTGGTGGTGGAAACGGAAGCCTGGCACTACCTGTCGATGCGCATCAGCCGCGGGGAAATCTTCCTCGCGCTGCGCGACCTCAGCAGCAAGATGGTGGTGGAAGACCGGCTGGACCTTCCGCTCGATGCAGAGCAACCTCTTCTTGATGCCATTCTGTCTCATATCGACCAGTTCTTTATTCGCCACCAGCAGCGTCTTGAACGCTTAACGGCGATTGCGATCACCCTGCCGGGAATTATTGATACCGAAAATGGCATTGTGCACCGCATGCCCTTTTACGAGAACGTTAAAGAGATGCCGCTGGGTGAAGTGCTGGAAAGCCATACCGGTGTGCCGGTCTACATTCAGCATGATATCAGCGCCTGGACGATGGCGGAGGCGCTGTTTGGCGCCTCGCGCGGCGCGCGCGACGTCATTCAGGTTGTGATTGATCACAACGTTGGCGCGGGGGTGATCACCGACGGGCGTCTTTTACACGCCGGCAGCAGTAGCCTGGTGGAGATCGGCCATACGCAGGTCGATCCGTATGGAAAACGCTGCTATTGCGGTAACCATGGCTGCCTGGAGACGATTGCCAGCGTGGAAAGCGTGCTGGAGCTGGCGCAGGTGCGGCTCAGCCAGTCGATGAGCTCCACGCTGCACGGACAGCCGCTGAGCGTAGACGCACTGTGCACTGCGGCAAGGCAGGGCGATCTGCTGGCGAAGGACATCATTACCGGCGTAGGCAATAATGTCGGGCGCATCCTGGCGATTATGGTGAACCTGTTTAATCCGCAAAAAATATTGATTGGGTCTCCGCTCAGCCAGGCGGCGGATATTCTCTTCCCGGCGATTTCCGCCTGTATCAACCAGCAGTCGCTTCCCGCCTACAGCAAAAATATCGTGGTCGAAAGTACGCAATTTTCCAACCAGGGCACGATGGCCGGTGCCGCACTGGTTAAAGATGCCATGTACAACGGCTCATTACTGATTCGTTTGCTTCAGGGCTAACTCTTTTCCAGAGATGTACGAAAAATTGCGCTATCTCAAGCCGGGTAGCGCACGCTTCCCGTAGACTTTCTCCACTGAATTATTTACCTGGTTTATATTTTTTGAAGCATACCCAAGAGGTGGAATGAGTCATGCTTAAGCGTTTCTTTATTACTGGTACGGATACGTCTGTCGGGAAGACCGTCGTATCCCGCGCGTTACTCCAGGCCCTGGCGGCGAGCGGTAAACGCGTTGCAGGATACAAGCCGGTTGCAAAAGGCAGTAAAGAGACGCCAGAAGGGCTGCGCAATAAGGACGCCCTGGTTCTGCAAAGCGTCTCGTCTCTGGAACTGCCTTATGATGCCGTCAATCCTATCGCGTTGAGCGAGGAGGAAAGCAGCGTCGCTCATAGCGGGCCGATCAACTACAGCCTGCTTTCAGATGGTCTGGCAAATCTGAGCGAAAAGGTTGACCACGTTGTCGTTGAAGGGACCGGCGGCTGGCGCAGCCTGATGAACGATTTACGTCCCCTTTCCGAGTGGGTGGTGCAGGAGCAGTTGCCGGTGATTATGGTCGTGGGCATTCAGGAAGGGTGCATCAACCATGCCCTGCTGACGGCGCAGGCTATCGCCAATGACGGCCTGCCGCTGATTGGCTGGGTGGCGAACCGTATTAATCCGGGCCTTGCACACTACGCTGAAATCATCGACGTGCTGAGCAAAAAACTGCCTGGCCCGCTGGTGGGCGAACTGCCTTATCTGCCTCGCGCAGAGCAGCGCGAACTAGCGCACTACATCGATCTCTCGGCTTTCGGCGGTATGCTGTCCGTAGATCGAGTCGTGGCGTAACGTTCTCGACAATACCGACGCCACAACACAGGCAATCAGCAAACCGGGGAGTAAAAAATACTGCCCGGTCATTTCACATACCATCAATGCCGACATGATTGGCGCATGCGTGGTGGCGGCGAGCAGCGTCGCCATACCCGCCAGCCCAAGCAGGATCGCCGTCTCAGCCCCAGGAAACCACAGCGCAACTATCTGCGCAAACAGCATTCCCGTTGCCATACCGACGAACAGGGTTGGCGTAAACACGCCTCCCGGCGCGCCGGACCCGCTGCTTGCCAGCACCGCCAGCAGCTTGCAGATAAAGACGCCGGCAATCACCGACAGCAGCGGCGGCGACTGCAAAAATGCCTGAACCACGCTGTAGCCATTCCCCCATACTTTTGGCGTCAGCAGCGACAGCAACCCGACGATCAGCCCGCCCAGCGCCAGCTGCCACGGCGGCGAGAGCTTAAGACGCAGAAACAGCGCGTGGCTAAACCCCATCAGCCACATCAGCAGCGGACCGCAAACGCCAGCCAGCAGACCCACGCCAACTATCAACGCATAATCTGCCGCCGTTAATGTCTCACTCAGGTGCACCGCATAAAGCGTATTTGCGCCGGGGCTTAACAGACGTGTGGTGAGCAGGCCCACCACGGCGGCAATCACTACCGGGCCGAGGGAAGCCAGCATCAGCGTGCCAAACAGGATCTCTGCGATAAACAGGCTGCCCGCCAGCGGCGCATGATAGGCGCTGGCCATCCCGGCGGCGGCGCCGCAGGCGATCCACAGTTTCCATTCAGATTTCGGCGTACAGCGTTGTGCAAAAAAGGAGGCGGCGAGGGCGGCGAGCAGGATCATGGCACCTTCCCGGCCAATGGCGCTCCCGCTGGCGACCACCAGCAGCGAGGCGAACGATTTCACCAGACTGGCGCCGTAATCAAACTGGCCATCACCCGTTTCCAGCGCCTCCATATAATCGGTCGGGGCGTGGGGACGTTGTGCCGTCATGCGCTGCCATCCCCACAGCAGCATTCCGGCGGCCAGACCACCCAGCGCAGGCGTGAGCGCGCGACGCCAGGGCGATAACGCGGCAGCGGCGTTCACCAGGCTTCCGCTTTCGTTGCTGAGAAACAGCCACTCCAGCAGATACATGCTGTGGCGAAACGCCGCAACGGCCAGCGCCGCCAGCACGCCGGTGACGGTAGCGATCAGGAGTCGGCGAAACATCGCGCGGATGTCGGGGTAAGCGTGAAGACGTTGCATGGGTCGCAATTACGTGAGGACAAAACAATATTGTGATGGGAAAACGTGAGGTTAGCAAAAGGTATGCGTGCGAAAAAAAGCCGGGCATTGCCCGGCATACAGGATTAAGTGTCGCTATGAATATTCAACGCCCGGCGCGTACGTCCTGAACTCAAATACTCCGCAATATAGTCCTGAGATATCTCGCCGTTATAGCGCCCGTCTTCGTCCACAATCGGCATCCAGCTGGTGTTGCTTTCATACAGGCGAGAAAGCACCACGCGCAGGTTGTCTTCGGCTTTCCCGGTCATGCGGAACGGGTGCAGAATGTCGGCGCAGGCGCCGCTGGCGTGGCGCGCTTCGCGGCGCTTCACAAAGCCCAGCGGTTTTCCGTGCTCATCAACCACGGTAATGGCGCGAATATCGTTGTCATCCATAGTGGCGAAGGCCTCCGGCAGCGGCGTCGATTCGCGTACCGTAATGGTCGGCTGCTGATCGGTGACGTCACCCGCTGATACCAGCAGCAGACGTTTCAGCGTCCGGTCCTGGCCCACAAACGAACCGACAAACTCATTCGCCGGCTTCGCCAGCAGCTCGTCCGGGCTGGCGCACTGTACGATACGTCCCTGACGGAAAACGGCGATACGGTCGCCCAGCTTCAGCGCTTCGTCAATATCGTGGCTCACCAGCATCACGGTCTTTTTCAGCTTGCGCTGCATCTCCAGGAACTGGTTCTGGATCACCTCGCGGTTGATCGGGTCGACCGCACCGAACGGTTCATCCATCAGCAGGACCGGCGGATCCGCTGCCAGCGCGCGGATGACGCCGATGCGCTGCTGCTGGCCGCCGGACATTTCACGCGGATAACGGTGAAGGAATTTATGCGGATCCATTGCCACCATATCCATCAGCTCCTCGGCACGGGATTTACAGCGTGCCTTGTCCCAGCCCAGCATACGCGGCACAACGGTAATGTTCTCTTCGATGGTCATGTTCGGGAACAGGCCAATCTGCTGGATCACGTAGCCAATGTTGCGGCGCAACGTCACGGTGTCCATCCCGCTGGTGTCTTCGCCGTTAATGAGGATCGTCCCGCTGCTGGGCGTAATAAGACGGTTAATCATCTTCAGGGTCGTGGTTTTGCCGCAGCCGGACGGGCCGAGCAGCACGCACATTTCCCCTTCAGGCACGTTCAGATTGACGTTGTCGACGGCCTTAAACGTCTGGCCGTGTTTCTGTGAAAATTGTTTGGTGAGGTTTTCCAGTTTTATCATTATCGAATCCCCTTCGGAGTCAGTACCACCTGCAAACGGTGCAGCAACCAGTCGAGCATAATCGCTAAAAGACAAATCATCAGCGCGCCCGCAATCAACATACGAATATCACTCCCGCCAATACCGTTAAGCAGCAGCAGGCCCAGACCGCCCGCGCCAATCACGGCGGCAATCGCCATGACGCCAATGTTCATCACCACGGCGGTGCGGATGCCGCCAAAAATGACCGGCAGCGCCATCGGGATTTCCACCCAGCGCAGACGCTGCCAGAAGGTCATGCCGATGCCGCGTCCCGCTTCACGCAGGCCGGGGGGCAGGCTGTCGAGCGCCGTGTGGGTGTTACGCACAATCGGCAGCAGCGAGTAGAGAAACACCGCCGTTATTGCGGGCAGGGCGCCAATGCCCTGACCGACCAGCGAAAAGAGCGGGATCATCAGGCCGAAAAGCGCAATAGACGGGATGGTGAGCACGATGGTGGCGATCCCCAGCACGGGAGTTGCCAGCCATTTGTGGCGAACAATCAAAATGCCCAGCGGCACGCCGATGATAATCGCCAGGCCCACGGCCAGCGCGACCAGCCACAGGTGTTGCAGCGTCAGGGTTAAGAGATAGTCCCAGTTATCGAAAATATAGTGAATCGTCTCCATAGCGCCTCCTACAGCAACTGTTTGCTACGCAGGAAATCTCGGGCGACCTGCTGCGGTGACTGATGGTCGATATCCACCTTTTTATTCAGTTCGGTGATAACGTCGTTATTCAGCTGGGCAGAGAGGGTGTTCAGCGTCTCCTCCAGCCCCGGGTTCGCCTCCAGCGTGTCTTTACGTACAACCGGCGTCACGGCATAACTCGGGAAGAAGCCTTTATCGTCCTCCAGTACTTTGAGATCGAAGCCCTTCACGCGCCCGTCGGTGGTGTAGATCAGCCCCGCATCGACAAACCCGTCGCGCACCGCGTTATAGACCAGTCCCGGATCCATCTGGCGGATCTGCGGGCGGTCCAGCGTCATGTTGTAGGCCGCCTGTAACGGTTTCATCCCGTCGCTACGTCCGGCAAACTCCAGGTCAAGACCCAGCAGCCAGTTGTTATCCGGATCGGTTTTACGGATCTGCTCAATCTTCGCCACCATCTCAGACATGGTGTTGATATGTTCAGCCTCGGCGCGCTTGCGCTGCATGGCAAAAGCATAGGTGTTGTTCATGTCGGCAGGTTTGAGCCACACCAGACCGTGCTTCGCGTCAAGACGTTTCACCGTCTCGTAAGACTCCTGCGGCGACATGCGTTTGTTGATGTGGTTGAAGATGATTAGCGACGTACCGGTGTACTCCCAGGTCATATCGATTTGTTTGTTGATCATCGCGTTTCGGGATATCACCGTCGCAATATTGGTCTGCGGCTGCACCTGAAACCCTTTCTTTTGCAGATACTGCACGGTCATGGCCGAGAGAATGTGCTGCTCGGTAAAGCTCTTGGTCGCCAGGATCAGCGGCGCGGCGAGCGCCTGGCTGGTGAAGAGCGCGGCGGCGCACAGCGCCGTCAGGCCGGAAAACAGTCTCATAGAAGCTCCTTGTTATAATTATCGTGCGAGATGTGGGCTCAGCAGTCGACCCAGTGCCGCCAGCAGCGTATCCAGAATCAGGGCGAACAGGGCGGTGGCCGCAGCGCCCAGGATCAGCGTCGGGAAGTCATTCAGATAAATACCCGGGAAAATCAGCTCGCCGTAGCTGCTGGCACCGATCAGGAATGCCAGCGGCGCGGTACCAACGTTAATCGCCGTGGCAATACGAATACCTGAAAGCATCACCGGCCAGGCGTTAGGGATTTCGACCTGACGCAGGCGCTGCCACCGGGTCATGCCGATGCCGTTTGCCGCTTCCAGCAGTGACGCGGGAACAGAGCACAGCCCGGCATAGGTGTTACGCACAATCGGCAGCAGAGAGGCCAGAAAGAGGGCGATAATGGCCGGCTTATCGCCGATGCCAATCACCACCATCGCCAGCGCAAGAACGGCCAGCGGCGGCAGGGTGTTGCCCACGTTAAAGATTTGCATCACGTATTCGGCGATTCCCCGTGCCGCCGGACGGCTCAGCAGGATGCCGCTTGGAATACCGACCAGCAGGGCAAAGAACATTGAGGAGAAAACCAAAATTAAATGCTGTTGCCCGAGGTAGATCAGGTCAACCTGGCGCGCCTTGATCGTCTCTAGCCCAATTCCCCAGGTGAGGAGAGCGAGAACCACGATTATGGCGCCGACAAAAAGCAGCGAACGTTTGATTAGTGGATGCATTGCGGTGTGTCTCCCTGTGCGCATGCGTTATAGCAACCACCGGTTGCGGTTGCCTGTTGTTATGCCATGTTTCGGCAGGGGTACTTCACCTATAGCAAGCGAAGCGGAAGGGTTCCAGCGAAGGGGGTAAAACAGTAACCCTATGAAATTAGTGACAACCTGGGTTAAGCCTTATGGCATAAGGGCTGTCAGCGGGCAGGCAGAATAGTCTTAAAGAAGCGAGTCTTAAGTGACAATGTCACCTAAGACTCATTAATAAACCCTAACGACCGAGGGCGGCGCGCACCTTTCGCACGCGCCAGGAGATGCGAACGATCGAAAAGGCGGCGATGAATACCAGCATTAGCCCCAGCGCCAGCATCGCGTTGAATCCAAATTCTCTGAACAGGATCAGCCCTGCGATCCCTCCGGTAATAAACGAGAAAAGGGTGGTTAAATGGGTCTTGAGCTGGCTCTTTTGCGCAGCCGTGTCTTTAGAATAATCCCGGCGCAGCATGGCGACCATAACGGAGGCCAGCGAAATGCCCGCATCGGTCAGCGTGCCGGTAATGTGCGTGGATCTCACCCGACCGCCGGATAGCTGAGTGGAAGTGGAATTATGGATGCCCATCAGCCCGCACAGGAAAATAATAATCTCCTGATTCGTGGCGAAGGAGTGAAAATACATTTCGTACAGAGATACCCCGGCCAGTAATAGCCCTTCAACAAAAAGAACCTGGCTGAATACCAGCCTGACGTTATGGATAATTCCCCAGATAACAATCATCCGCGCAACGATGGCACCCGTGACGAACGACAGAATAATGGCGCCAAAAAAAAGAATATCGTTGAGGTCGGTGGAGGAGACTTCGCTGGAGAGTTGTGAGGTATTGCCGGTCATGTGTGAGGGAAAAAAGCCAAACGCGCCCAGCGCAATGGCATTCAGCAGTCCTGCGGAGGTGGCCAGCCAGAGAGCAAGACGGCGATCCTCCTGATGCGTTCGTTCTTTCTTTAACTTAATCAGCAAAGAATACCTCCGGTTTGAGCTTTGCCTGATTCCTCAAGCTAACAAAGCGATATCGCTGGCTGACCAGGATATTGCTTAATTATTAATTCAACGGGAGATATTCGCGGTTTTGTAATTAAATAAAATAACCCTGTTAATATAATGCCTTACTGCTGATGGCGCGAGCAGACTGACGGGCAAAAATACCGCCCCCGTGATTGCCGGGGGCTGAGAGCTTATTTCAGACTGGTTTTGAAGAACTGCTCAAACTGCGCGAACGGGATTTTTCCTGCGACGTTATCGTAGAGATCAACATGGTTTGCATCCGGAACAATCACCAGCTCTTTCTGTTTGCTGCCAACGGTCTTAAACGCATCTTCCGCAAAATAGCGAGAATGCGCATTTTCACCGGTCACGATCAGCGTCGGGATGGCGATCTCCCCGGCATAGCTCAGCAGCGGCATATTCATAAAGGACAACGGCATGGTCGCGGTCCATGCGCCGGTGGAGTTTACGGAACGGGCATGGAAGCCGCGCGGCATTCGGTAGTAGTCGTAGAACTCTTTCAGTACCGGATGCGGATCGGCGGGCAATGCTTCCGGCAGAATACGCTCGGCTGCCGTCACCTTACCGTTCTTATCGACATTAATATCATGACCGCCATGGGCGAAAGTGCCGCTCTCGGCATCTTTCCAGCGCTGGGCGTTCAGATACTGCAACACGGCCCGACGGTCAGCCGCTGAATAGCGATCTTTCCCGTCGCCCACGCCGTGACCCATCGCGCGGCTCATATCGTACATTACGCTGGTGGCGACCGCCTTCACGCGGGTATCCATGGATGCCGCGTTCAGCGCCATACCGCCCCAGCCGCAAATGCCGAGAATGCCGATACGATTACGGTCGACTTCTTTCTGGAGCCCCAGGAAATCCACTGCGGCGCTAAAGTCTTCGGTGTTGATATCAGGGGAGGCAACGTTACGCGGCTGGCCGCCACTTTCACCCGTATAGGATGGGTCGAAGGCCAGGGTTACGAACCCCTGTTCAGCCAGGGTCTGGGCGTACAGACCGCTGGATTGCTCTTTAACCGCACCGAACGGCCCGCTGACGGCAATCGCCGCCAGTTTCTGGTCGCCGCGGTTCTTAGGAAGATACAGATCGCCCACCAGAGCGATCCCGTATCGGGTCTGGAACGTCACCTTGCGGTGATCGACTATATCGCTCTCGGCGAAGGTTTTATCCCAGGCAGTCACCATGGAAACGGGGGCGTTTGGATTTAGCGTTTCTGCATAACTCATTGTCGTCACTCCACTTAATGATGCGCACAGCAGCAGCGCAACGGATAGGTTTTGGGTGAATGTTTTCATAAGAGATACCGTGTGTTGTTGTTATGCGGTCATTATAATTAGCAGTAATAGTGCTGATTAGAGGCCAACGGCTGCTAGAATTAATATCATTTTGTTATAGGTTCGCGAGGCGTAATGGCAAAGCGAGAGAACTACAATGAGCTGTATCTGTTTATCCAGGTGGTGCGGGAGGGGAGCTTCACGGCAGCCGCACAGCGGCTCGGGCTGGCACAATCCGGGATCAGCCGATCGGTTCGGGAGCTGGAAGAGCGGTTGGGCGTTCAGCTTCTGGTGCGTACCACGCGCAAGCTGTCGCTGACCCACGCCGGAGAACAGCTTTACCAGACTGCCGGCTCTGCCTTTGATGCGCTCGATACCGGGCTGACCAGACTGGCACACTACCGCCAGACGCCGTCCGGCACGGTGCGCATTAATGCCAGCCAGCACGCCATTGAAAAATGTCTGCTGCCAAAGCTCGCTATATTCAAACAGCGTTACCCGGATATTCGTCTGGAATTAATGAATGAAAGCCGGTTCGTGGACATTATTGCCGAACGATTCGATGCGGGCGTCCGGCTGGGGCCGGAGGTGGGGCAAGGTATGATTGCCGTGCGCATTACGCCCGATATGGAGATGGCCGTGGTTGCCGCCCCGGCGCATTTCCGGCGCTATGGTTTCCCTCGGGTGCCTGCTGATCTGACTTCGCATCCCTGCATTGCCTATCAGTTCGCCGACGGTCGCCACTATCAATGGGAGCTCATTCAGGACGGAAAGAGTATTGCTCACCGCCCGGAAGGACAATGGGCCTTTTCGGACAGCTACATGGAGGCCGAAGCCGCGCGGCTGGGACTCGGGCTGGCCTATGTCCCGGTAGAGCTGGTGGCTGACGATCTGGAGCGCGGGACGCTGATAAGGGTCTTGCAGCGCTACAGTCTGCGGATGGACGGGCTTTACCTCTATTACCCGCACCGCAACGTCTCCCCGGCGCTGAGAGCGGTAATCGATACGCTGAAAATTTAGGGGTGCCTCTGCGCTGCCGTCTATACAGCTCCTGGGTTTGTGTTACGCTACTCTTTTATATAGCGCTGCTCAATTAAGGCTAAGAAATGACAAAATTAACGCCAGAATATACGGCTGTAGATTTATCAAGTTGGGCAAGGAAAGAGCATTTTGAAGTCTTTCAGAGCTTTGCTCAATGCACGATTAACCAAACGGTTCAGCTGGATATTACGGCGCTGCTGAAACATATCAAACAGGTTGGCTGGAAATTTTATCCTTCGATTATTTCTATTATTGCCACAGTCGTTAACCGCCATTCTGAGTTTCGTATGGCTATGAAGGATAATGAACTTGTAATATGGAAGGAGGTGCATCCAAGTTATACCCTTTTCCATAAAGAGACGGAGACGTTTTCATCGTTGTGGAGTCACTTCGACGGGGATATTCATCACTTTCAGAATGTTTATGCAGAAGACGTTTCTCGCTATGGTGATAACCTTGCCTACTGGCCTAAGGAAGAGTCCCGGGAAAATATATTCTTCATATCGGATATTCCGTGGGCGAGCTTTACCAGTTTTAATATCAACGTGGCTAACATGCAGAACTTTTTTGCACCCATGTTCACCTTTGGAAAATACTATAACCAGGATGGAAAAGTCTTGTTGCCTTTCGCCGTTCAGGTCCATCACTCTGTGTGCGATGGTTTCCACCTGGCAAGGCTGATCAATGAGTTGCAAGAGTTATGTGATAATTTACCGCGCCATTCCGAAGCGCTCACCGTGTGATGCACGTGTTTTTAACCTACGCCTGACGAGGGGTAATGATGGAACCGAATTTTACGCCAGAACAGATTGAAATGATTAACGGCATTGTTTTCGAGCAGATCGACATCATGCATGAGAAAGTTGCTGAAATAATTGCAGAGACAGAGACGGTTGCGCATCAACGCCTGAAGGATAACGGAATCAATATGACAGATTTCTGTCCCGCGAATAAACATTTCCTGATGATGACCCTTGTACAAAATCTTATAGATAAAGTGCACGGGGGTGATATGGCTTTGGCCCAAAAAATGTTAACCATTGAAGCCAAAAGGTTGAACATTAGCGTAAATGTTGAGGCGGACAAATCGAGATAACAGGCCATTCTCATAGTGACGCTGGACGAATTAAAGGCAGAATATCCAGCGCGACGTTCTGTAAGCCGACAATGTTAAAGCCGTGAGCCGTTTCCAGCTCACGGTGGCAGGACAAGTGATGGGGATTCTGACGATCAGGCGGCTTTAACGGCACGGATTTTTTTACTGCCATCCGCATCCGACGCTGTTTTATCTGTTGCAGCATCGCGCTCGGGAAGCTTGCTGGTACGCAGAATATGCTGAACAGCTTCTTTCTGCTCGGCGAGATACAGCCCAAGGTTCTCCGCCTGCATTTCATCCAACTGCATTTCGCTTTGCAACAGCCAGTCGGTGAACGCTTCTGCCATATCGAGCAGTTTGTCGTGAGCGTCAGCCTCTTTCTTACTGGCAAATGTCATTTTCTCTTCACCCTTTCTTACGACAACAAATTTTGTTTCAACAGCCATTTTGCGCCTCCGATACTGTAATTATATACAGTATAACAGTTGCGCAGTTGTGTTGCAGCAAAAATGTGCGAACCTGGCTTGC
Source organism: Enterobacter cloacae complex sp. P24RS (assembly GCF_014982165.1). NCBI lineage: Bacteria > Pseudomonadati > Pseudomonadota > Gammaproteobacteria > Enterobacterales > Enterobacteriaceae > Enterobacter > Enterobacter cloacae complex sp. P24RS. The sequence goes on from NZ_JADCKU010000004.1 coordinate 317,394, forward strand.
ACAACGGATGTGCAAGCCAGGCGCTGTTATCGGTACAGCGTTTTTTCTGCAATCGGGATCAGCAAAGTGGACTGCCAGTCTGCCAGGGTCAGTTGAGCCAGTTTACCCAGCGCCGCGTAGAAAGGATGGGCCGCGTTTTCAACAAATACGGTCAGGAAACGCGTGCTCCACGGCAGCAGATGCCAAGCCAGAAGCTGGTCGCGTTCTGTGTCGCGACCGTTCTCGGCAAGCCACGCCGCCAGCATCAGCAGCGTGCCGAAGTGATCTTCCGGCTCATTCTGCTGCATTTCAAAGGCGATATTGTTTTCACGCATCCACTGACGCAACGCGAGGGTCGAATCGCCAAACAGTACGGACTCGCGATCGAGCCAGACGGAGCCCCACGGAGGAGCGGGCAGGGCATATGGGCCAATAAACAGACGCTGCCACGCGTCCTTCAACGCTTCGTCCGACGGGGCTTTAAACGCAGTGGCGACGGGCAGCAGGCTTTCTTCCGGCAGCGGCCAGTCCTGCACCCAGTCACCGACGGTCAGGGCGCTCACCAGCGGCGCAGTCTGTTCGCTGTCCGGGGCAAAATAAAACAACGCGCCCAGTACCCGGGCGCTGAACGCGAACGATTCGCGATGTGAGACGTCATTCATTACATCTTTCCTTACTTGCGCGCGGGCGGTCCCGCGCGCCTGTGTTAACCTGCAATCGCTAACCCTGCGGTCATATGCAGACCATAAAATAGCCCACGGCCAATAAGTTCACCCAGCGCCACCAGCACAAAACCTGCTAACAGGCCGAGCGTGTTCGGCTCCTGACGCCGAATCAGCGGGCAGATCCAGCAGCCTAAGCCCGCCGCCAGCAGCGCGATGCGCCAGACCTGAAGCGAACCATAATCCGGCAGCAGGGCGCTGGCCTGCTGGATGGAACTCTGGATCGTCGCCAGCGCATTGCTTTGCAACACGACGACCGCCACGCAGACGAGCAGCGCCAGCACGCTGACGGAGGCGGCAACGGTACCTTTATATGTCACGTTTGCAACCCGCAGCAGCAGCGCGGCCAGCAGCGGACCAGCAAGCGCCATCGTCAGGAAGAAGGCCAGCGTGGTGTAGCCCGTATACCAGGTCGGAACGGTATCAATCTGATAGACCCGGGTCATCGCCCAGACAAAAACGACCCCCAGGAGTTGACTGACCACCAGCCAGATTTTGCCTAAAGCAGGAGGCATTTTACCGATAACCGACACCAGCCACCAGAAACCGCCCACGGCAAAGAAGATCGAACCCGCTGCGATCTCATTACTCAGCGCTGACGCTCCCACGCGGTTAAGCGAGTTGAAGGCGCGCAGCGGGGAGCCGAGGTGCAGTACCGAGGCCATAAACCCAATACCCATCACTACCCAGAGAAAAAACATGCTGCGAACGATGCGCCGTTTAGCCGCTTCCTCTTTTTCATTCAGCCAGGCGAAACCCATCACGATTAGCGCGCCGGCCACGCACTGCCCGAAAACGGTGAAGATCACCAGCGGCCATTCATGCCATCCACTTCCCATCTCACACCTCCTTCGGGTTGGCCAGGTAGCCGGTGGTGTCACCCGTCGGACGGCTATTGGCGTTAGGTTTGATCACAATACTCGGCTTCGTGAAGTGCGCAGACGGCAGCGGCGCGACGGCGGCAAGCTGGCCGTGTTTTTTACGCAGCTCCTTAATCGGGCCAAAATCCAGCGCGCGCAGCGGGCAGGACTCGACGCAGATGGGCTTTTTGCCGTCCGCGACGCGGCTGTGGCAGCCGTCGCACTTGGTCATGTGGCCTTTGGCGGCGTTGTACTGCGGCGCGCCGTACGGGCAGGCCATGTGGCAGTAGCGACAGCCGATGCAGACGTCTTCGTCCACCACCACAAAGCCGTCGTCGCGCTTGTGCATTGCTCCGCTCGGACAGACCTTGGTACAGGCCGGATCTTCGCAGTGGTTGCAGGCAATCGACAGGTAATAGGCGAAGACATTCTGATGCCAGACGCCGTTGTCCTCCTGCCAGTCGCCGCCCGCGTATTCATAAATACGACGGAAGCTGACGTCCGGGGTCAGGTCCTTGTAATCCTTGCAGGCCAGCTCGCAGGTTTTGCACCCGGTGCAACGGCTGGAATCAATAAAAAATCCATATTGGGTTGTCATTGTCTATTCCTTATGCCTTCTCGATCTGCACCAGGTTCGTGTGCTGCGGGTTGCCTTTCGCCAGCGGTGACGGGCGGTGCGTGGTCAGGGTGTTGATGCAAGACCCGCGATCGACGCGATCGCCGTTCATGTTGGCGTCGTGCCAGGCGCCCTGGCCCATCGCACTCACGCCGGGCATGATGCGCGGCGTGACTTTGGCGGCAATGCGCACTTCGCCGCGGTCGTTAAACACGCGCACCATGTCCCCGTTTTTAATGCCGCGCTTCCCGGCGTCCACGGGGTTAAGCCACACCTCCTGACGACAGGCGGCCTGGAGCACATCCACGTTGCCGTAGCTGGAGTGGGTGCGGGCTTTAAAGTGGAATCCGAACAGTTGCAGCGGGAATTTACTGCGCTCGGGCGCGTCCCAGCCTTCGAAAGTTGAGGTATAAACCGGCAGCGGGGTAATGGTTTCGTCTTTTTGCAGCTCCCAGGTTGCCGCAATATCCGCCAGCTTGCTGGAGTAGATTTCGATTTTCCCCGACGGGGTTTTGAGTGGATTGGCGTCCGGATCGTCACGGAATTTTTTATAGGCCACAAAGTGTCCATTCGGATCTTTGCGCTTATAAATACCCATTTTCTTCAGCGCGTCGTAGGACGGCAGTTGAGGATCTCTGGCGACCATTTTGGCGTACAGATAGTGCAGCCACTGCTCCTGCGTCCGGCCTTCGGTGAATTTCTGATGGATATCCGGTCCGAGGCGTTTCGCCACTTCGCTCATGATCCAGTAGATGGGCCTGCGCTCGAACTTCGGGGCGGTAACCGGCTGGAGGAAAATCAGGTAGCCCATGTTGCCGGCGTAATCGTTGGGGATGATATCTTCCTGCTCAACGGTCATCAGGTCCGGCAGAACAATATCGGCATACTTCGCGGACGAGGTCATGAAGTTGTCGATGACGACGATCGTTTCGCACTTACTCTCATCCTGCAAAATGTCGTGGGTTTTGTTGATATCGGAGTGCTGGTTGATGAGGGTGTTACCCGCGTAGTTCCAGATGAACTTGATCGGCACATCGAGCTTATCCTTGCCGCGCACGCCGTCGCGCAGGGCGGTCATCTCCGGGCCACGGACAATGGCATCCGTCCAGCTAAAGCAGGAGATTTGCGTTTTCACCGGATTCTCCGGTAGCGGCATGCGTTCGATGGTGATGGTGTAGGTCGATTCGCGCGCGCCGCTGTTGCCGCCGTTAATGCCGACGTTGCCGGTCAGGATCGGCAGCATGGCGATGGCGCGGGAGGTTTGCTCCCCGTTGGCCTGACGCTGCGGGCCCCAGCCCTGGCAAATGTAGGCCGGTTTCGCCGAACCGATTTCACGGGCCAGCTTAATGATGCGATCGGCGGGGATGCCCGTAATGCGCGACGCCCACTCCGGAGTTTTCGCGGTTTTGTCATCACCCTGGCCGAGAATATAGGCTTTGTAATGACCATTAGCAGGTGCGCCTTCCGGCAGGGTTTTTTCGTCATAACCCACGCAGTATTTATCGAGGAAAGGCTGATCGACGAGATTTTCAGTAATCAGCACCCACGCGATACCCGCCACCAGCGCGGCATCGGTGCCCGGACGAATGGGGATCCACTCGTCTTCACGCCCAGCGGCGGTGTCGGTGTAGCGCGGATCGATAACGATCATCCGCGCGTTAGAGCGTTCGCGTGCCTGTTCGAGGTAGTAGGTTATCCCGCCGCCGCTCATGCGCGTTTCCGCCGGATTATTGCCGAACATCACCACCAGTTTGGTGTTTTCAATATCCGAGGTGCTGTTGCCGTCGTTGCTGCCGTATGTGTAGGGCATGGCGCAGGCGATCTGCGCGGTGCTGTAGGTCCCGTAGTGGCTAAGGAAGCCGCCGTAGCAGTTCATCAGGCGTGCGACCAGCGAGGCGTAAGGGGAGGAACGGGTGATATTGCCGCCTACGATCCCGGAGGAGTAATTAATGTAGACCGCTTCGTTGCCGTATTTTTCGACCACGCCTTTCAGGCTGGCGGCGATGGTGTCCAGCGCTTCTTCCCAGGTGATACGCTCAAACTTACCTTCTCCACGTTTGCCCACGCGTTTCATCGGATAGTTCAGACGGTCAGGATGGTTAATACGACGGCGGATAGAACGACCGCGCAGGCAGGCGCGAACCTGATGATTGCCGTAAATATCCTCGCCGGTGTTATCCGTTTCAACCCAATAAACTTCGTCATCGCGTACGTGCAGACGCAGCGCGCAGCGGCTCCCGCAGTTCACCGAGCAGGCGCCCCAAACGACTTTGTCTTCCGCGGGCTGAACGGCGGTTTGCACTGCGGCGGCGGCGCTTTTCAAACCGAAAGGTAATGCGATCCCACCGGCGGCAAGCGCCAGGGATCCTATGGCAGTGGATTTAACCAGAGCTCGACGGCTTATCCCGCCGTGATGTTCAACTTCGGACATGACTCACCCCATCATTGGTAATAATTATTTTCACCCGTGACTACAACTGGGCTAATGATGGGGGGAGTGTTACTTATTTGGAGGTATTAAATATTAATCCTCGTCAAATCAGGGGAATTGAGTGGCAAAATCATTGCGGCTCAGTAGGCGCATTCTCCTGCGTTCCCGCCCCGCTTACCGGGTAATTACCGCTGCTGGTGCGGGTGTACAGAATTTTGAAGGTATCGTTGGCACAATGCCCAACGACCTGCGCTTCCGGCTGATCGGCCTGATCGTTCGGAACGATGTTCAGGGTAAAGCCAGACTCCGGCACGCCGTTGTTGATAATCTTCTGCTGAATGTCGCTTTTCACGCGCTCGCAGGAGTCCGGGGCCGCAAGAATCGCAGGTGAAGCACTCATTAACAGCAGGGCGGTAATCCAGGGTAACCGTTTCATCTGTAGCTCCTTTTCACTGTGTAGATAATAAGCATAGCAGGATTAGGGTAAGCTTTTGTTTTAGTGTGTCTCTTTCTGAATTGTCCTGGAGCCCTGCCTGCTTCATAAAATAAATTGCGAATACTGCTGCTGATTGTCTACCAGATAAGCAGGCAGGTTGCGTTTTGATACCTCTTGCTTGACCAGTTTTCGGTCTCGTCCCCAGATATCCTCAGCGTTGCTGATAACCTTCATGATATGTTCCGGGTTATTAAATTCCGGCAAATCGTATTCGGTGTGAGAAATGGTAGACATTTTTTCGGAAATTCTTTCTGGGGTCATTACCCATGAGAAATGCCAGCCGCCATCTTTCACAATCTTATTATTGATTTTTAACCAGTTCCATTTAAACCATGACCAGTTTTTATCTTTGCGGGCACGCTTCCAGTTTCTAAAAGATTCAGGCTCACCATGGAAGAAATGCTTCAGGTTGTAATAGGACGTCGCGCGGGGCAACGTACATTTTCTCGGCGTGCCATCCGTGTTGTGAACCTGTAGATTAAACTGATAGTTGAATACGTTTTGATGAATAGTCGTGCAGAGCGCGCGCGGATTAATGGCCCTGACCGTGTCGGGAGAGAAGATTTCGTCAACGTCTGACACCAGAATCAGGTCGTTATCTGCCGCGTCTTTTAACCCGTTCATAATGGAGTTGCGAAGCGCTGCTTCATTTGCCCAGGCATCAACCTGGGTATTGTCTGCACTGTTTAAAATAGGCTGCGCGTCAAAAGGCACGTAAATAATTTTGTCTTTGAATTTGGCAAACTTAGTCATATCGAAATGCAACTTTCGCGGTATGCCCGTAAAAGAGTGTGTTGCTTCAACTATGACAAAACGGTCAACGACATCAGCGAGCGTATGTAATCTGATGTCGAGCAACATATCTTCGTCATAGTACAAAAAACAGTCGTAAATCATGATGTTAACCCGAAATGTATTAATCTGATTTTATAATTGTGTGGAATCTTGCGCGCTCAAAGTAGCCACTTTGACAAGGCTCGTCAATGCAAACGAGGGATTTACACAGCGCAAAGAGGCAGATGAAGTGCTGTTATGTAAGTTCCTGTATTTGCTAATATGATTGTATCTCTCTCTGAACGGTAAATGATGTGAAGAAATACGCAGCGATAACGCTACTGGCAACGGTACTGGTGGGATGCGACAACAACACCGCGCCGCTGTCATTTACGCCGGAGATGGCGAGTTTTTCAAACGAGTTTGACTTTGATCCTCTTCGCGGCCCGGTGAAAGATTTTACCCAGACGCTGTTCAACGACAAAGGTGAAGTCTCCAAACGCGTGACCGGCACGATGTCGACGGAAGGGTGTTTCGATACGCTTGAACTGCACGATCTGGAGGCTAACACGGGCGTTGCGCTGGTGCTGGATGCGAACTACTACGTCGATGCTGAAACCCAGCAGCAGAAGGTGAAGTTGCAGGGGAAATGTCAGCTGGCAGAACTGCCATCGGCCGGGGTGACGTGGGACACCGACGATAACGGGTTTGTGGTTGCCGCGCACAGCAAAGAGATGGAAGTAAAGTACCAGTATGACGCCGACGGCTACCCGCTGGGTAAAACCACGGTGTCCGGCGACCAGCGTTTATCGGTCCAGGCAACGCCGTCGAAAGATCTGCACAAGCGTATGGATTATACGGCGGTAAGCCTGTTGAACGATAAACCGATGGGCAATGTAAAGCAGAGTTGCGAGTACGATCGCCACAACAACCCGGTGAGCTGTGAACTGGCGATCGTCGACGACAGCGTCAAACCTGCCGTTGAGCGCAAGTACACCATCAAAAACAGCATTGAATATTATTGAGAATAAAACCGCGCAGGTTACTGCGCGGTGGGTTTAAGCAGGCTGGCAGAGGAGGACTTATGTCCGGCCAGATGTTGATGCTGGAAAATGCACATGCGGATGGTGTTACGGTATTCGCCGTTAATAAAGAACTCATGGATCAGTTCACCTTCCACCATAAAGCCCAGCTTACGGTAGATATGAATCGCTTTTTCGTTCTCTTTATCGACGATCAGGTAAAGCTTGTAGAGATTCAGGACGTTAAATCCGTAATCCATCGCCAGCTTTGCCGCCCGCGAAGCAAGACCTTTCCCCTGGTGTTCCGGTGAAATAATGATCTGAAATTCCGCCCGACGGTGGACGTGGTTGATCTCAACCAGTTCAACCAGCCCGGCTTTTTCACCTTCGCACTCCACCACAAACCGGCGTTCGCTCTGGTCGTGGATATGCTTGTCATAAAGATCGGACAGCTCAACAAAGGCCTCGTAAGGCTCTTCAAACCAGTAGCGCATCACGCTGGCATTATTGTCGAGCTGGTGAACAAAGCGTAAATCTTCGCGCTCCAGCGGACGGAGCTTCACGTCACACAGCGTCGACATTACGGTGCTACCGTGCGGCCAGTACGACGATCCAGGCAGCGCAGGGTGTTAGGCTCCCAGTAAGCGTTGACGTTGGCACTTTGCTGGCACTTATCGCGCGCGTCAAACGCCACATCCTCTTTATCCCACTCTTTTTCAGCGCGTTTATTCACTTTCTGACGCAGGCTGCGGGTGTCATTCCATTGTTCTTTGTCCATGGCGGCGTTCTGACGGCTTTGCGCGCTGTCACCAGACTCAATGATGAGCTTGCTGGTTTCGGCTGATGCCGTTGCGGCAAAGGCGAACGAGGACAGCGCCAGTGCGGCTGTCAGACAAAGGCGTTTGCTTAATGTAGTCATAGCGTTTCCTTTAAACGGGTGCAGAAAATCGGATTACCCCGTTGGATTCTACACCAATCCGAAAGGGTGTCATACCCGCGCCGCAGGTATGGGAACGATGAGAGCATTATCGCGTATGATGTCTAAATCAATCCTCACGAAACGAGAAAAATGTTCAAAACGACGCTGCTTTTTTTCGCGACCGCGCTGTGTGAAATCATCGGATGTTTTTTACCGTGGCTCTGGCTAAAGCGGGGCGCGTCCGCGCTGCTGCTGATCCCTGCTGGGGTGGCGCTGGCCCTTTTTGTCTGGCTGCTTACCCTGCATCCGGCCGCCAGCGGACGAGTTTATGCCGCCTACGGCGGGGTGTACGTCTGTACCGCACTGCTGTGGCTGCGCGTTGTCGATGGCGTCAGGCTAAGCCTGTACGACTGGGCTGGCGCAGTGGTTGCCCTGTGCGGCATGTTGATCATCGTGGCCGGCTGGGGACGCGCATAAGCGTCCTTATAATGTGATCGTCCGCTGATTTTACGATCATTATACTTGTATGGTAGTAGTGTAGTTGCGTAAATTTCCTGCATCACAACGAAGATGTAAGGAAATGGATTATGAAGATTGTCGGGGCTGAAGTATTTGTCACCTGCCCGGGGCGTAACTTTGTCACCCTTAAAATCACGACCGATGAGGGCATTGTCGGCCTGGGTGATGCCACGCTGAACGGACGTGAACTTTCCGTGGCCTCCTACCTGAAAGATCACCTTTGCCCACAGCTGATTGGCCGCGATGCGCACCGCATCGAAGATATCTGGCAATTCTTTTATAAAGGGGCCTACTGGCGCCGTGGTCCGGTCACCATGTCCGCGATTTCCGCCGTGGATATGGCGCTGTGGGACATCAAAGCAAAAGCCGCGAACATGCCGCTCTACCAGCTGTTGGGCGGCGCATCCCGCGAAGGGGTGATGGTCTATTGTCACACCACCGGGCACACCATTGATGACGTGCTGGAAGACTACGCCCGCCACAAAGAGATGGGTTTTAAGGCCATCCGTGTGCAGTGCGGCGTGCCGGGGATGAAAACCACCTATGGTATGTCTAAAGGAAAAGGGCTGGCGTATGAGCCTGCAACCAAAGGCGACTGGCCGGACGAGCAGCTGTGGTCCACCGAGAAATACCTTGATTTCACGCCAAAACTGTTTGATGCCGTGCGTAGCCAGTTTGGCTTCAACGAACATCTCCTCCACGACATGCACCACCGTCTGACGCCAATCGAAGCGGCGCGGTTCGGCAAGAGCATTGAAGAGTTCCGCATGTTCTGGATGGAAGATCCCACTCCCGCTGAAAACCAGGAATGTTTCCGCCTGATCCGCCAACACACCGTCACGCCGATTGCCGTGGGTGAGGTGTTTAACAGCATCTGGGACTGCAAGCAGCTGATTGAAGAGCAGCTCATTGACTATATCCGCACCACCATAACCCACGCGGGCGGCATCACCGGGATGCGTCGTATTGCGGATTTTGCCTCACTCTATCAGGTGCGTACCGGTTCACACGGCCCGTCGGATCTGTCGCCGATTTGCCACGCCGCGGCGCTGCATTTTGACCTGTGGGTACCGAATTTCGGCGTGCAGGAGTATATGGGGTACTCAGAGCAGATGCTGGAAGTGTTCCCGCACAGCTGGCGCTTTGATAACGGCTATATGCACCCGGGTGACAAGCCAGGGCTGGGCATCGAGTTCGACGAGAAGCTGGCGGCGAAATACCCGTACGATCCGGCCTATCTGCCGGTGGCCCGCCTGGAAGACGGCACCCTCTGGAACTGGTAAACGAGGAGCGAATGATGAAAAGCGTAGTGATCCAACAGCCCAATGCGCTGGTGATTGAAGAGCGTCCCCTCCCGTTGCCGGGCGCAGGGGAGGTCCGCGTCAAAATCAGGCTGGCCGGGATCTGTGGTTCAGACAGCCATATCTATCGCGGGCATAACCCGTTTGCGAAATACCCGCGCGTCATTGGTCACGAATTCTTTGGCGAAATAGACGCGATTGGCGAAGGCGTGGAAAGCTCCCGGCTGGGCCAGCGCGTCTCGGTTGATCCGGTGATCAGCTGCGGGCACTGCTACCCGTGTTCCGTCGGAAAACCGAACGTGTGCACCTCGCTGGTGGTGCTGGGCGTCCATCGCGACGGTGGCTTCAGCGAATACGCCGTTGTGCCGGCAAAAAACGCCTGGCACATTCCGGCTGCGATCCCAGACAAACACGCGGTGATGGTTGAGCCCTTCACCATTGCCGCTAACGTCACGGGGCAGGCGAAACCCACCGAACACGACGTGGCGCTGATCTACGGCGCAGGCCCGATGGGGCTCGTCACCGTGCAGGCGCTGAAGGGCGTTTACAAGGTGAAGCAGGTCATCGTGGTGGATCGTATTGATGAGCGGCTGGCGATGGCGCAGCGCAGCGGTGCAGACTGGGTCTTCAACAACGGAGAGCAATCGCTACAGGCCGCGCTGGATGAAAAAGGGATCAAGCCGACGTTGATCATCGATGCTGCCTGTCATCCCTCCATTTTGCAGGAAGCGATTGTGCTGGCTTCCCCGGCGGCACGCATCGTGCTGATGGGCTTCTCCAGCGACCCGAGCCAGATCGTGCAGCAGGGGATCACCGGCAAAGAGCTGTCAATTTTCTCGTCGCGCCTGAATGCCAACAAATTCCCGGTCGTTATCGACTGGCTGGAGAAAGGGCTGATCGACCCTGAAAAACTGGTCACCCACACATTTGACTATCACCACGTTACAGACGCCATCGAACTGTTTGAAAAAGATCAGCGGCAGTGCTGCAAAGTCTTGCTCACGTTCGACCAATAAAAATCACGCGGTTAAGAGCCTGCGAAGACAGGCTCTAAGTGGTACGCATCTTACCTTTCAGAGACAGCCATTATGACTCAAGCACAACCTCAAAGAAGTACGTCAGACCTGGTGAAGGCCGCCGTATCTGGCTGGCTGGGCACCGCCCTGGAGTTTATGGATTTCCAGCTCTACTCCCTTGGCGCCGCGCTGGTATTCCATGAAATCTTCTTCCCTGAACAGTCTGCGGCCATGGCGCTGATCCTGGCGATGGGGACCTACGGCGCTGGCTACATCGCGCGTATCGTCGGGGCATTTATCTTCGGCAGAATGGGGGACAGAATTGGCCGTAAAAAGGTGCTGTTTATCACCATCACCATGATGGGGATCTGCACCACCTTAATTGGCGTATTGCCAACCTACGCGCAGATCGGGATTTTCGCACCGGTGCTGCTGGTGACGCTGCGTATTATTCAGGGGCTGGGCGCGGGGGCGGAAATCTCCGGCGCAGGGACCATGCTGGCGGAGTACGCGCCGAAGGGGAAACGCGGCATCATCTCCTCGCTGGTCGCCATGGGAACCAACTGCGGAACGCTGAGCGCCACGGCGATCTGGGCCGTCATGTTCTTTGCCCTCGATCGTGAAGAGCTTATTGCCTGGGGCTGGCGCGTGCCGTTCCTCGCCAGCGTCGTGGTGATGATCTTCGCCATCTGGCTGCGTATGAACCTTAAAGAGAGCCCGGTGTTTGAGAAGGTTAACGACGACGAAACCGTTGCGCCGGCGGCGCAGGATACCTCATTAGGCGCGATGTTTAAGAGCAAATCGTTCTGGCTGGCAACGGGGCTGCGCTTTGGTCAGGCCGGGAACTCAGGTTTGATTCAGACGTTTCTTGCCGGGTATCTGGTGCAGACGCTGTTGTTTGATAAGGCGATCCCAACCGATGCGCTGATGATCAGTTCGATTCTCGGCTTCCTCACCATCCCGCTGCTGGGCTGGCTGTCCGATAAAGTGGGGCGCCGTCTGCCGTATATCCTCCTTAATATTTCAGCCATCATACTGGCTTACCCGATGCTGTCGATCATCGTCGATAAAAGTTACGCGCCGGGCGTGATCATGCTCTCTATCATCGTTATTCATAACTTCGCGGTGCTCGGGCTGTTTGCGCTGGAAAATATCACCATGGCAGAGATGTTTGGTTCGCGGAACCGCTTTACCCGCATGGCGATCTCGAAAGAGGCGGGTGGGCTGGTGGCCGTAGGCTTTGGTCCGGTGCTGGCGGGGATCTTCTGCAACATGACCGGGTCCTGGTGGCCGATTGTGGCGATGCTGGTGGCGTACTCGCTGATTGGGCTGCTCTCCGCTTTGCTGATGCCGGAAGTGCGCGATCGCGATCTGAGTGAAGCGGAAGATGCGGCAGAAGCGTCACATAAGGGGTCGGTAGCCTACGGCGCGCTCTCTTCCCGTCGCTAATGGTTTACATCTTGCGCTACCTGTCACACAACTTTTCTCTGATGTCACACCACATGGCGAAAAGTTAATGTAAATCAAGATCTGAAAACGACGTATCAGTATGGTTAATGGCAGCGTTTTTTGACTCCGACTGCCATTCTAGTTGGTGTAGTCAGCAGGCGCTGCCGCTTTGTTAAGCAAGCGGCAGCGAATCACAGCTTTCATTAATTAACGAGTCTCAATCATGGAAAACCGGTTATTACAGGCGAAGGCAACGCGTCCGCAGTACGATCGCGGCAGCCTTAAGGCACGCATTGTTCATTTAGGGTTTGGCGCGTTTCACCGCGCGCACCAGGCGGTGTACACCGACATACTCGCCGCAGAACAGGGCAGCGACTGGGGTTACTGCGAAGTTAACCTGATTGGCGGCGAACAGCAGATCGCCGATCTGAAGGCACAGGATAACCTTTATACCGTGGCAGAAATGTCTGCCGATGCCTGGACGGCACGCGTGGTCGGCGTCGTTAAAACCGCGCTCCATGCGCAGGTGGACGGGCTGGAAACCGTGCTGGCGGCCCTGTGCGAGCCGCAGGTTGCCATTGTGTCGCTCACCATCACCGAGAAAGGGTATTGCCACTCCCCGGCAACCGGACAACTGATGCTCGATCATCCGTTAATCGTTGCAGACCTGCAAAACCCGCATCAGCCAAAATCTGCACCGGGCGTGGTGGTGGAAGCGCTGGCGCGTCGCAAGGCGGCGGGGCTACCGGCATTCAGCGTGATGTCCTGCGATAACATGCCGGAGAACGGCCACGTGATGCGCAATGTGACCTGTGCCTACGCGCGCGCTGTTGATGGCGAACTGGCCGACTGGATCGAAGCGAACGTCACCTTCCCGTCAACCATGGTGGATCGTATTGTGCCCGCCGTCACGGCCGACACGCTGGATAAAATCGAGCAGCTGACTGGCGTACGCGATCCGGCAGGCGTGGCCTGCGAGCCGTTCCGCCAGTGGGTGATTGAAGACAATTTCGTTGCAGGCCGTCCTGAGTGGGAAAAGGCCGGTGCGGAGCTGGTTTCTGATGTCATTCCGTTTGAAGAGATGAAGCTGAGAATGCTTAACGGCAGCCACTCGTTCCTGGCCTATCTTGGCTACCTGGCCGGTTATCAGCACATTAATGACTGCATGGAAGATGAACATTACCGTATCGCCGCGCATGCGCTGATGCTGAAAGAGCAGGCGCCGACGCTGAAAGTGAAAGGCGTGGATTTAGGTCGTTATGCCGACCAGCTGATCGCGCGCTACAGCAATCCGGCACTGCGCCACCGCACCTGGCAGATCGCCATGGACGGCAGCCAGAAATTGCCGCAGCGCATGCTCGATTCCGTGCGCTGGCACCTTGTCCACCAGAAGCCTTTCCCGCTGCTGGCCCTGGGCGTGGCGGGCTGGATGCGTTATGTCGGCGGTGTGGATGAGCAGGGTAACGCGATTGAGGTGAGCGATCCGCAGCTGGCGGTGATTCAGGCGGCGGTAAACGGTAGCCCTGAAGGGGAAAGCCGCGTTAATGCGCTGTTGGGCATTGAGTCTATTTTCGGTAACGAGCTGCCGAAGGACGCGGTGTTTGTGGCGGCGGTCATGCAGGCCTATCAGATGTTGCTACAAAAAGGCGCGAAGGCCACGGTTGCGGAGTACGCCGCTCAGCTGTAACGCTATGTCATGCCGCCGTTCGCGGCGGCATGTCGGGGCACGGCTTAGTGCATCCCCAGGCGAATCAGCTCAATCGGTTCGAACTTACCTTCGCATCCGTCCACTTCAACCGTTTTATTACGTCGCACCTGCTCGGCATTAAGGCCGTCGCTGTGGATCGCTTTAATCACGCCGAACTGGCCTGTGCCGCTAATCATGACGCGGCTGCCGGTGGTGATTGCATTGCGGTTACGGTCGTATGTCATCATGGTATTTTCTCCTCTCGCACTTATCCGTTACGGCGCTAATTCAACGACTGCCGTTCACGGGGCACTATTAATACGCCTCTCTTAAACGAAATTATTTGCTTTTGATCAAGCTCACACTTTTTTCTTATTTCATGATGGCGTTGACGGTTCAGGACACCGCTTTACAAAGCGGACAGTTATTTTCCTTAATTGATAATTTCAGGATGCAAGTGTTTAGGCTTTGTTTATCTCCGCAATGCCATTCTGGAAGCAGAAAATAACCCTTCACTGGAAAAGGAGTCAGGCTTATGTATAAGAAAATTTTGATGCCTGTTGACGTGTTTGAAATGGACTTGAGCGACAAAGCGGTACGCCATGCGGCCAATCTCGCGAAGGCGGAAGGCGCGACCATCACCCTGGTCAACATTCTTCCTAACAGCAGCCGTTCGTTACTGCGGGGGTTCAATGCCGATATTAAGAAATTCGAAGAGTATATGACCGCCGAGTCTGATAAGAAGATGAAAGCGCTGAAACGGCTCTTTGATATGTCCCCGGACAATATTGACTGTGAAGTACGCTTCGGCAACGTACGGGATGAAATCATCAAGCTCAGCAAAGAGGGGAAATATGATGTCATCGTTATCGGATCGAAAAATCCGAGTATCACAACGCATCTGCTGGGTTCGAATGCTGAAACTATCCTGCGCTACGCCACTATTCCGGTATTAGTGGTTCGCTAATCGCTTCGCCGCAACCGAAAGGGGCGGCGAGGTTTTATTCTTCGCTAAACCACTCGCTGTTTTCCTGACGAATTAACTGAACCGACTCGCTAATTTCCTGGAGGTGAAGCGTCATTGCTTTATCTACGGCTTCCGCGTCGCGTTTTTCCAGCGCGCTGAAAATATCGTGATGCTGGCGCAGCAGCATTTCTGGCGGAGACACGTGGTCGAGGCTCATATAGCGCACGCGGTCGATGGTGGCCTTGATGTTTTCGACGGTATCCCACGCGAGCTGGCACTCGGCAATCTGCGCCAGTTTCTGGTGAAACTCATCGTCCAGCTGGAAAAAGTCGTTTAACTGTTTGCGATCGATGGCAATGCGTTGCTGATGCAGGTTTTGCTCCAGCTGGTAACACTGGTTGTCGTTGATGAGCGACGCGGCGCGGCGCACAACCGCACACTCGATGGCCTGGCGAACAAAACAGCCGTTACGCACCTGCGAAAGCGAAATTTTATTCACGTAGCTGCCGCGCTGAGGGCGGATCTGAATAAGGCCGTTTTCTGCAAGCTTAATAAACGCCTCGCGCACGGGCTGACGGGAAACGTCAAAACGTACCGAAACCTCTTTTTCTGAGAGCGGCGTTCCCGGCGGGATCAGGCAGCGAACAATATCACGGCGTAAGATGCGATAAATTTGCTGATTAACGGGCTGGGTAGGATTAAGTTGCGATTCAGCGGCCATGGGTTGTGATTTCTCAGAGAGTTAACCTGAACATACTACCATTCTTTTACCCGTCATCACATACCCGGCCCGCAGGCCGGGAAGGGTGAATTACCCGCGATGCACGCTGAGTCCGGCATAGGTCTGGCTGACGGGCATCATCTCAACAGTATTGATGTTGACATGCTTCGGCAGCGTCGCGACCCACCAGACGGTTTCGGTGATATCTTCCGGCGTCAGCGCATTTGCATTTTCATAGGTTTTATCCGCTTTCGCGTCGTCACCCTTGAAGCGCACGTTGGAGAATTCCGTTCCGCCTACCAGGCCCGGCTCAACGTCGGTCACGCGGATGGCGGTACCGTGCAGGTCGGTGCGCAGGTTCAGGCTGAACTGGCGTACAAAGGCCTTGGTTGCGCCATAGACGTTGCCGCCCGCGTAAGGCCAGCTGCCTGCGGTGGAACCGATATTAATGATATGACCACGATTACGTTCAACCATGCCCGGCAGCACGGCGCGGGTCATGTACACCAGGCCTTTGTTGTTGGTGTCGATCATGTTTTCCCAGTCTTCCACGCTGGCTTTGTGGGCAGGCTCCATGCCCAGCGCCAGGCCGGCGTTATTGACCAGAACGTCGATGTCACGCCATTCGGCAGGCAGGTTTGCAATCATCTCTTCAATGGCGGCACGGTTGCGCACGTCCAGCTGCGCGGTCAGGATGCTGTCGCCCAGATCGTCTTTCAGCTCCTGCAAACGCTCCTGACGTCGACCCGTTGCAATCACCTTGTGTCCGTTGGCGACGAAGCGACGCGTGATGCTTTCACCAAAACCTGCCGTCGCCCCGGTAACTAAAATAATCATCTCACTGTTCCTCAACGCTTTTTGTGTTGTACTACCATAGCACGCTCTCGGGCGGGTCGTTAAGGCAACATTTGTATGACGTCATTGCAGGCCGGGGCAGGCTGGCCTACTCTGGTGAGAAATACCGTGCTCAGGAGTAAACGATGTCGGTCAACAACCCTTTCTTTGACGTGAGCCTGCTGCCTTATCAGGCCCCGCGTTTTGATGTGATAGAAGACAGCCACTATCGCCCGGCGTTTGATGAAGCAATGCGCCTCAAGCGTGCTGACATTGACGCGATTATCGCGCAGCGCGCCGCGCCGGATTTCGATAACACCGTGCTGGCGCTGGAAAAGAGCGGGGCCATGCTGTCGCGCGTTAGCAGCGTGTTCTTCGCCATGACGTCCGCACACACCAACGATGATCTCCAGGCGCTGGACGAGCAGTTCTCTACCGAACTGGCCGGGCTGGCGAACGATATCTGGCTAAACGATACGCTTTTCGCCCGCGTGGAAGCCGTCTGGCAGGATCGCGACACGCTGGATGCTGAATCCCGTCGGCTGACAGAGGAGACGTATCAGCACTTTGTTCTGGCGGGTGCGCGACTGAACGCCGATGAAAAAGCCGAGCTGAAAGCCCTGAATACCGAAGCCGCCACCCTGACCAGCCAGTTCAACCAGCGCCTGCTGGCTGCAAACAAGGCGGGCGGGCTGGTGGTGGACGATGTTCAACATCTTGACGGGCTCAGCGCGGAGGAGAGAGACGCCGCCGCTCACGCTGCCGCAGAAAAAGGGCTGACGGATCGCTGGCTGATCCCGCTTTTGAATACCACGCAACAGCCCGCGCTGGCAGCACTCACGCAGCGCGAGACGCGGAAAAAGCTGTTTAATGCGGGCTGGGAACGCACTCAGAAAGGCGACGAAAACGATACGCGCGACCTGATCCGTCGGCTTACCGCGTTACGGGCAAGGCAGGCGCAGCTGCTCGGGTTTGAAAACTATGCCAGCTGGAGCATTGCCGACCAGATGGCGAAAACGCCGGCTGCCGCGCTTGAATTCATGCGCGGGATAGTTCCTGCGGCGCGTAACAGGGCCGCGCTGGAGCAGGCAGATATTCAGAAGGTCATTGACGGCGAGCAGGGCGGTTTTTCGGTGCAGGCCTGGGACTGGGCGTTTTATGCCGAACGCGTGCGCTCAGCGAAATATGCGCTGGACGAATCGCAGATTAAACCCTATTTCGCGCTTAATACCGTGCTGGAGGATGGCGTATTCTGGACCGCCACGCAGCTGTTCGGCATTCGCTTTGTCGAGCGTTTCGATATCCCGGTCTATCACCCGGACGTGCGCGTGTGGGAGATTTTCGATCATACGGGTGAAGGCATGGCGCTGTTCTACGGCGACTTCTTCGCGCGTGATTCCAAAGCCGGCGGCGCCTGGATGGGAAATTTCGTTGAGCAATCTTACGAGTTTACCGCGCGTCCGGTGATTTACAACGTCTGCAACTATCAAAAACCGGCTAACGGGCAGACCGCGCTGATCTCCTGGGACGATGTGATTACCCTGTTCCACGAGTTTGGCCACACGCTGCATGGCCTGTTTGCCAGCCAGCGCTATGCCACGCTTTCTGGCACCAATACGCCGCGTGATTTTGTTGAATTCCCGTCGCAAATCAATGAACACTGGGCCAGCCATCCGCAGGTATTTGCACACTTTGCCCGTCACTACCAAACCGGCGAGCCGATGCCGGATGCGCTGCGGGAAAAAATGCTCAACGCGACCCAGTTTAACAAGGGTTATGACATGACGGAGCTGCTGAGCGCCGCGCTGCTGGATATGAACTGGCACGGCATTCAGGCGCCGGTTGAGGACGTGGAGGCCTTTGAATCCGCCGCGTTGAAAAAAGAGGGGCTGGATCTTGCTGCCGTACCGCCGCGCTATCGCAGCAGCTATTTCGCCCATATTTTTGGCGGGGGCTACGCGGCAGGGTATTACGCCTACCTGTGGACGCAGATGCTGGCCGACGACGGCTACCAGTGGTTTGTCGAGCAGGGCGGCCTGACGCGTGAAAACGGGCAGAAATTCCGCGAGGCGATTTTGTCGCGCGGTAACAGTACTGATTTAGCTGAACTTTACCGGAACTGGCGCGGCCACGATCCGAAGATCGAACCGATGCTGGATAACCGCGGGTTGAGTTCGTAAGGGCTTTTTCAGGCTGGAAGCAGAACCGGGCGCGGTGCCCGGTTTTTGCCCGATTTTGTCTTCCCCAAAACTCCTCCAAAATTCCTCCCCAAAATGAATTCTTAAATTCTGGGAAATTTGCAGGGGGATACGGTCCAATTATTCACGTAGCTACACCTTCACTTTCACCCATTCGAGACCGCGATCGTTATGATACTGAGCTGTCATCCTGTCTGATGAGTGACCTAGTAGCTGCTGGGTATTGATGCCTTGCCCCTCATACAGACGCTCCGATAGAGAACGCTGCTCGTGAAAAGTGGGCATTGTTTTCCCATCCTCTACGGAAATGCCAGTACTATCGATCGCGAGTTTGAAGGAGACGCTAAGGCTGTTCTCGCCAACCTGATCGCCTGCTTTCACATTACCGCTTGAGGTCACGTGATGGAGAAGCCAGGGGCTTACGACCCGATCCCTGCATCGCTTGATCACCTGCGCCAGTGTAATATCCAACATCTCGCAGCGTAGCGAGAGCGGTATAGCCAGTTTCGCCCCGGTCTTTTGCTGCTCAACGTGGAGATGACCGTCCCAGACATCAGAGAACTTCATTTTGGCTATATCGCCGCGCCGTTGCCCGGTGACAACTGCCAGAAGCATGGAGTTTTGGACGTAGGGCGCCATATTGGAGGCCGCTTCAAATATCGCCTTCCACATCTCAAGGTTCAGTCGCGAACGACTTACCCGGACAACGACTTTTCTTGTGGCTAGCGCCGGGTTATATCCCGGCTCAACTTCGCCTGCGTGCTGCGCTTCTTTGAACAGGTCAATCCAGACGCTGCGGAGCGTTTGCGCCATTCGTGCTTTGCCTCTGGCTTTATATTCGTCTGTAATGGCTGCCAGCATTTTGGTAGTGACTTCCTGAATGCCAATGTCAGGCATCCTTTCAACCAGTACGTTCGTGCATGTCCTTCTTGATTTAAGCGTATTAATTTTTATCTCTTTATTGCTGAGTCGCTCCTCCTGAATTTTCAGATACCGTTCAATCCATAGGCGCATCCTCATCGATTTCTTGGAATTAACTTTCTTATGGCTGACCATATCTATCAGGGCAAACGACTGGGCAGCTTCCTGCTGCGCAAGAAGACGATTCAATTCAGAGGCGGCCAGTCTGGCCGCCTCTTGATCGGTACCAAAACCGATAAACTGACCGGTTAAAGGATGCCGATATTGCCAGTAGGTTTTGCTGTTACGCTTATCAAGCTTGCAGTAGAGATTTGGGATAGTAACCCTGTGATTACGTGGTCTGGCTGCCATTAATTACTCTCTCCATAAGCGTCTTAACCGCTTTCGGCATGCGTGGTGGTAGAGTCGGCGATGTGAGCATACCAATGAATTTGGCCTCTTCATCGATAACCCACCGCCGACCTTGTTTCAGCGCCCTTGGGATTGTTTGTCCTGTTCTAGCAATCTTGTGCAGCGCCGCTCTGGATGGTGGTTGCTTGAAGCCGTTTGGACCGGAAGCCCAATCCTCCAAGCTAACGAGCTGTCCCATGAAAACCTCCAGTTTGATAAATATGAGCTCTCAAAGTCATGTAGTGTGATATTTCAATATCAGGCCACCTGCCCAGGTAAGGATCGCAGTCGGCGCATGCCGGTCATTGCCGTGGCCACGTAGCTTGCCTTGCAGTTGACCACTTCAACCCAGACCTTCACGCCTTCCACTCTCACCGTATAGGTCTCTTTCATCTTGCTGCGCCCATAGTCACCATATCTTTGCTGGTGGGCTGCGAGTGCGATTTCACATGCCTGGCGAGCTAGAGGGGATTGCTTACTGCCTCGATTAATCAGTCGCATTTCTTCTCCTTGAGGGAGGGTTTTCCCTCCCGATCTCGTTAGTCCACGTATTCCGGTTTCATATCCGCCAGGGTGATGCTGAACTGACCATGCAATTCATCGCCCAGATGGCGTTTCGACGCTGCAAGAACGCGCTCTACTTCCGCGAACCGCGCAGCTGCATCGGGTTCATCTGAAGGTGGCAGGGAATTGATGGCTGCTTCGACTTTGTTCCGTGCATCAACCAGTTAATAACGCTTCACGGCCTTGTTTTTCAGCTCAGTGAACAGGGCAGAACCCAGCGTTACTTTGACTGTTTCAATATCTGCGCGTAGAGCTTTAGCGCTATCCAGATCCTGAGCCGCCTCGATGCGAACACGGAAATCATCAGCAAGTGCATCGATGTTTTGAGCTGATTCCTGAGCCGTTTGAGTCGTAGTGACGATGTCACCTGAAATGTCTGCAAGGCTAACGTGCTGAGCCGGTGCCGGGTTTACCTCTCGTTCTTCACGACGATCATCGAGCTCATCCGGGGTATAAACGCCCAGAATCACATCCGGGCAGAACAGTCTCGCCCAGCGTTTTACGGCCAGGTACGCCAGCTGCTGGCGAGGGTCATCAGCCCAAAGGGTAGAGTTTCGGGTTCGGGCCTGAGCCAGCAGCAAATCGAGTTCTCTCGGCTGATCTTCACCTTTAAGCGTTGCGCGGATAATGATGCCGATCCCAGCCTCGTCAGCCATGTTCCAACCTGGAACCCGGTACTCGCCTTTTTCGCCTTTACGAATATGGAATTTTCCAACAACTTTTTCCCATGGCCCGTACCACTCATATTCAAAGCGGCTGGCAAGCACGCCGCTACGCGATATGACGGCATTGACCAACTGCGCTTCGTACCCGAGCACACCATTAATCAGGTGCGTCTTCTGTGCCACAGCAAAGGGATTCATCTGCCATTGTGCGGCCTGCATCGCTACGGCCATGCAATCGGCCTGATTGCCCTGAAGATGCTTAGGAACTGTCGCGGTGCCCTGAGCCATAATCTGCGCAAAAGTGCTGATGGCGTTCAGGTATTGAGAATCGAACAGTGCCACGTTGGAATTGATAACGGTGTTCTGATCAGCAACGGTAACGTTGGTATTTTGCATATATCCCCCTTATGCCTGTGTACGCAGCGCTTCAAGACGGCGCAGGTCGAAGTCGTTCAGTTCGTCGGTATAGTCGGCTGTGATTGGTGCTGGCCATTCACCTGTGTCGAATCCGGTTGCGATAGCGCGCATCGCTTTGCGGTACTCGAGCATGCCCAGCTCCAGCAGTTCAGCGGATGCCTCGATGATGGCGATCCAGTGGTAGTTCTCGTCTTTGTTGACGAAAATCCAGAAGAACTGGTCCAGCGCCGCGGTTTCGCAGTACATTGCCGCGCTCAGGTGATAGTCGCGGTCAATGATTTCCCGGTGCAGTCTGGCGCGCAGGCTTTCCTGCTTTACGTTCCACATGCTGATAGTTTTCAGGTCTGCGCCGATACGCACACCGTCCAGGTCGATCTCGAGGTCGGGGCGCACACGAACTTCCAGGCCCGTCTCCTCCTCAAAGCCAAAGTAACTTACCTCGACGGCGCGGCTCGGGTGGGTCAGCAGCATGCCGGCGGTCGGGTGAGCCAGAAGCGCTTTTTGAATATTCAGAGCGGTGCTTAGTTGCTGGCGGGTGACCAGCACTTTTCCTTCCGGATTCTCACGCCAGGCATCCAGCAACTCGTCGGCAAAAACCGCATCTGGTTTGACTGCTTTCACGGCCTGAATCAGATCGGCCTTCGTGCCAGAGACTTTCAGCGGTTGTGGTTTCTGCGCTTCTTGCGCCACCAGGTCAGGATTGATAATTGCTAACTGCTCGAGCAGCGCGTCACGGCTACCGCTGGTTTTCAACTGCGGGGGCAGAGTGGCATTGTACTCTTTGATACATGCCTTCATTGCCGTTGCCGTTTGCTTCTGGCCTCCTTCAATACGCTGGTACTCAGCAGGGAGAGCCATATAGCTTTGAGCCGTTTCTTCCAGGCTGGCGCCAAGCGGCACTGGAGCGGGAAGGGATGCGTTATGTTGTTCAAGCAACGCTTTAATCTCGTCAGCGCTTAGCAGCGCCGGCAGGCTGGCGTTGTACTCGTCGATGAACTCACGCAGAGTTGCGGTGGTCGTGAAAGCGCCCTCGGGGATCTCAGGTTCTACGCTGAACTCTGCTTCGAGATTTTCCGGCTGCAATGCAAGGGCGTGCACCAGGTTTCCCATGTCCAGCACTTTTGATGCTATGCGAGGGATAGTTTTAGCTACATGGCGCGCATTGAAGTACATCAGGCTGACGCGGGCATCTTTCACCTGAGTTGAGCTGATGCCGTTTGCTGCGTGATAAACATCATTCGGCAGACCTTCGTAGCGGCCAGGTTCGAAGTATGCAGGGAACTCCCCTTCTGGGTTTGATTCCTGAACGTCAATTGTTGTTTCCTGCAACTGGTCTGCTTCTACGGAATCTGTCTGGGAATTAGCTGCATCAGTGCCTTCGCCCGGTGGTACCGAACCAACATCTTCGTCTTTCTCTGGCTGAGTCGTTTCCATCTGCACATCACTGGTGGTCTCCGCTGTAACCGGTGAACGGTCATCGTTCTGTGTTTGTTTTTCGTTCATCAGGTTATCGATAGTGAACATGCCATCGCCAAGGTTCGTGACCTGCGGCTGCGTTGCTAACGATGCTTGTTCCGCTTCAATCTGCTCGTTAACTTCACTTTCCCAGCTCACCTCTGGATTGTGCCGCGCTGCAGCCAGCGTTTCGGCTGTTGGTTTTCCATGATCGCTTTCAGTCAGATTGGCACTGATGAATCCGCTGAGGCGCCCCGGGTTTTTGTAATATTCCGGGTGTGCGCTTCTGATAAGCGCGAAGATTGATGCGCGTGAATAGTCGAGAATGCCAGGGGTATTGCGAAGAGCGGCAGACCACTCCTTGAATGGGCTTTCTTTAGCTGCGACGATTTCTTTCGCCCTACGGTAAACAGAACCGGGTATATCGTAGATATTGAAGTCATCAGGCAGGGTGGCCAGAGCTATTTCACTGTCGAGTGTATCGAGCGTATGTGTGTAGCCTGAATTACGATCTGTCTCATTTCCGCCACCTGCATTTGTGCCGACGTCAGTACGCTGCACGCTGCTAATTCGGTTTCCGGCAGCCCATTCGCGAACGAGAATGCCGCGATCGATATGCTCGGTGTTGAACCAGGTCTTAAAGAAATGAATGACAAGAGACAGGTCTGTCCGCTTCCCGTCTAACGGGAAGACAGTCTTCAGAGCCTCAACAACCCTGGCAATTTCGAATTCAGTCGCTTTTTTGAACGCATCGACGTTCTCTGCAGCGAGCAGCATGTTTTGAACGTAGCTGTTATCGACATCCATCTCGAGCTGTTGAATTTCATTCTTCTGCTCAGTGTCGATGTGATAGGCGTACTCGTCAGAAATGAACTGAGCCAGAATGCGATGACGCAGTGGGAGCGTAGCAACCGTGATCAGCTCAGGCATCTTTGTGTCTTTGGTATCAGTAATACTGCAAGTCGACTGCTCAAAAGAGTTCTGGTAAGAATCTTCATGCTGTAACTTCACTTTCCACGTACGCTGGTCTTCGTCCAGTTCGTAGCGTTTGCACCAGGTGTAATCCACGGTGCTTTCTTCCGGCAGGTCGTTGTAAACAGGGAAATCGGTGCGAACCGGTTTGGCGTAATCCTTACCGCGTCCGGTTTCAATACCAGCATCTTCCAGTTCAACATCTAGCTGCAGGTTGGCACGGGCTTCTGATTTAGCAGTGAACCAAATCACTGCGTCTTCTTTGCCGGATTTCTGCGTAGCCTTAACTACATAGAAAAATTCCATGTGAGATCCTCTTATTTGGATGTAAGATCCCCGGGCCAGAGATAGCGCCCATTGGGTGAACTTTGGTTTTTTAAGTAGTTTTCCGGTGTAACTTTGGTCGGGAGCACCGGACGTACGGGCCGCCTTGCGCGGCTTTTACGTTATGCCTCGTGGGCCATCTGGTCGTACGAAGCACAACGTTCAAGCAGTATTCTTTTTCTTTGCGCGCCAGCTGTGAGCCGTTGCGATAGAGAAGGGTACTTTTGACTACTTCCTCCGGTTTAACCGGATTGCCGCAGTACCCGCATTTCGTTGAGTTACACATCTGGATTCCCCTTTTGCGCCAGTCGGTAGCACAAGCGGCGAAGAATCACTTCGAACAAATTAAGTTTTACGGCTTGCTGCCGTCCTGGTTTGCGTGCGAAATCAATCATAATGATCTCCTTGTTATGCCTGTCTTTTAACCACTTCAGGCTCGGTGGTATGCTGGAAGTTCTCACACGGCCAGCACAAGGAAACATGGATGGCCACGTTTAACCGAAATCTTCAGCTGCAAATTCTTCAACTCGCTTTAGAGAGCTATCCTGACCCGATCGAGTACATACCGAGGGAGTTAGCTGCTCTTGATAAGAAAACGCTTTTACAAAACATCGCTTATTTGAGAGAAGAGGGAATGATTAAGGGAGGAATAGAAGAATATCTAAGCGGTAAAGAGCCTGCTCTAGACACGATTTCAGTAACTAAGGATGCTATTAACTTGCTCAGTGAAGAGGGAAGTATCTCTTCCTCATTAAAAGTGGTGACAGTAAAACTCCATGACGAATCGCTCACTGCTTTAAGGGATTTCATAAATCAGAATGTTTCAGACCCAGAAGAAAAGAAAGTGTATTTGCAGCGCTTAAAAGAGCTTCCCGCTGACGCCACAAAACACATCGTGCTTGAACTTGTGGGTAAGGGGTTAGGTCAGATACCGAACGCAGTTCAGTGGCTGCAAACAACGCTCCATCATTTGTAAATTCTTTTTCTTCCCGGAGCCTGGAGAATTTAACCCACCCAATACCTCCGGGAATTTCCAGCCAAAAATCATCACGGTTATCAGTTGAAAGTGTTAGAGCTTTATTTACGAACGTTAATGCGTATATACGTAGTGGTTGCAATATTCACCTCCGATATTTATAGAATTTGTGTGCTTTGTGCCTTAACGCCGGCCAGCGGAACATTTATACCTGATGCACATTGTTGTAGCGGTGGATGACCGCCGGTTGTCATAACTAAGCAGCCTCGTTGAAGCGACTGAGGTATGAAAAAAGCCGCTTGTTAGGCGACTTTTCGGTTATTGGTGCCGGGAAGTTTAGTCACGCCCGGCGCGTGATTTCCTTCACTTTCCACGGTTAAAGGAACTGATATTCTTGAGCTTCCACGGTTAAAAATAAGGAATATCAATGACGGACTACACCGTTAGGGTTGAGCTAAGTGGCGCTGATTGGGAAACCTATAACAAGCTTCATGAAAGCATGCTTGCTTCCGGATATCATCGAACGGTTACTGGCGATGATGGGCAGGTGTTCAAGCTCCCGGATGCGGAATATGTGGCCTCTAAATCATTAGGCCTATATCAGGTTCGAGATGAGGTGATGCGCATATCCAAATCGTTAAACATCGATCCTCATATCCTTGTAACTCAAAGTGAAGGAAGAGCTTGGTATTTAGCTCTTGATAGATGAATTACCCCCTACCACTGAATTTTGATTTGCATCACTGCGATGATGATCGTTGATTTGTCGTATTACAATCTTGCAGGCCTCACTAAAACTGACGCCTGCTTGTTTTGCTAGAGCAGCCAGGTACTCTTCCAGTCTTTTATCCATACCCTCACCCCTTTGTTTATTCATCGCAGGCCATTCGACCCATTGAAATGGTGTGGTGGGTGGTATTGAGTCGCCACTCTCACTTACTTCCTGAGCGCCCTGTTTCTGTATTGGCAAACAACACTCTGCCCAACCGATTTTCAGGTCTTATCACACTGCTAGCGTTGCACCTCGCTTGAGGTCACTGCCACCACACCCCAAAACATTACCTGTATTGGTAGCGCCAACTCCCTGCCAGTGTTGCCCGTTCTCACGCCGTTCTCGCTCTCGTGCGGGATACTCTCTCACCGACCTGATTGAACCCTGTGATACAGCACGTTTTCATGTAGGGGTCTTAACAGGTCATTGACGCTGTAAATCTGCATGTTGTTAAAAAGCAGGCGACTTGCTGTCCGCCGCTGGCTAACTTCGCTCAGCTGTCGATGTTTCGTTTCGATGGGTCAACAATAGCTAAAGCGATTATCGTAGTCAATCGCCAAAACGATAATCATCACTACCAAAGTGATAATTATGTGATTGGTAAAGCGATTTTTAATGAAATTTATCTTCGTGGTATGCTGATTTTTTTGGAGGAAGATGCTTATGGAGCATAAAGAGTGGGTTGATAAACTCCGCTGGCTTAGCCCTGAACAGATCGTTCAGGTTCACTTTGGCCTCCAGGAGGATATTAAGAAGTTCTACAAACTTAGGGAGGAGGGAGATAATCTTGCCAGGGCCGAGCATTTATGCGAACAGATGATTGCGCTATCTGAGTTGGCATTCTCGGCTTTACGTAGCGCTCATGACAAAAGGGTTGAAGAATACGAATCGTTAACTGGAAATAAGTATCCCAGTGATTTTTACCCGCCATCACATTATGGCTTCTCTCAACTGTCAGTGATCTTGAAAAAAAGAAAGGACTTTCAACGTATAGAGGTTTTACGCGAAAAATTGATTAAAGAGGGTTGGAGATGCTAGCCCGGAAACCGGGCTATGCGAAGCGCTTATAGTCGACAGACTGCCTAAGGAGCACCTTGGCCATCACGTAGAACGCGTCCTCGTCCTCTGGTTCGACGTACCACTTTTCGTAAATTGGGTTATCGGAGATTACTGCCAGGCGGTCACGCTGCATCTGCAGGCGCTTAACGTGCAGTGTCTTTCCGAAAACAAAGACGTATACCCCGTCACCATCAAAGTGCGTAACGCTGGTATCAACGAAAATCTGATCGCCAGGTGAAATCGTGCCGTCCATGCTGTCGCCATTTACTGTTATCACTTTGACGTGCGAAGCAGGTCGGTTGCCGAACAAGGCGCGCGCCTGCTCAGTCGTGTATTCGATGGCTCGGATAGTTTCAATGAAATCGCTGGTGGCAATACTGCCCGGCCCAGCGCTGGCTTTAACGTCGAGTACATCCACGCGGTAAACCCCATTCAATGACGACTTAACCTGGCAAAGCGCAGTCGGTTCTCTTGCGCTACTGGAAGCCATTTCCCCTTCACCAGCAGACAGCCACTCTGGCCGCACACCCAGTACAGAGGCGATCTCAACGGTCTTACGTGATCCGTTTGCATTCTTCAGCAGCTTATTGACGCTGGACTGAGCCATGCCGACATCTTTCGCTAACCGGCCTTGTGTATATCCAGCATGTTTCATTGCCTGCGCCAGGCGCTCCGAGAATCCCATATTCACCTCTGTTAATGACCTCTTTAACTCTATCGCTCAAGCGATTATTTAGCAAAAAATCGCCTATGCGATTGACATTCGCTAAGGTGATAAACATAATCGCTCTAGACTGATAGCTGAGGTGATTATGAAAACCCAAACAGTAGAGAAGAACTCCGCAGTAGAGAAAGCGATCGCCATCGCTGGCAGCCAGAAAGAACTGGCAAAACGCTGCGGTAAAGCCCAGTCCACTATCTGCGACTGGCTTAACGGAAAGAAACGCATTTCCCCGGTTCACGTTCCTGAACTGGTGAAAGCGGTTGGCGGTGAAATACAGGCACATGAATTCCGCCCGGACCTGCCGTCCATCTTTCCACACCCTGATAACCATGCCGCTTAACGGCGGCCCTAACCACGAAAGGCAAAGCAATGCATTCACTTGCGTATCAACAGAATACCAGAATACACCCGGGAGAAATGATAAACCGCGCTCAACCTAAGGCGGCTCCAGACCACGAAAAGATCCGCGAAGTAGTCCGGGCGTGGTCGTCGGCGCTGAACAATCAGGACGTCGTTTCGGCGCTGATCATCAACGAATACCGGGAGCGGGGCGGGACAGCCATCAGCTTCCCGAAGGATATCAGCCGTGCGCGCCAGAAGCTGTTTCGCTTCCTGGATAACCGTTTCGACTCTGAGCAGTACCGCGAGAACGTCCGCCAGCTGGCCCCGGCAATCATGGCCGTCCTGCCGCTGGAGTTCCGCAACCGTCTGGCGCCGAAGAACGACACAGTGTCGCTGATCGCCTCTGCGATGAAAGAGTGTGCCGAGGCTAAGCAGGCTGTCCTGCTGGACGCACCAGAGCATCAGAAGCTCAAAGAGCTAAGTGAGGGAATAGCATCACTGTTCCGTCTGATGCCGGAGCAGTTTGGCCCGCTAATGACGATGGTCACAACCATGCTGGGGGCAATGTGAAGACTTCAGAAAAGGCGAAAGCCGCGGTGCTCGAACACCAACGGCTTTCAGGTGCAAAAGTGGCTAACGATTGCGGAGATAAGTATGTCAAACACAGCTGAAATTATCAATTTTCCCCATAGAAACGAACAACCGGGAGGTCGTATGGCCGACCTGTCGAACGGGTATACCAAGGTCGCTAACGAGATCCAACAGCTTAAGCCGCGCCTCAGATTGTCAGGCCGGGAATGGCAATGTTTTGAGGCGGTGATCTGGCTTACCTACGGCTGGAACAAGAAACAGGACCGCGTTACGAACACGGTGATCGCCGAGCTTACAGGGCTGAGTGATTCCCACGTTTCTGATGCGCTCAAGTCACTCGCAGAACGCAAAATTATCTTCAGTCAGAAGCAGGGCGTGATGAAAACGGTCGGTATAAATACTGACCTTTCAGCCTGGATTTTAGACAAACCGAAAACGGGAAAAGTCTTCCCGAAATCGGGAAAAGTGTTACCGAAAACGGGAAAAACCTTCCCGGAAACGGTAGACACCCAAGACTATAACAAGAACAATAATAAAATATCCTCGTCTCGGAATTCTGACGAATCCCGAAACCAGAAAACTCAAAAATTTCTCTCACGCCATCCAGAAGCTGCCGCCGGGATATACACCCCGGCAGGTAAATCATGGGGATCTGCTGACGACCTCAAGGCCGCTCGCTGGATTTACGACAGGCTTCTCACCGTCAACGCATCGCTATCCGAGCCAAACTGGGCTGAATGGGCAAACACCATCAGGCTGATGCGTGTCCAGGACAAGCGTACTCACTACGAAATCTGTGACTTGTTCCAGTGGGCTAACCGGGACGAGTTCTGGAAAGACAACATCCTGAGCCCCTCGAGTCTTCGCAAACAGTGGGATCAGCTCACCACGAAGCGGCTGCGCGCAACCGGAACGCCAAAACCTTCCCGCGGCGGCATCGACCTGCATAACACCGACTGGATTGACGGGGTGCTGGAATGAAAAACCTAGCCGAGAGCATTCGCAATTTTGACAGGGAACAGGCTCGCCGCTTGGCCCATAACCTGTCTGAGCAGTACACCGAACGCGAACAAACGCAGCAGGTGGCGCAGATTATCAACGGGCTGTTCGTACAGCTGGCCGCCGCGTTCCCCGCAAGCTTGGTTAATCGCAGTCAGGAGGATGTGAACGAGATCCGCCGACAATGGGTGCTGGCGTTCAAAGAAAATGGGATAACCACCATGGAGCAGGTTGAAGCCGGTATGCGCATGGTACGCCGCCAGGAGCGTCCGTTCCTGCCTTCGCCAGGCCAGTTCATCAAATGGTGCAGGGAAGGGCGATGCGTACTGGGGATCACCACCAATGAAATCATGGCCGAATACTGGAAGTGGCGTAAGCTGGTATTCCGGTACCCGAGCAGTGAGCAGTATCCTTGGCCGAAACCGGTTTTTTACCACATCTGCCTCGAACTGCGTCGCCGCGGAACCGATGTTCAACTGAGCCATAAAGAGCTCGAGCGTGAAGCTGGCGATATTCTGGACATGTGGGAAAAGCGGGTGCTGTCCGGGAAGCAGATTCCGCCTGTTCGACGGGCGTTGGCTGCACCAGTTGCTCCGAAGGGGCCGACACCGGCGGAGCTTTTGAAAGCTAAATATGCTCGCTTGAAAGCTGGTGGCAGGGCATAGAGATGCAATGGTCCGCTTTGAGCTAGAAGCGGACCTAAAGAGGTTGTTTCAAAAGGACCTGTAGCTGCCAGTCCTGCGGAGAGATCACTTCAGATCTAGCGTGCTTATCACATGGGCAATATCCGCGATGTCGGCAGCTGACAACGGTTGCAGAGGTCGAGGCAGGCAATCCGTGTCGGTAAGCTCAAGTACACCAGCAGCAGCGGCAATAACGCGAATACTTCCGCCATGTTTACGGAACAGCGCCCACAACGGTTCAAGTCGCGCTGTCAGTGCAGTAACGCGTACATGATCCTGCGCTGCTGCTGCGTCAGTTATCTGTTTTGCTGTTTGCGGGAATAGACCGCCGCACACGGAGTACCAGACTTCACAACCCGCATTTAATCCGAGCCCGGCATAGGTATCGCCACTAATACCGATGGTTACATCAGGGCGCAGTTGTTGGCGCAACGCAGCCACTCGTTCCGTCGCTGCCTCCGGACTAACGGGGACACCGGGGATCTTAACCGAGCGAACGCCCTCAAGTGACGAGAGACGCCCGTGCAGTTCATCCGTAAAGGTAAAATGCGTGGTACCTGGATTATCATAGATACACACCGGTACTGACACGTGGTGGGTAACGGTCTCGAAGAGCGAGAAGACTTCGTCATCACGGAGTGTTTGATAGCAGACCGCCGGGAGTAAAAGGGCATTCGCGCCAGCTGCCTGCGCATCATCTGCCAGATGCAGAATAGCGTCGGTACTGACCGCCCCCACACAAACCATCATTGGGATATCCCCGGCATGCTGTTTTGCCAGAGTAGCGATACGCTTGCGCTGCTCCCGGGTCAGATAGGCATAACTTCCGGTTGACCCCAGAATGCCTATAGAATCCACACGTGCCGCCGTAAGGCGGGTCAGAATATTAATGAACCCCTGCTCATCGACTCCATTGCCGGTGACTGGGGTTAACGGGAAAGCAGACAAGCCAGTAAACATTTTATTTCTCCTGAATGGTATTACTGGCATTGCTCTTCGATAAGAGCCACTTCAAACCACAGACCGGGCATCATTTTTTCCAGGCCGTCGGTCAACATCTTCCCGGCTTCGTGAAGTTTATCCATCGGCATCTGCGGCAGGCTTTCCAGAATAAACCACATTTGTTGAGCTTCCACGCCTAAGCGAGTTCTGATCCCCTGTCGCCAGTTCCAGCGACGGCAGGTCACGCCAATATCATCACACCAGATAATCTCTCCTTGTGAAGGATATTCAACGGCCGTTTCCCCCTCTTTGACGGTATCAAAAGGCTCTGTTCCTTTTGCCACCCCCAGATGCGGCGAACCCTGATACGCAGCAATATTCTCTCCACCAACCGGAACGGCATAGCGGAGACTAACGGCATTATAAAGATCAACGATGGGATCGATCGCTGGCATCGTTCCGCCACGTAATACACGCTTGCGTAACGCATCCGCTGAGCAAGGGGTGCGCTTAGGTTTAGCTCCAAACTTTTGAAAAACGTCGGCCCATGCGATCAGATGAGATTCCGCCCATTTAGGCTCACCGGCCAGAACCGCTTCACAAGCTTCCCGCAGCGCCGTTTCTCCGATATCGAGGTTAAGCACTGGCGCAGCTTTTACGTAGATACTGAGTGCCCGAAAGCCGGGAGCAATGCGATAAATTTCAGGGGCAATTGACGGGGTGACTGTTAACACGAGATAATCCTTTAATGACCAATTTATTCCATGATAATGACCCATGACCAAAAAAGTCAACTTAATGACCGATGCAAATGCTATCGTCAACACCGTAAATGAAGCCGTATCTCAGCGGATTAAGCTGTATCGTAAGCAAAAGAAAATATCTCTCGATGAACTCTCCCGCCGGGCGGGCGTCAGCAAGGGAGCACTGGTTGAGATTGAGGGATGCCGGGCAAATCCCAGCATAGCCCTGTTATGCCGTCTCGCCGCCGCGATGGGCGTTTCGGTGGCTGATTTTGTAGATGTCAGCTCCAAACCGACCGTGCACCTCATTGCTAAAGATGAGATCCCTGAATTGTGGGCTGGAGAAAAAGGTGGGAGAGCAAGGTTGCTTGCTGGTTCGGGTGGCCCTGATATGACCGAGCTCTGGATGTGGGAAATGCAACCGGGGGAAAAGTTTGCTTCGCCCGGCCACACGGGAGGGACGCTTGAGCTGTTATATGTTCAGACGGGCACGCTCACGCTGGGTGTGAAGGATCACCTGTATCAGGTAAAAACTGGCTGTTCGGCAACAGCCAGAACGGACGTTCCTCATTTTTATGAGAATCAGGGGGAGTGCCCACTGGTATTCATCATGACAGTACATGAAAAAGCATCCTGAGCATGGCCCAATATAGAAACCAGCCCTCGCCAGCAAGGTTTGTCTGTTCACAAGTAAATGCAGAAGGTGATGTTCAGTGAGTAATCAGCACCTGAATTTTACCAAAGACCAGTTTACTGTCACAACCGACCCTGCTTCTTTTCAACTGGAAGCCATTCACGATTACCTCTCGCAATCTTCCTGGGCTCCTGGCATTGATGCTGAAACGGTCAGGATTTCAGTCCAAAACAGCCTTTGTTTTGCGCTTCTGGATGGAACAAGGCAAATTGGCTTCGCCCGTCTGGTCACTGACTATGCCACTTTTGGTTATTTGTGCGACGTCTATGTGCTGGATGAGTATCAGAAAAGTGGTCTTGGTCGTTGGCTGATTGAATGCTGTCACGTTCATCCGTTGATCTCACGCCTGCGACGAATAATGCTGGTCACCGACAGCGCGCCCTGGTTATACCAAAAACTGGGGTATAACCCGTTGAACAGGCCAGACTTTGTCTGGCAGATCAATCGACCAGACATTTATCGTAAAACCGAAGGTAAGTGAATTCCTTCGGAGAGTAATGACACATGTTAATCCGTAGGGCTGGCGCGTCTGATCCAGAAGAATTTGCCATATTCGCGAAGCAACTTTGCGATGTCCGCTTTTGGCACAAAGCTGACATTCCAGCCTGTGTATGACCGTAAAAACTACCTTCACGTGATAAGCCGCTTCGGGTAATGACGAGGCGCTTTTGTGACATGCTGGAAAACCAACTTAGATGTTCACTGAAAGCCCGGTTACCCTGGCTAAACGACCCTTAGAAAATTCTAAGGCGAAATATTCACATAACATTATCCATTGCGTGCTATAAACGAGGTTGCAAAAACGCCAAAATGGCGGTAAAGAGACATGGCATGAAATTACGAATCACAAGAGCAATTGGCCTCAGCAAGTTCTCGCCACGTTGGGTTAAGGTTATCTGTTTACGGTTAACTAAAAATGATATTGAGCGCTCTCTCAACGCTTTTCTGACAACAATTGATGAATCTGAACTCTCTCCGGAGCAAGTCAAATTGCTAAGAGAATGCGTTGACAGAATTAACTTGGCAAGGGGGAAGGGGATGAAGGCCTGATCCCCTAAAATGCTGACCTTATGATGATTTGAAGCCTTTTTCAGAGTTAAACCATTTTACTAAACCAGTCATTTTATTTGACAT